>JBGPHD010000040.1:0-21092 GCA_041484135.1 Gemmatimonadota bacterium
CGCATCTCAGTCGTTCCCCCGCCGCTCGCCGGCGCTGTCGGCCCGCTGGTGCTCGGCCCGCTCGCGCGCCAGGAAGGCCTCGAACGAGGCGCGCTGCCCGGGCGTCATCACCGCGGTGAGCTCGCTCCGTATCTGGGCGCGGATCGAATCGAGCCTGGGCTGCACCGGCGCCAGCGCGGCGCGGAACTCGCCGCGGTGGCGGTGCCAGATGGCGCGCACCGAGTCGCGCTGCTCGTCCGTCAGGCCCAGCTCGCGCTGGAGCACCCCCGAGTACGCGCACTGCCGGCGTAGCTGCCGCGGCTGGTCGCCCACGTAGTTCATGGTCGCGGCGCCGCCCGCGAAACCCGCGGTGCCGATCGCCAGGAGGAGTCCGAGAGCGTAGACCTTCGTCCGGTTTTCCATGACGTGCTCCTAGTTCCCTATGGAGAAGCCGAGGTCCGCGTCGGGCGCCGTCGACGCCAGCAGCGCGTCGCTGCCGAGCGACATCTCACCGGTACCCCGGACCGCGGGCAGGACCGGGACCGCCGCCGCGACGGCGATGCCGATCAGCATCGCGATCACCCACGGCCGCCCCCAGCGCTCGAGCAGCGTCCACAGCGTGCCGCCCTGCGACTGCGCTGCGGCCGCGCGCCGCCGGTGCAGCGCGCCGCTCGCGCGGAGCAGCACGGCGTCCGTGAACGCGCGCCCGTCGTCGTCAGGTGTCAGGTGCCGCTCGAGCATGTCCTTCATACGTCCTCCTCGTTCGCCGGGTCGTACATCCCCAGCGCCTTCCTGAGCGCGCGCCGGCCGTGGAATACGTCCGACCGCGCCGTGCCTTCCGGCACACCGAGGATCATCGCGATCTCGGCGTGCGGATACCCTTCCAGGTCGAACAACGTCACGGCGATCCGCTGCCGCTCGGGCAACGCCGCGAGCGCCGCGGCGATACGCGCCTTCAACTCCGCCGCCCCCGCCGCGGCCGCCGGCGACTCGATCCGCGATGCGATCGTCTCGTCCAGCGCGTCGGCCCGGCGCACGGTCCGCCGCCGGAGCAGGTCGATCCCCGCGTTCGCCGCGATCCGCATCAGCCACGGACCGAACGGCCGGCGCGGATCATACGTCTCGAGCCGGTCCAAGGCCGACAGGAACGCGTCCTGGGCGGCGTCGTCGGCGTCGTGTGTGTCCCCGGTCACAGCCCGGGCCACCCGCCTGACCGCCGCCTGGTACCGCGTCACCAACTCTCCGAACGCGTCCCGGTCGCCGGCCACCGCCCGCCGCGCGAGGGCGGCGTCCGTCTCTCCGGATGTATTACGCAGGGGACAGGATGGCTGTTGAGTCTCTCAATCCGGACACTTTCAGGCCGTCAGGCCGAGTCCCAGCTCCCGCTCCACGGGCCGCAGCGCCTCGAGCAGGAACTGGATGTGCTCATCGAGCGGCACGCCAAGCTCCTCGGCGCCCTGCCGCACCTCGTCGCGGTTCACGCCCCGCGCGAAGGCCTTGTCCTTGAGCTTCTTCTTCACCGAGCTGACCTCGAGATCCGCCAGGCTGCGGCTCGGCCGGACCAGGGCGCACGCCACCAGGAAGCCGCACAGCTCGTCCACCGCGAACAGCACCTTGGCGACCGGCAGCTCGCGCGGCACCCCACACTAGGATGCGTGGCCCAGGATGGCGCGTCGCAGCGGCTCGGGGAACCCGCGCTCGGCCAGGATCCGGGACCCCTCCGCCGGGTGCCCCTCCGTCGCGCTGTGCTCGGCGTTAGGGTACCGCTCGTAGTCGAAGTCGTGCAGCAGGCCGACCAGGCCGTACGCCTCCTCGTCCTCACCGTGCTTGCGGGCATGGGCGCGCATCGCGGCCTCGACCGCGTACATGTGCTTCCGGAGCGCGTCGGAAGGGGTGTACTCGTGCATCAGGGCGAGGGCGTCGGCGCGGGTCATGGGGCGTCCGGTGAGGGGTGAGACTAATGATGGCCACGGACCACGCACTGCGCCAACGCCACGCTCACTTTCTGCGCGCTGGCGTTGCGGACGGCGGAGGCGGTGGAGAGGGGCTAGTTGATGTTCGGCGAGCGCGGGTGCGCGGGGGCAGGCATCTGGCTCACGGTGACCGGCACCTGCGCCGCGCGCGCGCCGTCTACCAGGATGTCGAAGGTGTAGGTCCCGGGCCGCTCGAGCGGCACGTCGAACGCGAGCACCGCGCCCGCCTCGACCTCGGTGATGCCGGCCGGCGGCTCGCCGATCTGCACCTGGCCGTCGCCGCGCAGGACTTCCCGCCCGTCACCATCCACGAGCGTGATCACGATGGGGTGATCGCCGATCTCGGTGCGGCGTCCCTTGAGCCGCAGCACCAGGTGGAGCCGCGGATGCACCGCGGGGAACCGCTCGACCCAGATCCGCTCGAAGATGCCCAGCACCGACAGCTTGCCCGCCTGGTCGATCAGCGCGTAGTCGCAGACCAGGGCGAGTTGGACGATCATGCGTCGACGACGCGGATGGCGTTGATGACGTCGCCCTGCTTGATCAGGTAGACCACGTCCAGCCCGCTCTGCACCTTGCCGAAGACCGTGTGCACGCCGTCCAGGTGCTTGAGCCCGCCGTGGCACACGAAGAACTGCGAGCCCCCGGTGTCCTTCCCCGCGTGCGCCATCGAGAGCGAGCCGGCCTCGTGCTTGTGCGGGTTCCCCTTGGTCTCGCACTTGATCTGGTAGCCCGGGCCGCCGGTCCCCACGCGCGAGTTCTTGGGGTCCTTGGAGAGCGGGTCGCCGCCCTGCGCCACGAAGTTCTCGATGACGCGGTGGAAGCGCGTGCCGTCGTAGAAGCCGGAGTTGGCGAGCTTCTCGAAGTTGGCCACCGTCCCCGGGGCTTCCTTGGGGAAGAGCTCGCCCTCGAACGTGCCGCGGGCGGTGTCGAACGAGAAACGCTTGATCAAGGGATCTCCTTCACGCGGACCCCAGGGTCCGCGTTCTGCTGATGGAAGGTCAGGAGCTCGAGGATCTTCAGCTTGCGCACGCCGCCGGGGAGCTGGACGACGATGGTGTCGCCGGCCTTCTTCTCGACCATCGCGCGGCCGAGCGGCGAGGCGATGGAGATGTGCTCGGGATTGTCGAAGTCCATGGAGTCGGGGACGACCAGCTCGAAGTGCTCCTGCTTCTTCGACCCCAGATCCTCGACCACCACCCGCGAGCCGAGGCCGGCGCTGTCCACCGGGATCTTGGCGAGGTCGATGGAGTTGATCTTGGCGAGCCGCGACCGCAGGTGGTTGAGGCGTGCCGACACGAACCCCTGCCGCTCCTTCGCGGCATGGTAGTCGCCGTTCTCCTTCAGGTCGCCGAGCTGCACGGCTTTCTTGAAGGCGGCCGGAAGGGTGACATTCAGTTCGTGATTGAGCCGCTCGATCTCATCACCGAGCAACTTCTTGGCCGCATCGAGCATCGGGGAATGCTACCCCCCCCGGCCGAAACTCTCCAGAGGAGCGGCCGCGCGACCGAAGGTCTCCATCGTCTCGGCCAATGCTCGCGGCACGGTGACCGGCGCGGCGCACGCGGTGCCCGCGCAGACGAGCGCGACGGGAGGGGGAGTGCCCGGCACCGGCGACACGCTCGTGGACGCTACGGCCTTGCGGGGCCGGTAGCGCGCCAGAGCCTCCCGCCGAAGAGCCTGTGTAGTAGTAGTATCAGCTACTACTATCCGACACCCGCCGGCCACCAGCCAGTCCAGGGCCCGGAACCAGGAGCTGGCGTGCAGCGCCAACTGCTCGGCGGTCCCGGCGAACGCCTCGAGGGTGCGCTCCGCGTCGAGCCGGTAGCGTTCCTCCTCGGTGATCGTCTGCAGCTTGAGGAGGACCAGCGCGGCGACCGCATTCGCGGCCGGCGTCGGGGCGTCCTGGATCGGCTTGGAGCGCGTGGTGAGGAATCCCGCGCCCGAGGCGTCTCGCGTGTCGAAGAAGCCGCCGCCGGCCTGGTCCTGGAACCCGGCGAGCACGAGGTCCATCAGCTCGCGTGCGCGGGAGAGCCAGCGGTCCTCGCCGGTATGCTCGTGGGCGGCGAGGAACGCCGAGGCGGCCTGCACCTGGTCGTCGAGGAGCCACGGGCCGGCGGGGAGCGGGGAGCGGGGAGCGGTACCTTCGGCGAGGGGGCCGGGAGCCGCGCCTTCCGGGAGGCGGGCGCTGGTAGCCGTACCCGCGGCGCCGACGCGATGCGGCATCCCGACGCCGGGGACGAAGGCCTCATCCCACAGCCGCTCGCACGTCTTCACCGCGAAGGCGACGCACTCCTCCCTGCCTAACGCCGCCCCCGCGTCGAAGAACGCTTCGGCCATCATCGCGTTCCAGCTGACATAGACGGTCCGGTCCACGAACGGCGCGGTGCGCGCGGCCCGCGCGGCCCGGAGCTTGGCTTCCGCGCCGCCGATCAGCTCCCGCACCCGCACCGCATCGACCTTGAGCTCCTCGGCCAGCGCCTCCACGCTCCGGGCCACCCAGAGCACGTTCTTCGCCGGATCGTGGGGCATCTCCCCTTCGGGGTAGATGTCCCAGCGCCGCCGCGCGACCTCCCACTCCTCGGCCGTGAGCGCGGCGCGCGCCTCGTCCACGGTCCAGGTGAAGTAGTCGCCGTCGTCGTGGAGCCCCACGTCGGCGTCCTGCGAGGCGGCGAAGCCGCCGCGCCCCTGGTCCGCCAGGACCTCGAAGCTCCAGCGCACGATCCCCTCGGCCGTGTCCCGGTAGAGCGGGTCCCCGAACGCGGCCCAGGCGTGCGCGTAGACCTTGAGCAGCTCCGAGTTGTCGTAGGCCATCTTCTCGAAGTGCGGCACGACCCAGCGCTCGTCCACGGAATAGCGGTGGAACCCGCCGCCGATCTGGTCAGAGACGCCGCCCTTCGCCATGCCCGTCAGCGTCTTCTCGGCGACCTCGCGGAGCCACGGCGCGCCGGTATCCCACCAGCGGGCGAGCAGGAACTCGATCGCGGCGGGG
This sequence comes from Gemmatimonadota bacterium, assembly GCA_041484135.1. GTDB lineage: Bacteria > Gemmatimonadota > Gemmatimonadetes > Gemmatimonadales > JACORV01 > JACORV01. The sequence continues at coordinate 4,945 of JBGPHD010000040.1, forward strand.
TGCGGGAACTTGGGCTGCGTGCCGAAGCCGCCATACCGCCAATCGAAGAGCCGCGCCATTCCTTCCGCGGCTTGAGCGAGCAGCTCGGGGACGAGAGCGCCGCGGCGCGCCTCGTCCAGCGCCTCGCCGAGATGGCCGCGGATCTCCCTGGCGGTCGCCGCGACCTTGTCGCGCTGGGCCTTGAACGTCTCCAGCACCCGCTCCAGCACGGCGCGGAAGCCGGGCCGTCCGTAGCGGCCGTCGGGCGGGAAGTACGTGCCGCCGTAGAAGACCTCGCCGTCCGGGGTGAGGAGCGCGGTGAGGGGCCAGCCACCCTGGCCGGTGAGCGCCTGCACGGCGCGCTGGTAGCGGGCGTCGATGTCGGGCCGCTCGTCGCGGTCCACCTTGATGCAGACGAAGTGCGTGTTCAGGAAGGCGGCGAGCTCTCCGTCCTCGTACGACTCGCCGTCCATCACGTGGCACCAATGGCACCACACCGCGCCGATGTCGAGGAGGACGGGCTTGTCCTCCGCGCGGGCGCGGGCGAACGCGGCGTCGCCCCAGGGATGCCAGTGGACGGGCTGGTGCGCGGCGGAGGCGAGGTAGGCCGACGCCTCGCCGGCGAGGCGGTTCACTCCCTGCTGCTGGGGAGGATGCCCGGCATCTCGCCGCTCTTGAAGCCGAGGCGGGTGAGCGCGCCGAGGGCCGCCTTCTTCACGTCGTTGTCCTCGTCCTGGGCGTAGGCGCGCTCCAGGACCGCCTTGGCGGACTTGTCGCCGATCAGGCCTAACGCCTCCGCGGCGGCGCGGCGCACCGGCGCCGACGGATCCTCGACCACCGTGAGGCTCAGCTCCTTCACGTGTTCCTTGTGCTTGGTCACGCCGAGCGCGCGGGCGGCGTCGCGCCGGACCACGGCGTCGTTGTCCTTGAGCTGCTGCAGGAGGTCTTCGCGGCGGGAGGGACTCACTTCAGGCCTCGGAGGAAGGGCAGAGGTCGGTGATCGGGCAGGCCTCGCAGCGGGGCGTGCGCGCCGCGCAGATGGCGCGGCCATGGTGGATCACCGTGTGGCTGAAGCGCGTCCACTCGGCGCGCGGCACCACCTTCATCAGGTCCTGCTCGGCCTTCACGGGATCGTCGTGGCGGGTGAGCCTGAGCCGCTTCGCGATGCGCCCGACGTGCGTGTCCACCACCACGCCCTCGTTCTTCCCGAACCCGGTGCCGAGGATGACGTTCGCGGTCTTGCGGCCCACGCCGGGCAGGCGCACGAGCTCGTCCATCGTATCCGGCACCCGGCCGCCATGCCGCTCGATCAGCGCGTGCGCCATGCCGAGGATGCTCTTGGTCTTGTTCCGGAAGAAGCCGGTGCTCAGGATCTCCTTCTCGAAGACGGCGGGGTCCGCGGCGGCGTAGTCCTCGGCGCGGTGGTACTTCGTGAAGAGGTCCTTCGTCACGATGTTCACCCGCAGGTCGGTGCACTGCGCCGAGAGGATCGTGGCCACGAGCAGCTGAAGAGGGTCGCCGTGTTCGAGCGCGCAAACGGCCTCGGGGAACCGCGCGTAGAGCCGTTCGAGGATGGGCCCGATACGCTGCGCGGCGGGAGCGTACGTCGCGCGCGGCCGTTGAGCGCGCGCCGGTGCGGACCGGGAGCGCTTACCTGCCGCGGTCTTGCTGCGCGGACGCGTCTTCCGCTTCCGGGGGGCGCGAGGAGCGACTGTGGGCTTGGCCATTCTCCGGATTCTAACCCGCGGCCGCCGCCGCGGCGAGCAACGCGAGGGCCGCCAGCTCGCGCCCGTCGACGACCGAGAAGATCCCGGCGCGGTCCCCGCCGGGGATCACGCACGCGAACGCGGGCGAGCCGTCGGGGCGGGGACCAGGAAGCTCGGCGGCGAGCGCGAGGTCGGCCTCGATGGTGGTGAATCCCTCGCGCCCCGGGCGGACACCGAGGAGCGCGAGGGCGCGGGCAGGCTCACCCGCATGCACGAAGAGACCGTCCACCGGCTCGTGCGCCGCTCCCGGCTCGGGCTCGGCCCAGATGAGCCGCTCGGGGAGCTGGAGGTACGAAAGATAGCCGGGTGCGGGGTGCAGGGTGTCAGGTGTCGGGCCGCGCAGAGCGGACTCCAGCGCGGACCGGTCGGGGCGCTGGACGGGCCAGCCACGGTCCCAACCCAGATAGAGCATGTGCAGGAGTGCGCCGTAGGAGTTCACGGCCTCGGTCGGCGCGTCCTCCGGCACGAGGTCGCGGAGCAGCCGGCCGACGGCGCCGTTCAGCAGGAAGGCGTCGCGCTTCAATGGATCGGTCTGCGCTTCGCCAAGGGCGGCGCGGATCTCATCGAAGCGCTCCACGCCTAACGCCTCGACCAGGGCCGTCCACGGCAGCGCCCGCTCAGCGCCCACGCCCGCGCTCTCGGCCGCCCAGAAGGCAACACCCGACACCCCACACCCCTACACCCCGTCTTTCGGCAGGAACCCGTCCAGCACCCGCACGAACTTCTCCGTCTCCTCGGCATAGAGCGCGTGGCCGGAGTCCTCGAAGACCTCGAGGCGGCCGTCGGGCAGCCCCGCCACCAACTCCTCGGCGGCGGCGAGGGGCACCGGGTCGTAGCGGCCGTGGAGGACGAGCACCGGCACCCGGATCTCGCCGAGGCGCGGGCGCAGGTCGGCGCCCTTGATGCTCTCCGTCACGGCGTGCTGGGCGCGCGCGGAGACTCGGAACAAGGTGAGGTTCGAGGCGCGGGAAGGGTCCTTGAAGTACCCGGCGACGGCGAGCTCGAAGGCGCGCCTCCAGAAGGCGTCGGGATCGCGCTCCCTGAGCCCGGATCGCGAGAGCTCCTCACGGGCGGCGACGACCCGGGGATCGGCCTGGCGCCGCGCGAACGCGCCGCTGTAGGCGGCCCGCGCGGCGGGATGGATGGGGGCCGGGGCCACCAGGGCGAGCCGCGCCACCAGGTCGGGGTTCACCAGCGTGAAGAGCAACGCCAGGAGGCCGCCCCAGGAGTAGCCGAGCAGGGTGGCCGGGCCGCCGATCTCGTTGCGCACCACGGCCTCGAGGTCTTCCACGTGGGCGCGGGCGCCTAACGGCACCTCGCGCTCCACCGGCGAGCGTCCGCCGCCGCGCTGGTCGTAGTAGAGAATGGTGCGGCCGCGCGCCAGAAGGTCGAACTGCGGCCGGAGGTAGTCCTGGGAGGCGCCGGGCCCGCCATGCAGGGCGACGATGCGCGGGCCGCCGTCGCCCACCCACCGGGCGAACAGCTCGACGTTGCCGCTCCCGAAGATGTGGCCGGTGCGCTCGGTGGTCACGACCCGGTCAGCCGGTGGCGGAAGGTGCGGCGGCCGCGGTGTCCCGAGCCGATCCCGGCGTGCCTGACGCTAGCTCCGCCGGCCGAGGACCACGGTCGCCGAGAGGGTCTGGGCGCCGCGGCGGAAACGGATCTCGACGCTGTCGCCGGGGCGGTGGGCCACCAGGGCGTTCTGGAAATCCTGGAGGTTGGCGATCGGCATGTCGCCGATGGCGATCAGGATGTCGCCCTCGCGCAGGCCCGCCGTCTCGGCCGGGCTCCCGGACCTGACGCCGGAGAGGCGCACGCCGCCCGGCTCGTCGGTCATGTCGGGGATGGTGCCGAGGTAGGGCCGTTCGCCACTTCCCGCGGCGGCCGGGGCGGGCGGCGGCGCGTCCACGAAGGTGAGCCAGCCGGGCCGCGCGGCGAGGCGGCGCGCCAGCTCCGCGGCGAAGTCCGCGACGGCCACCATGCCGTCGGCGTTGATCTTGTCCCAGTCGTCGCTGGGCCGGTGGTAGTCCTCGTGCAGGTCGGTGAAGAAGTGCAGCACCGGCCGGTGCTTGGCGAAGAACGAGGCGTGGTCCGACGGGCCCCACCCGTCCCCCGAAGCCCGGAGGTCGAAGTGCGGGCCCGCGTTGACCGAGTCGAGCAGCCCCTGCCACTCGGTCGCGGTGCGCGCGCCTAACGCCAGGAGCCGGTTGTTCCGCATCCGTCCCACCATGTCGAAGTTCAGCATGGCGAGCGTCGAGTCCATCGAGACCAGGGGGTGGTCGGCGTACCAGGCCGAGCCCAGGACGCCTTCCTCCTCGCCGCTGAAGAGGACGAAGACCACGGTGCGGGCGGGACGCGGGCGCTGGGCCGCGAGCAGCCGGGCGATCTCGAGCACCGCGGCGGTCCCCGAGGCGTTGTCGTCGGCGCCGTTGTGCACCCGTCCGGCGGAATCGGGCGCCAGCGAGCCGAACGGCCCGAGGCCGAGGTGGTCGAAGTGGGCCCCGATCACGATCGCCTCGCCGGCGAGGCGCCGGTCGCTCCCACGGAGCACGGCCACCACGTTCTCGGTGGCGCGGCCGTCGACACCCGCCTCCCTGGTCCCGGAGGTGTTGCCGACGGTCCAGTGCTGGAGGTACCCGCCGTCGTCGCCGCCGGGCGCGATCCCCAGCTGCCGGAAGCGCCGCGCCAGATAGGCGGCGGCGGAGTCGTTCCCGGGCGTGCCCGTGAAGCGCCCGCCGAGCGAGTCGGAGGCGAGGTAGCGCACGTCGGCGAGGATGCGCTGGGCGCGCGGCGTCGTGGCGGTCTGAGCCGGGAGCGCGGCGAGCGGGATCGCCAGGGCGATCAGGGGGAGCCAATTGGTCTTCATGAGGTTCGAAAGGTAATATCCGGCACCCCTTCGCAAGAGCACGCCCACGATGACCGGTCTGCTGCTGGCCGCCGCATTCGCGTTCGCCTCGAAGTCGCCGGTCGGGCGGCCCGCCGTTCAAGTCCCGCCGGAGAGCGCCTACGCCTACCGCGCCCTGCTGATCCGCGCGGCGCCGGGCCGGCTCCTCGAGGTCATCGACCAGCTCAATGCCCGGATGGCCGTCCTCGACGCCGCGGGCGAGGAGCGGCCGGTGTTCATGCGGCACAGCCAGGGGGACCAGTGGGACCTGATGCTGGTCTATCCCATCGGCAGCATGACGGACTACTGGTCGGCGGCACGGATGGGGCGGCGGGCCCGCGCCGCGGGGGCCGCCGGGCTCGGCGAGGACGCGTTCGAGCGGCGGCTCGACACGCTGGTGGCCTGGCGCGAGGAGGTGTTCGTGAACGGCCCGCCGCTCACCGCGCTGCGGGCGCGGGACCAGGGCGCGGGGTTCTACCACATCGAGATGTTCGTGGCGCTGGCGGGACGAAGGGACGACCTGGTGCGGGAACGGCGGATGGAGAACGCGTTCCTGCAAGCCACCGGGCGTCCGTCGAATCTCGTCTTCACCAGGATCGCGGGGGCGGCGTGGGACTGCTTCACGATCGGGTTCTACCGCAACCTCCAGCATTACGCCGAGGACTCCCCGATGGGGCCCGAGGCGCAGGACGCGGCGGCGCGCGCGGCGGGCTTCGAGGGCCGGAGCCGCATCGGGACGTACCTGAGGACGCTGATCGCGTCCCACCACGACACGCTGGCCGGACGGGCGAGCTGACGATCCCCCGGTGACCGCGCCCCTCGATCCCCTCTTCCTGTCGTTCCAGGCCGCCGTCGCGGGCCGCTACTCGATCGACCGGGAGCTGGGCCGGGGCGGGATGGGCGTGGTCTACCTTGCCAAGGAGGTGGACCTCGACCGGCCGGTGGCCATCAAGCTCCTGCCTCCCGACATGGCGGCGGACGCGGGGCTGCGCGCGCGCTTCCTGCAGGAGGCGCGCACCGCCGCCAAGCTGTCGCACCCCAACATCATCCCGATCCACGTGGTGGAAGAGGTCGGCGCGTTCGTGTTCTTCGCGATGGCGTACGTGGACGGCGAGACGCTGGCCGAGCGGGTGCGGCGGCGGGGGCCGCTGGCGCCCTCGGAGGCGGCGCGGGTGCTGCGCGAGGTGGCCTGGGCCCTGGCGCACGCCCACGCGCACGGCGTGGTGCATCGCGACGTGAAGCCGGACAACATCCTGCTCGAGGGCGCCTCGGGGCGGGCGCTGGTGGCGGACTTCGGTATCGCGGCGGCCGCGAGCGGCGGCGGCCCGGACGAGATCAGGGGGACGCCCGAGTTCATGAGCCCCGAGCAGGCGTTAGGCAAGGCGGTGGACGCGCGCAGCGACCTCTACGCCTTCGGCGCCACCGCGTACTACGCCCTGTCGGGCACCCTGCCGTTCGAGGGCAAGTCCGCTACCGAGGTCCTGGCCAAGTAGGTCACCGAGGCGCACCGGCCGCTCGCCATGGCGGCGGGCGGGGTCCCGCGGCGGTTGGCGCAGACGGTGGAGCGATGTCTGGCCAAGGACCCCGGGGAGCGGCCCGCCACGGCCGAAGTGGTGGGCGAGCTCCTGGGGCAGGCGCTCGACCAGCGCCGGGAGCTGCCGGTGGCATTGCGCGCCTTCGTCAAGCACAGCTCGCGCCTCGACGGCGGCGCCGCGCTCATCTACCCGTTCGCGCTCTTCATGGGCTCCGTCGCCGTGGCCCTTTGGACCCAGGGGGCGACGGGGTTCGTGGCGACGATGATCGGCGGGTTCACCATCGTGCCGCTCGCCGTGCTGCTCAATCGCGCGCGGCGGCTCCTCAAGCAGGGCTTCGGCCACCCGGACCTCGCGCCCGCCTTCAAGGCGGAGATCGAGCAGGGGCGCGAGGAGCGGGCGGTGGACGCGGGGACCGGTCCGTCCCTGGTCGAGAAGCTGTTGCGCGTGGGTTCTCTGGCCGGCTGGGGTGCGTTCGCGATGGGTCTGGCCATCGGCTTCGTGACGCAGTGGGAGGAGATGGGCCCTATCGGCACGCTCATGGGCTTCGGCGCTCTCGCGGGCGTGAGCTTCGGCGTGAGCGGACTGATCCTCCTCCAGCGGCGCCGCGATGTGGACGCCGAGTTCTACGGGAAGATCTGGACGGGCCGGATCGGCAAGCTGCTCTTCCGCGTCGCCAGGCTGTTTACGACCCAGAAGATGCTGGCCGCCTCGGTCACCCACCGTCCCACGGAGTTGTCGATCGGGATGGCGGCCGAGCAGCTGTACGAAAGCCTCCCGAAGGAGACGCGCCACGAGCTCAAGGACCTGCCCGACGTGCTCCGGCGACTCGCAGGGGACGCCCAGCGGCTCCGCAAGCGGCAGGACGAGCTGGCGGATGCGCTCGCCGGCGGCGGCGGCGGGGGCGGCAGCGGGGCGGAGAGCGGGCCCGGCGGCCGGACCAGCGTCGAGAGGATCGCCAGCCGCCGGGACGAGGCGCTGGATGCGGTACGGGAGGAACGCGACGCGGTCCACGCCAAGCTCGCGAGCACGGTGGCGGCGCTGGAGACGATCCGCCTCAACCTGCTCCGCCTGCACGCCGGCTCCGGGAGCGTCCAGAGCTTGACGACGGACCTCGGACTCGCGTATGAGGTGGCGAAGGAGGTCGATGTGCTGCTCGAGGCGCGCCGCGAAGTGGACGCGGTTCTGGGCGAGAAGAGGGGGCGGTAGTGGGCGCCCGGGCGAGACGGGGGCCGGTCGCGCTGGCGCTCGTGCTGATCGCGGGATGCCTACCGGCGTACCATCCGCCACCCGCACCCGGAGCGCCATCGGGGCCGCGGCCCGCCGCCGGGGCCGCGCCGGCCCCGGCCAACCCGCCGGTCGTGGTGGACGGGGTCACCCTCACCACCCAGGCCAGCGGGACGAGCGCGCTTCTCCAGGCCGTGAGCGCCGTGAGCGAGCGGGTGGTGTGGGTGAGCGGGCACCAGGCCACCTGGGCGCGCACCGGCGACGGCGGCGCGACCTGGCAGGTGGGGACCGTGCCAGACGCCGACTCGCTCCAGTTCCGCGACGTGTTCGCGGTGAGCGGGCGCACCGCCTATCTCCTGGCGGCCGGGCCCGGCGAGCGCTCGCGCATCTACAAGACCACCAACGGCGGGCGCCGGTGGCGGCTCCAGTTCCTGAACGGTGACTCGGCCGCGTTCTTCGACTGCTTCGACTTCTGGGACGCCGACCATGGCATCGCCGTGAGCGACGCGGTGGAAGGCCACCTTCAGATCATCCGGACCGACAACGGCGGCACCAGCTGGGAGCGGGTCTCCCCCGCCGCCCTGCCCCCGGCCCTGGCCGGCGAGGGCGCCTTCGCGGCGAGCGGCCACTGCCTCACCGTCTCGCGGGACGACTACATCCTGAGCGGGACCCGGCTCCTCTGGGTGGGGACCGGCGCGGCCGACGGGGCCCGGATCTACCGGTCCACCGACGGCGGTGGCGCCTGGGAGGTGTTCCCGACCCCGGTGGTGCACGGCGCCTTCTCGGGGATCGCCGCGGTGGCGTTCCGCGACGCGTCGCACGGGATCGCGTTAGGCGGCCAGCTGGGCGTGCCCGAGGGGCGGAGCGACAACGTCGCGGTCACGGAGGACGGCGGCCGGACCTGGAGCCTCGCCGCCCGCCCCTCCTTCGCGGGCGCGGTCTACGGCGGGGTGTTCGTGCCCGGGGCGCGCACGCCGACGGTCGTGGTGGTCGGGCCGAAGGGGATGAGCTACTCCGTGGACGGCGCCGCGACCTGGACCGGCCTGGATACCGCGGCCTACTGGAGCGTGGGGTTCGCGGGGCGCACCGGGTGGGCCGTGGGGCCGGGCGGCCGCATCACCAGGATCGAGCTCCCCCGCTAGACCTCGTACGCCCGGAGCTCGACCCCCGAGACCTGGAAGGTCATCGTCGGCCGCTCGCGCTTCTGGCCCGCCCGCTTCGCCGCCGCCTCGCTGATCTGGATGCGGCCCATCTCCCCCACGTCCTGCGCCAGCTTCGAGGCGATGTTCACCGCGGAGCCCGCGATGTCACGGCTCCCCGGCCCCAGCTCGAAGACCAGCACCGGCCCCACGTCGATGCCGATGCGGCACTGGATCCCCTGGTCGGCCAGGGTCTTCCTGAAGGCGCGCGCGAACTCGACCGCCGCGCCGCACTCCGGGAAGGTGTAGATGCTGAGCAGGCCGAAGTTCTTGATCTCGGCGCCATGCAGCTCCTCGAGGAGCGTCCCACCTATGCGCTTCATCGCTGCCGTGAGGGCGAGGTCGTTCAGGACCGCGACCTCCGGGATATCGGGCTCCTCGCGCTCGCGCTCGATCAGCACCACCGCCAGGTCCTGGTAGGCAGGCTTGGGGACCACCGAGTCGCGGCGCGTGCGGGTGTAGGTCGAGAGCCCGAGGGTGAAGTCCGACGAGTAGGGTGCCGGATAGTTGATGTCGGTGGCCTCGAGGCCCTCGAGGCGCGGGCCCGCGGTCACCCGGTAGATCCCGCCGAAACGGTCGGCCAGGTCGGTGCGGGGGCGCAGGGTGAAGCGGTGGCCGTCCGGCAGGCGGCGGACGACGTCGTCGGTGATGACCAGCTCGCCCCCCTCGGTGTGCTCCTCCGCCACGGCCTCGACCCGGTCCGCGTCGGGGCCGTACACACCGCCTCCCAGCTCGAAGAACTCACCGAGATGGGCCGCCATGCCGATCCCGACCTGGCACTCCTTCGCCACCCGGTCCAGGGCGGTGAGGAGCATCGACACCACGCGGTCTCCAGAGATGCCGGCGTCGTAGAACATCTGGGTGTTGTCGGCCGCCCACACGCCGATGCTCCGCCCACCAACCGCCTTGCCGTGGGCGTGGATCAGCTCCTTGGGGTGGTTCACCATGGCGAGGATCTCGACCAGCGGGCGTTCGCGCGTGAGCTTCGTCAGCCCCGCGGAGTCCGAGGAGACGACGGTGCCGGTGATGGTGCGCGGGCCGAGGAGCGCGCGGGCCGCCTCGGGCGTCTGCGGGCTGGTGGTCCATTGGGTGATCACGTCGAGCGGAAGGGTCTCGCCGGCGCCGCTCGGGAGGTCGAAGAACCCGGGCGGAAAGCGGTCGCGAGAGAACTTGGCCATGGGACTATAGGGCAGCCGGGCGGCCCGATCCGCAAGGACGTCCCGCCATCTGCCCGAGCCGGCCATCCACCTCTAGCTTACGCATCGTGCCGCCGAAGCCGAGGAAGCCCCCCTACGAGGTCCGCGACTCCGCCATCGAAGGGACCGGTGTTTTCGCCACGCGCCGGATCAGGAAGGGGACGTGGATCATCGAGTACGGCGGCCGGCGCATCAGCCACGAGGAGGCCGACCGTCTGTACGATGACCGCTCCACCCATACCGTCCTCTTCACCGTGGACGAGGACACCGTGATCGACGCGGCGGTGGGCGGCAACGACGCGCGGTTCATCAACCACTCCTGCGCGCCCAACTGCGACGCCTGGAACGCGGAGGGAGAGATCTGGATCGTGGCGTCGCGGGACATCGCGGCGGGGGAGGAACTGGCTTACGACTACGGGTTGCCGTGGGAAGGGGAGAGCGACGAGGAGGCGTTCACTCGCTATGCGTGCCGGTGTGGGGCGCCCGAATGCCGCGGGACCCTATTGTGCGGCAATATAGCGACAGCATCGTGACACTCTAACGACTATCATAACGACATAGTCCAGCCAGCATCAGTACAGTGTATTCGAGTAACACGTTGCGGCAAATCACGTTGAAAATACTCCCATTGACAGAACGAACGGTCGTGCTATTTTATCGCCATGAACGGCAAAGGCGCGGCGACTCGTCAGACGATCCTCGAGCACGCGGGCAAGGTCGCGAGTCAGCTCGGCGTGGAAGGCGTCACGATCGGGCGGCTGGCGGTGGACCTGGCGCTCAGCAAGAGCGGCCTTTTCGCACACTTCCGGTCCAAGGAGGACCTGCAGCTCCAGCTGCTGGAATACGCCCGCCTGCGCTTCGTGGACACGGTCGTCGATCCCGCTTTCCGGGCGCCTCCGGGCGAGGCACGGGTGCAGGCCATTTTCGATCACTGGCTGGTCTGGGCCGAGAAGAGCTCGCTCCCCGGTGGGTGCATCTTCGTGGCCGCGTCGTTCGAGCTGGACGACCGGCCGGGCCCGTTGCGCGACCGCCTGGCGGAGCTCCAGGGCGAGTGGTTCGACTCGCTGGCGCGGGCGGCCGAGAGCGCGGTGAAGCGAGGGCAGTTCCGGAGCGATCTGGATACCCGGCTCTTCGCGCACGAGATGTACGGCCTGATGCTGTCCGGACATCTGGCCGAGCGGTTGTTGCGGGATCCGGACGCCAAGGAGCGGACGCGTCGCGCGTTCGCCGGACTCATGGCCCGCGCGCAGGCAAAGCCGGCCGCGAAGGCGGGAAGGAGCCACGTATGACCACGCATCCGATGGTCGCCGAGATCGGCCACTGGGCCCGTTGCGCCAACTGCAACGAGCCGATCCACGACTGCTGGGACCCCAGCGAGTGCCTGTGCCCGAAGTGCGCGCTGGACAACGACTGCTGGGACCGCGACAGCCGGATGGAGCGTTACGAGCGGCTGGAAAAGCTCGCCCAGAACGAGCAGGGGACGCTCAGGCGGCGGTAGGGGATCTGCCTCGCAGGTAGATGAACCAGTAGATCCCGCCCACCAGCAGCCCGCCGCCCACGATGTTGCCCAGGGTGACGGGGATCAGGTTCCGGACGAATCCCGCGAGCGAGAGGGGCGCGAGGGCTTCGGCGGTCCAGGCCCCCGCCGCAACCACGTCGGGCTGGTTCTTGAGGAACAGGCCCATCGGGATGAAGTACATGTTCGCCACGCTGTGCTCGAAGCCGAGCGCGACGAAGGCGGTGATGGGGAAGAGGATCGAGAGGATCTTGTCGGTCGTGGAGCGCGCGCTGAAGCAGAGCCAGACGGCCAGGCAGACCAGCGCGTTGCAGAGGACGCCGAGGAAGAAGGCCGCGCCGAAGCCGAGTTTGCACTTGGCGAGGGCGATGCGGACCGCGGTGGCGCCCACCTGGTTGTCGCTGGCCACCCAGGGCGCGGCGAAGTAGACGAGAGCGGCCGTCGCCACGGCGCCCACCAGGTTGCCCGCGTACACCCAAGCCCAGTTCCTGAGCAACTGCCCCGTGCTGACCGAGCGCTGGGCCCACGCCATGACGACCAGGTTGTTGCCGGTGAAGAGCTCCGCCCCCGCCACGACGACCAGGATGAGGCCGAGGCTGAACGTGAGGCCGGCGATCAGCCGCTTGATGCCGTAGCCCACCTCGACGCCGGAAATGGCGAGGGTGGAGAAGCAGGCGCCGAGGGCGATGAAGGCGCCGGCGAGGACGGCGAGCGCGAAGAGGCTGGGAAGGTCGAGCTTGGCCTTGGCGACGCCCACGTCGTAGACCCGCTGGGCCATCTCGGATGGTGCGTAGGCATCCATGTACTCGCGGCGATCCATAGGAACGCGCCTCCCGCGCGTGGGTGGCTGCGCGGAAAGCTAGGCGTCACCGCGGTGGGAGTCCACTCCGCCGGCGCCCGGAATCCCGGATATTTCCTGGGGTTTCGGGGTGTCCGGGTGCGTCACCTCATCGCGCGCTCCCCAATGGCGTGATGATGGTGCTGAGCAGGTCAGGCCGTGAGGGGTCGCGCTCCAGCGACGGGTAGCGCTCGCCGCCATGGTAGTTCACGGCGAAGCTGCGGTAGAAGTCGCCGTTGGTCGCCAGCAGCTCCAGCGGCGTGGTCGCCGACCTGCCCTGCCGCAACGCGTCGCGCATAACGTCCGGCGAGTAGCGCCTCCCGTTCACCGCCACCAGGCTCATGCCGGGGCCTACGCCTGCCGCGGCGGCCGGTGTGCCCGGGGCGACGTCCTGGATGCTCCCATCCGGCCCGATGATGATGCCGACCGAGAAGAGGAGGTTCAGCGTGCCCGTGGTGGCTTCGAGCGCGGCGGCCAGGTTGGTGGGCGTGTCGCTGAAGACCACACGCCAGCCGCTCCCCTCGATCCCGCCCATGGGCGCGCGCGGCGCCACGTTCCGGATGCGGGTGGCGAAGAAGCCGTCCCAGTCGTACGCCGCGACGCCGTTGAGCGCGCGCACGACGTCCTCGTAGGCGTACGGAATCAGCGAGGGGCTGCCGCTCACGCCGCCATGGAAGGCGCGGCAGAAGTCGTCGAGGGACTTCTGGCCGTTCGTCAGCCGCCGGATGGTGACGTCGGCCTCCAGCCAGATCAGCGCCCCCTCGTCGTAGAAGTCCACGGTCCGCCGCCAGGAGTCCCAGTCCGCGCGCGAGTTGTAGAGCAGCTGCGCCTCGTCGTTGACGTCCTGGAGCGGGCGCCAGCCGCGGCCGGGCCGGAGGTCGAGCGTGGCCGCTTTGAGGGCGAGGTCTTCCCGGTAGTTCAGCGGGCTCCAGATGCCGGACCGGGCCGCGAGGAGGTCCCCGAGGTATTGCGTCAGCCCTTCGTAGACCCAGAGCAGATCGCCGTGCATGGGCGAGGAGAAGTCGCCGGTGGCGAGTCCCGCGGGCCGCCGGTGCTTGCCGTTCCATGAATGCACGAACTCGTGCGGGAGCAGCGCGCCGAACCCGGTCGGGCGGTAGTCGGGGTCGATCAGCGCCCGCTCCGCCACCCGGTCGTCGTTGGACTGGTGATGCTCGAGGCCGAAGTGGGCGACCTGGTCGCTCAGGGTGAACAGGAAGTCGAAGTGGTCGTAGTGGTGCGCGCCGAAGAGCGCGTTCGCCTCGACCACGAGGTTCCGATAGCCGGTCGCGAGGCCTTCGGGGATGGCCAACGCCGCCTCGTCATCGGCCGCGAGGTCGAGGAAGTGCGGGACGCCGGAGGCCGGCGTGAGGTCCAGGCGCCGCACGTGGATCCCCGTCTGCACCGGGGAATCCACCAGCGTCGTCAGCGAGACCGGGGCGAACGTGAGGTTGCTCCCCGCCGGCCCCTGCGCCCGGAGCGCGGTGTTGTACAGCCACCCGTCCGGCAACGTCAGGCTCGGCTGGACCATGATGTCATCGGGGCGCGGCGTGCTCGGGTAGAGGATCACCTGGTTCCAGGAGAGCAGCAGCAGGTTCGCCGAGGAGGAGGCGCCCGAGCTGAAGCGCGCGCCCTGCGGCGGCAGGATGAAGTCGAAGGCGACGTCGAGCGAAGTGACGCCCGCGGGCACGGTGACCCGCACGGCGTACATGTTCTCGAGGTCGCGCCGCCAGGGGAGGGCCCGGTCGTTGGCGTTGATCCTCAGCCCGGCGACGTCGGTCACGGGGCCCGTGGGCCCGTGCTCGCCGGGGATCCACTCCGGATAGAGCAGGGTGAGCGTGCCCGCCTGGACCGGGATCGTCTCGCGGACGTGGAGGATGCGCCGGGCGACCTCCCGCGCGTCCACCGCGAGGGCGATGGGTCCGCGTGGCGTCTGCGCCTGGCGCGGTGCTTGGGCGCGGGCGAGGGGGGCGGCCGCGAGGAGCAGGGCCGCGAACATGGGGATCCGGTTCTGCGACAGGCTGAGCATGCGCACTCCCGATGACAAGAAAGTGTTACGGTCTGGACGGTACTCCAGGCCATCTGACGACTAGGTCGAATCGGCCCGCGCGATCGATTCCGCCTGCGCGACGTGCCTGTTCTCCAGGTCCTGCGCCCCCTGGGCCTTGGGGATCGCCTGCGCGCCCGGCAGGCCCGACGCCCCGATCACGCTGTCGCGCTGGCGCTGGGTCAGGGTGTCCGCGTTCTGCATCCGCGGCGTCTCATGCTTCGAGCAGCCCAGCACGAGCAGGCACAGCAGCATCGCCCGGTAGCGCATGGCATCCCTCCTTACCGGCACCCAACCTACCCGCGCGCGGCCGTCACCGCACGTCCCGGCGGGACCGCAGCAGGCGGGTGAGCACGCGATCCAGGGCCGCGGCGAAGGCCTGCCGGGCGCGCGCGTCGAAGGGGGGCGGGCCGCCGGTCACCGTGCCGCCCATGCGCAGCTGATCCGAGAAGTCGCGCATCGAGAGCCGCTCCCCGATGGTGTCTGCGGTGTGCTCGTCGCCGCGGGGGTCGAGCACGGCGACGTTCATCGGCACCAGCAGCGCGGCGAGGGGGATGTCCTGCGTGACCACCAGGTCGCCGGCTTCGGCGTGCTCGGCGATGTACCGGTCGGCGACGTCGGGGCCGCCCTCGACGCGGACCGCCGTGACCAGGGCGTTGCCGGGCGCGACGTGCAGGCGCTGGTTGGCCACGAGGACCGTGGGCACGTCCAGCCGCTTGCCGGCACGGAAGACCAGCTCCTTCACGTCGCGCGGCGTGGCGTCGGCATCGATCCAGATCTTCAGACCGGCTCCAGGTCGGGGCGCTTGGGGCGCAGGCCGTCGCCCGAGGAGCTGCCCAGGAGCTGCTGCCAGGCCCACGGCAGGAAGAAGCGGCGCCCCCATCGGACTTCCGCGGCGAGCCGCTGGATCATGGAGGGCGGTGGCACGGGCGGCAGCGGCTCCGCCCATGCCTCGTCGGTCCCGGGAAGGCCGAGCGCGTAGGCGAGCGCCGCGGCGATGCGGGTGTGCCCGAGCGCGTTGGCATGGAGGCGGTCCGGGCTCCAGAGCCGGGGGTCCGAGGCCACCGGATGCGTCGCCAGATCGGCCAGGATCGCGCCGGTCGAGGCCGAGACGCGGCGCAGCGTCTCGTTCAGCAGGCGGATGCGCCCTCTGAGGGGACGGGCGAGCGGCAGGACGGGCGTGAGGTCCGGGAGCGTGAAGGTGAGGACCGTGGCGCCGCCCGCGATCAAGGTGCGGTGCATCTGCTCCACATCGCGAGCAAGGCGGTCGGCATCGAAGTGAAGCTCGACCACGTCGTTGGTGCCGGAGAAGAGGGTCACGAGATCGGGCCGCATGGCGGCGGCGCGGTCCAGCTGCTCCTCGCGGATGCGGCGCGTCGAGCGGCCGCGGATGCCGAGGTTGGCGTAGAGCAGGGACCCCTGCGCGGCCGCGATGCGCTCGGCGAGCCGGTTGGCCCAGCCGCGATAGCCGCCGTTGCCGTCGGGATCGTCGAGGCCTTCGGTGGAGCTGTCGCCGATGGCGACGTAACGCTCGAAGCGGCGCGAGGTGGTGATGCGCCAAGCTTACGCCCCGGCCTGAGCCTCCGCCAGGCTGCTCCGACGGGCTTCAACGACTCCACCGGTCGCTTCGTACCCGGTCTAGTGGCCGGTCGCCTTCTGCCGTACACTCTCAGCCTCGATACGCCGTCCAGCCCGGAGGCTCCCATGCACGTCCGCCGCTTCGCTCCCGCCGCCCGCGCCCTCACGTTAGGCGCGGTCGCGATCCTCATCCTCGGCTTCGTCACCGCCGCCGCCGCCCAGGAGACCGTGCGTGGCGCCCGGCACCCGGCCCTCTCGCCCGACGGCCGCTGGCTCGCCTTCTCCTGGCGCGGCGACCTCTGGAAAGTGGCCGCCGCGGGCGGCCGCGCCGACCGGCTCACCGTCCATCCCGGCGACGACCGGCTGCCGCAGTGGTCCCCCGACGGCCG
>JBGPHD010000041.1:0-20924 GCA_041484135.1 Gemmatimonadota bacterium
AGCAGCAGGTGACCGTTGTAGTGGAAGTCGCCGATGATCGGCACCGGCGCCCCCAGGTCGGCGACGCGCTCGACGATCTCGGGCAGCGCCTGCGCCGCGGCATCGTTGTTCACCGTCACCCGCACCAGCTCGGAGCCCGCCGCCGCCAGCGCCGCCACCTGCTGCGCCGTCCCGGCCGCATCCGCCGTGTCGGTGTTGGTCATCGACTGCACGACGATCTGATGCGCGCCGCCAACCAGCACGCCGCCCACATCCACCGTCACGCTCTTTCGCCTGATTGGCGCCATGGATTCGATCATAGTTGCGGGGCCGGAATATAGCCAACCACGATGGCCCTCCTGTGGCATCCCCGCATCAGAGGCGGACCGCGACCCGGGACCGGTGCAGAAGGCACCACCGAATGGCAGTCTGTCATGTTGCGTAAGTGACTGTGTCGCAGACTGTTAGGATGCACGTTCCAGGCCGGTCAGCCACGGCCCGGATTGTGCGTTTTATCCTCTATAATGATGAACCGCCCCCTCCGGGTGATCCTCGCCTCCGCCGCCCTCGCGGTGGGGCTTTCGGCCTGCTCCCAGGACCCGTCCAAAAGCCTGACGGCGGCACCGAACACGCCCGTCCTCGAAGCCCAACGCTGGCACTTCGGCTCGCAGCACTACCGCGACCGCGGCCACCGCCGGATGCACAACTCCTCCGGCATGGCGGCCGTGGATGCCGAGGCGCTCTTCGGCCACGAGGGCACGACGACCCTCGAGATCACCAGCTTCCGCACCGGCGACGAGAATCGCCCCGCCGGCGACATCGAGCGCGTACTGGTCCGTATCTACGATCCCAACGGCAAGCTCGTCTCGGTCCGCAGCATCGAAGACCACCGCAACGGCCCGACCTTCACCGAACGCTTCCGGGGCCTCGGCCCCGGTTTCTGGTTCCAGCTCTCCGTCCTGATCGACGGCATCGACCGCAAGCGGAGCGACCTCGTCATCGTGCCCAAGGTGCTGGTGGTCCGCCGGCCCGACGTCGCCATCACCGGCCTCTCGGTCCCCGCGATGCTCGTCACCGGCTCCCCGACGATCCTCTCCGCAACCATCGCCGAGCTGAACGGCGACCACGGCGCCACCGCCGACTGCCTCCTCTCGCTCGACGGCGCGGTGGTGGATCGCGCCCGCGGCATCTGGGTCGACGCCGGCGACGCGGTCTCCTGCGCCTTCACCTGGACTTTCCTGACGCCGGGGACCCACCACCTCGCGGTGCGCCTCGACAACATCACCCCGGCCGACGACAACACCGCCAACAACGCGCGCGCCCTTGATGTCACCGTCCAGCTGCCCGCCGACGTGGTGGGCCTGCCGACCAGCGTGAGCTACTCGGCGTCGATCCGCTCGGGCACCTTCACCAGCATCGACTCGTTCAGGACGCTCTGGACGACGCCCTCGACCGGCTTCGTCTTCCTCGACGCCCACGAGTTCAGCAGCTCGGCGGGCAGCGACCAGTCGGCGACGATCAGCGGCATCATCGGCTCCCGGCTCGCCTTCCCGCTCTCCCGCGTCGAGCTGCGCCAGGCGAGCGGCAGCGCGCTGATCCACAGTGCCCTCTACACCGACGTGCCGCCCGACAACGCCGGCAATGCCGACTGCATCGCGCGGGGCGTGGGCACCGGGACCGAGTTCTACCTGTGCAGCGACCCCAGCGGCTTCACGTCGTTCACCTATCGGCGCGCCACGGGCACCGTGACGTACATGTCGGACTCGTATCAGAAGGTCTGGAACGGTTCGTCGTACGACGTGACCGCCTACGTGGACAACGGGACGACTATTACCACCGGCACCGTGGTGCCGTTCGGAAGCACTTTCACCTTCGACGTGCGGATCACCAATGGGGCGGGGAGCTACATCGTCTCGGCGCTGGTGCCCCTGGCGCCGCTTGCGGAAAACGATCTCGAGCCGTCGGCGTGCACCGTGGCAGTTGTCGCGGTGCCGCCGGCGACGTACAGCGCGAACACGTGCGTCTATTCATCGTACGTGTTCAATGGTGTAGCCGGCTCGGTCTCTGGCCTGGGCGCCGTCTTGGCCCCGGCCGGGCCTAGACCCACAAACTAAAGCCCGCCGATTACCGGCTACAGACTGCACACGAAGCCCGCGCCCGGAACGCGGGCTTTCGTGCGTTTACGCTCTCACCGCGGCTTGAGCAGGGCAGGGATGCTCAGCGCGCCGCCCCGCATCACGTAACGCACCCGCTGCACGTTGGCGATGTCGGCCGTTGGATCGGCGGTCAGCACCACGAGGTCGGCGGCGCGGCCCGGCTCGAGTGTGCCGAGGTCGCGCTCGCGGCCCATGGCGCGCGCGCCGTTGCGGGTCGAGGCGACCAGGACGTCCATGGCGCTCATCCCCGCCTGCTGCATCGACGTCATCTCCCAGTAGACCGATGGCCCGTGCAGCGTGAGCGGATTGCCGGCGTCGGTCCCCATCGCGATGGTGACCCCGGCGCGGTACACCACGCCCAGGTTCGCGATGCCGATCTCCAGCCTGCGGTCGGTCGCGTTAGGCGTGCCTCCGGGAATGGTGTCGGTGGCGCGCGCGTGGGCCACGGTGGCCGAGTCCACGCAGGAGAGCGGGTAGTGGGGCTCGAAGTGCCGGGCCCGCACCTGCCGGTAGCCGTCCCCCACGGTGAGGGTCGGCGTGTAGATGACGTGGGCCGAGCGCGCGAGCTGGACGAACTCGTCGTCCACCGGCTCGCTCATCACCCCGTGGACCAGCACGTCGGCCCCGGCGCGAAGCGCATCCTTCGCCTCCCAGAGCCCGGTGGCATGCACGATGAGCCGCGCGCCCAGCCGATGGGTCTCGGCGGCCGCGGCGCGCACCACCGCCTTGAGCGCGTTGGTGTCCGCACTGGGGCGCACCACGTACCAGACCTTGATGGCGTCGGCGCCGCGCGCCAGGTTGGCGCGCACCCCGACCCGCGCCGCGGAATCGTCAGGCACGTAGAGGATCTGCTTGGCGTCGGGGAGGTTGATCCAGTGGTCCACCGTCGAGAGGAGCGGCCCAGCCGCGGCGACGTGCGGCGCCCCGAAGTCGGACTCGGCACGAGCGCGCAGCGCGTAGCTCCACGCGTAACCGCCGACGTCGAAGACCGCCGTGACGCCGCTGCACAGGTAGGCGCGCAGGAAGCGGTCGGGATGGGCCTCGAGGTCGGCGACGGTGCGGTCGTAGGGAAAGTCGCGGCGGCGGTCGAGGGCGTCGGGTCGACCGTCTACCCAACCGGTCTGGCCGAAGTGCACGTGGGCGTCGATGAGGCCGGGGATGATCCAGGTGCCGGCGAGGTCCATGGTGTCGCGGATGGCCTCGCCCCCCGTGCATGACGCCCGCGCTCCGGCGCAGGCGACGCGGCCGCCGCGCACCACGACCACGGCGTCACTCACCGGCGCAGCACCGGTGCCGTCAACCAGCGTCGCGCCGGCGAGAATGATGGGCGCGGGGCTGGTGCCCGCCGGTGCCCCGAAGGCGGTGCTCACCGCGATCCGCCAGCCGGCCGGCGTGCGGACGAAGAGCCGCTCGCTGGTGCCGTGACTCGTCACGCCATGCTGGGTCACGCGGTAGCGGTAGGTGCCGTAGACGACGCCGGGCCTGACGGGAACCAGCGCCAAGTCGGTGGCGATGAGCGAATCGGGCCAGCTGGTGTCGCGCGCGGCCGCCATCGGCGCGTAACCCATCTGCACGCCGCCGGGCCCGTTGCGCACGAAGGTGGGCGCATCGAGGTAGTAGGAGAGGTAGCGGGGGCGGTCGCGCTTGTGGATCGCGTCGATGTTGCTCACGAAGACCCGCCGAGCCTCGGCGGTGTCGCTCCGGGTCTGCGCGAGCAGCGCCGCGGGCAGGGCGAGGAGCAGGAGCGCCGCGGCCCTCATGGCTCGGCCCGCTGATAGACGGTGGTTCCGCCGAGGACGGTCATCACGACGTGGGTATCGAGGATGCGATCGGGCGCGATGCTCATGATGTCCTGGTCGAGCACGGTGAAGTCGGCGTACTTCCCCGGCGAGATCGAGCCGCTGACGTCCTCCATGAACGACGCGTAGGCCGGCCAGATGGTCATGCTCTGGAGCGCCTCCTCGCGCGTCATCCGCTCATCGGGAAACCAGCCGCCCGCGGGCCAGCCGCTGGCGTCCTGCCGGGTGATGGCGGAGTGGAAGCCGATGAGCGGATTCACCGGCTCGACCGGGGTGTCGGTGCCGTTGGCGATCACCACGCCGCTATTGAGCAGCGAGCGCCAGGCGTAGGCGCCGAGGCTCCGGGTGTAGCCGATGCGGTTCATCGTCATCGCGGCGTCGCTGGTCTGGTGGCTGGTCTGCATCGAGGGAATCACGCCGAGCTTGGCGAAGCGGGGGATGTCCTGCCGGTGCAGGATCTGCGCGTGCTCGACGCGAAAGCGGTGGTCGGCCCGCGGCACGGCGCGCAGCGCCTGCTCGTAGGCGTCGAGGACGAAGCGGTTGGCGCGATCGCCGATGGCGTGGGTGTTGACCTGGAAGCCGCGGCGCAGCCCCTCCTCGGCGATCTGCTCCACGCGCTCCTGGCTTGCGCGCACCAGGCCGCGGTTCCCGGGCTCGTCGCTGTAGTCTTCGAGCAGCGCCGCGCCGCGCGAACCGAGCGCGCCGTCGGCAACGATCTTGATGGCGCGAATCCACAGCCGCCCGTCGTAGAGGGCGCGCTGGGGGCCGCGGCGGAAGGCGCGCGCCATCGTCGCGGTGTCGGAGGAAACCATGACGTAGTTGCGCAGGTTGTACTGCCCGGCGCGCGCGATCTCCTCGTAGAGATCGATGGTGGACGCGCCGACGCCGGCGTCGTGCAGCCCGGTGAGGCCGTACTTGTTGGCCTCGGCGATCCCCGCGAGGACCTCGGCGCGCTGCTCGTCGCGGGAGGGCGACGGGACGACGCGCCCGATCAGTCCCTGGGCATTGTCCACGAACACACCGGTGGGCGAGCCGTCGGGATTGCGTATGATGCGCCCGCCGTCGGGATCGGGAGTCTGAGCGGTGACTCCCGCCAGCTCGATCGCCTTGGCGTTAGCGAACACGGCGTGCCCGTCCACACGCCCCAGCACGACGGGATTGTCGGGCACCGCGCGTGAGAGGGCGTCGTGAGTGGGGAAGCGGGTGTCGGCCCACTCGTTCTGGTTCCAGCCCCGGCCGCGGATCCATTCGCCGGGCCGCACCTCGCGGGCGCGGGCCGTGACGCGGGCGATGATCTCCTCGACCGAGTGGGTGCCGGTGAGATCGACGGAGCGCAGCGAGCTGCCGAGCGAGGTGAGGTGCGCGTGGGCGTCCACGAAGCCCGGCACCACGGCGCGCCCGCCGAGGTCGATGACCCGCGTGGTGGGGCCGCGCAGCATCGCCGCTTCGGAGGCGCTGCCGACGAAGACGAAGCGCCCGCCGCGGACGGCGAAGGCCTGCGCCAGGGGTCTTGCAGGATCCACGGTATGGATGCGGGCGCCGGTGACGATGAGGTCGGCCGGCGGCTCCGGCGGGGGGGCCTGGGCCGCGAGGGCGGCCGGGAGCACCAATGGCGCGAGCGCCAACATCTTGGCGCGCAGAAGCTTGGGGAGCACGGCGGGGCTTTCCGGGTTGTGAGGGTGGTCACGCATTGCCGGGTACGGGCTTCGGTATATTCTTTGCTCTAATGAGAGTAA
Organism: Gemmatimonadota bacterium; assembly: GCA_041484135.1. Lineage (GTDB taxonomy): Bacteria > Gemmatimonadota > Gemmatimonadetes > Gemmatimonadales > JACORV01 > JACORV01. The sequence continues at coordinate 5,671 of JBGPHD010000041.1, forward strand.
TGGCAATGGCATCGCGATACCGCCGGTGGCACCTGGCGGCGGCGCTTGGTCTGGGCGCGGCCGTCGCGGCGTGCGCCGACCCCATCGCCGAGCCGCCCGCGGAGTTCGTCGCGGTCCGTCGCGCGTGGGCGCCCGGCGAGCGCGCGGCGCTCATCTCGCGGATCATGACCAATCACGAGTACGTCTTTCCTTATGTAGGCGACATCTCGGCGATGGCGCCGATGCTGTACGCCGACAGCGAGTCGGTCACCGTGCTGGTGGCCAATCCCGCGCTGGCGGCTTCGGTCACGGCGCCGCTCGCCGGAGGGGGCGCGGGGCTCTCGATGTTCAACGCGGCCTGGAACTTCGTGGCGCTGAAACTGACCGTCGTGGACAACACCAACGCGCCGCCCGATACCCTCTTCTGGCACCTCGCCGTCTGGGCCGACCCCATCGTCGGCACCAACCACGGCTTCGCGATCGCCTTCTCGCGCGCCACGACCTTCAACATCCGGCCGATCAACAGCACCAACTTCGACGCCGCTTTCGGGACGGCGGGCGCCGCCGCCGGCGAATTCCACCTCGGCACCGGCACGCTGTGGCTCGACGACGCGGGTGGCGGCCGCTACCAGGTCACGTCGCAGGTCTATCCGGGTGCCTTCGCCACGGTGACGACGGGGCCCTTCCTCGGCGGCCAGCAGCGCGCGGGCACCGCCTTTGGACGGGTGGCCAACTCGAACTTCGTCCGCAGCACGGGCGCCGAGGCGCCGGCCAACTTCACCGTCAGCTTCGACTATCGCGTCACGCCGCTCAACGCGACGGAGATCGTCTGCGTCTTCCCCTCGCCCTGCACCACCAACGTTCCCGGGCTCGTCGCGGCCCTGCGCCGCGGCGCCCTACCTGACAGTCTCGCTGCGCGGGTGCCATGGCTCGCTGCGCGGAGGGCACGGTGACCCGTCGCCTGCACCTCGCCCGCCTGTGCGCCCTGGTTTTCGCTTCGGCGGCGGCCGCGGCCTGCGACGACTCCGCGGGGCCGATTGAAGCCGATCCGCCCGCGCAGTACATCACGGTGCGGCGGGCCTGGCTTCCCGGCGAGCGGGACTCGACCATCGCGCGCATCAGGCTCGGCCGCGAGCTGGTGATTCCCTACATCGGCGACGTCTCCGACGACGCCGACCGCTTCTACCCCGACCTCGACTCGGTCACTGTCGTCATCGCCAACCCCGCCTACGGTGTAATGGCGGCGAACGAGGCCGGGCTGGTCATGGCGCCGCAATTCGCCGGCACCTGGAACATCACCGGCATCGACGTGCGCATCGTGAACAACGACGTGACGCCGATCGCCGACACCCTCCACTATATCGGCGTCTTCTGGTCCAACCCCGCCGAGTCGAACTGGAAGGGCTTCGCCCTCGGGGGGGCCAACAGCAGCGGCGCCACGACCACCTTGCCGCTTACCCTCGTGAACACCACCGCTTTCAACACGGCATTCGGCAAGAGTGGCGTGGGGGCGGGGGAGCAGCGCGCCACCACCAACACCTACTGGGAAGCGAACGGACCGGGCGTCTCGCCTAACAACACTCTGATCGTGAACTCGGCGGCCTACGGCGGCACGTCGGTCATCAACACCGGTCCCTTTCTTGGCGGGACCATCGCCAACGGCACCATGCTGGGGCGGATGCGGACCATCGACATGACCCGCCTCAACGGCGCCACGGCCCCGGCGACCTTCCAGGTGGACCTCAATTTCAGCGCCACATCTATTGCGGCGGTCCGCTACGTCTGCATATTCCGGTCTCCGTGCACCAGCAACGTCCCGATCATCCAGGCGTCCCGGCCGGGACCGCTTCCCGACAGCCTGGTGGCCCGGCTGCCCTGGGTAGCCGCGATGCCGTGGAACGTCCGTCCCCGCTATCTCGCGTCGTTGCGCGCTGCGCGGGCGAGCGGCGGTTCGCTGCGGTGAACAGGCGGCGGGCGGGCCGCCTCGCCGTGCGCCTTGGTGTGATGGTGCTGCCTTTTCTGCTTGCGGCGTGCACCGATCCCGCCGCCCCCGAGCCTGAACTCCCGAAGCCGACCACGCAATTCATCACCCAGGCTCGCGCCTGGCTCCCCGGCGAGCGGGCCGCCCTGATCGCCCGGGCGCAGCGGACCGGGCAGTTCGATGTTCTCGGGGTCAACCTGTCGGACAATGCCGGCGACCTCCTGCCGCTGGATTCGGTCTACGAGATCGTGGCCAACCCGTACTGGGTCGCCCCCCTGGCGGCCTCACCTTTCGGCCCGCTCTTCAGCCTCAGCGGCGTGCGAGTGCCGGGCGCCGGGTGGACGACCTTCGGCTTCGACATCCACATCGTGAACACCAACCAGGCCAACGACACCTTCGATTGGCTCGGCGCGCTCTGGTTCAACAACGCCGACTCGACGTGGAAGGGGATGCTGCTCGGCGCGTCGGCGGCCACCACGCTCCCGGCGACCTTTGTGAACACGGCGGCCTTCGACGCGGGCAACGCCAAGAGCGGGGCGGGGGGCGGAGAGGTCAAGGTGACGGGCGGCCTGACGGCCTGGATCGCCGATGGCACCGGTGCGCCCAACCAGTTCAGCGTCTCGAGTGAGGCGTTCCTCTCGGCCGCGGCCACCGTCACGACGGGGCCCTACCTCGGGGGCCTGCGGCGCACCGTCCTGATGAACATCAACATCAACAACGTCGGACTGACCCGCGTGCCGGGGGGCTTGCAGGCCCCGCCCACCCAGACGGCCAGCCTCAGCGGGTTCGTCTTCGGCGCCGAATTCAACTGCGTCTTCCCCTCGCCCTGCACCACCAACGTGCCGCTGCTGGCCGAGGCGGCGCGGCGGGGCCGGCTGACGGCGGCGCAGCGCGCGCAACTGCCCTGGGAAGCCGCGGGGGCAGTTCGTTAGGCGCGCTGGGTCGCCAGCTCGTCGTCCAGTTTCCGCAGCCGCCGCGACAGCACCCGGATCACCCCCTGGGCGATCTCCACCTGCTCGTGCAGGATCTCGTAGAACTCCTCGCTGCCGATGCGCAGGGCCTCGCACTCGCCGGCGGCGCGGACCGTCGCGCTGCGGGGCTCGCTGTCGAGCACCGCCATCTCGCCGATCGAATCCCCCGGTCCCAGCGTCGCGATCACCTTGCCCGCGTGCTCCACCGTCGCCGAGCCGCGGACCAGGAGAAAGAGGGCGTCGCCGCGCTCCCCTTCTTTCACGATGGCCTCGCCGGGGGCGTAGACCTGGATCTCGGCGATGCGGGCCAGCGGCGCGAGGTCCTCGCCGATGACGCGCTCGAAGATCGCGGCGCTCTTCAGGAAGAGGATCTTTTCCAGGGTCGAGTACATCGAGTCCTCCGGGGTGGTGCGTCCGGCCAGCCGGTCCGAGTTGCGGCGCGCGATGCGCGCGAGCGCCGGGTCGGCGCTGTCGAGCAGGGGAGCGATCAGGGTGATGGCTCGGTCCTTCGGCCCCGCGGCCACGGCCGCGATCGCGCCTTCGCGAACCAGCGTTTCGGGGTGCCGCAGGAGCGGCTCGCCTTCGCGCGCGGCGTCGGCCGCGGCGTGGCGCGCGAGGGCGTCGAGGGCGAGCAGGACGACGTAGGGGTTGGGGTGCCGGCAGTGCGCGGCCATGAAGGCGACGGGGTCGGGGGGCGCGGGTTGCGCCCCTCGCGCGAAGCCTTCGTCGGCGAAGGGCATGATGACGGCGCGCAGCGGCGCGTCGAGGAGCGTATCGAGGACCTCGAGCGCATTGGCGCGCCGGACGGGGTCGTGGATCCGTTCGCGCACCAGGGCGAGGGCCTCGGGGTCGTAGCGCAATGCCAGGATGCGCAGCACCCGCCGCATGACCCGCTCCTCGCGGGAGCGGAACAGCTCCTCGAGCAGCGGGGAGGCGAAGCGCAGCCGCGCCGCGGCCCAGCCGGCGCGGTTGCGGACGGCGTCGCCGATCTCCTCGCGCACCAGGGAGAGAATCGCCGGGACCGGCTCGGGGGGCAGCGACAGCTCGCTCCGCAGGTGCGAGAGCGCGGCGTGGATCCGCAGGCGCAGCCGGCTGTCGCTGGCATGGACGTGGGCTCGCAACATCGCGTAGGTCGCGGGCCGCGGGATGCGGCGCAGCAGCCGGGGCACCTCGAGCCGCACGGCGCGCGGGACCTCGGGGTTCTCGAGCAGCGCCGCCAGCGGCTCGGCGGCACCGTCGCCGCAGGCGATCAGCGCCTGTCCGGCCCGCGCGCGCGAGGCCGGATCGTTGAGGAGCCCGAGCAGGACCGGCACCAGGCGCGGATCGGCGACGCCCGAGGCCGCCTTGAGGGCGGCGCGCCGCACCACCGGGTCCTCGCGGTCGAGCAGTCGGCGCAGCGGGCGGTACGCCCCCTTGCCGAGGTAACGCAGGGCCCGCGCCGCGACGACCTGGTCCTCCTGCCGCGGCGAGTCGAGCAGGCGGCCCAGCTCCGCGCCGCCCACGATCCCCCCTTCGACGCCGCCATCCCGCAACAGGCCCGCGAGGGCGTTGCCGCGGGTGCGCAATTCGGGATCGGCCAGCATCGGCGTCAGGTCCTCGACCGATTCGTCGCGCGCCAGCGCGGCGATGGCCAGCGCCGCTGCCCCACGGACCTCGGCCACGGGGTCCTTCAGGGCGGCCCGGACCGGCGCCAGCCGGTCGTCGCCCCGCACCGCGGTTCCCGCCTGGCCCAGGTAGATGATGGCCGCCTCCCGCACCAGGGCGTCGGGATGGGAGGCGAGGGCGAGCGCCGCCTTCGTGACCTCGGGCGAGGTCTCGCCCGAGAGCTGCTCGAGGGCGACGAGGATCTGTCGCGGCTCGCCGCTGGAGAGGATGCCGACCAGCACCTGCCGCCCGGCGGCGTCGAGGACGAAGCCTCCGTCGAAGACCAGCGAGCCGCGCGCGCTCAACGTGCTCTCGAGGTTGCGCAGGTAGCGCCGCCGCACCAGGGGGATCAGGGCGACCCAGGCGCCGACCAGGGGCAGCGTGATCATGGCGAAGCGCTGCGGCGCGCCCGCGAAGACCGCGCCGAAGGCGATCACCGCCAGGCCCGCGAAGGCGAAGCCCAGCGGCTTGACGATCGCGTCGAGGAGGGCGCGGGTCTTGGCCTTGGTCGCGGCGGGGAAGGGAACGTAGAGGGCCTGGAAGGTGGTTTCCTGGATGGTGTACTGGAATCCGTTGTCGCTGAACTTCATGAGCGCCGCGGCCAGGACGCGCGGCCAGGCGAGGAGCGCGGCGCTCGAGAGCCCGAAGGCGGCGGGCATCACCGACATGCCGGCGCCGACGCCGGCGCGGGCCAGGATGCGCGGCGTCACCAGGAGCTGGAAGAGGAAGGCGACGCTGCCGCTGATGGCGTAGAAGTGCGCGAAGAACCGGGCCAGCTCGTCGCCCTGGAAGGCGCCGCGCGCCACCGCCTTGAACTGGTAGTCGCCGATGTTCAGCGCGGTGAAGGCGACCAGCAGGAGCACGGCGAGGGCGCGCACGTACGGGTCGGCGAGCACCGGGGGCGCGGCGCCATGCTGGCGCGGCGTCGTCCCGGCCCGCTGGCTGCGCTCGACCCGCGCTTCGCGCCCGATGCGCGTCGCCACCGCGGCGATGGCCGCCATCAGTCCCACCAGGATCACGATCAGCTGCGCCGTGCCGATGGCGCGCACCACCAGGCCGGTGACCAGGCCGACGGCGACCGACGCCAGCAGCCGGGCCGAGCCGATGAAGCCGAAGAGCCGCCGGGCGCTCCGCGCGTCGTTGAGGTCGTTGGCCAGCGTCCAGAACTGCACGATGAAGAGGTTCGAGACGACTTCGGTCCAGACGTAGAAGGCGGGGTAGACGAACCGCAGCTCCGCGCGCACCCCCGCGTAGGCGGCGAGATAGGTCACGGCGCCCACCGCGCACGACAGCACGATCATCCGCTGGCGCGGCAGCCGCTCGGCCACGCGGCCGTAGAGCACCGCGACCACCGCGGACGCCGCGGCGTAGATGATGAACAGCCACGGCAGGGCGGAGAGCGGGTAGCGGCTGAGGAACAGGGTGTCGCGGACGGTGCGGCCGAGGAAGAAGACCGCCGAGGCGAGCAGCAGGTGCACGAAGAGCCACGCCGTGCGGCGCCCCTCGCCGGGCCGGACACGCAGCGCGGACTCGAGCAATCGAATGGGCGCGCCGCTTGCCGCCATCCGGTATATTTACCGGTTGCCGCCCACCTTCAATAGAGGCTGTGATGCCAGGCCAGAGTCTGACGGTCACCGACAACCGCACCGGGAAGTCCTACGAGCTGCCCATCGCCGAGGGCACGATCAAGGCGATGGACCTGCGCCAGATCAAGACCGGCCCCGACGATTTCGGCCTGATGACCTACGATCCCGCGTTCATGAACACCGCGGCGTGCCGTAGCGCCATCACCTTCATCGACGGCGACAAGGGCATCCTCGAGTACCGCGGCTACCCGATCGAGGAGGTGGCCGAGTCGGCGAGCTTCCTGGAGGTGGCGCAGCTCCTCTTCAGCGGCGAGCTGCCCAAGGCGGCGGAGCTCAAGAAGTGGAACGACGACATCCGCTCCCACACCTACGTCCACACCAACATCATCAAGTTCCTCGAGGGCTTCCGGTACGACGCGCACCCGATGGGCATGCTCCTGGGGGCCATCGGCGCGCTGTCCACGTTCTATCCCGACGCCAAGGACGTGCACGACCCGCTGAACCGCTACACCCAGCGGGTGCGGCTGATGGCCAAGCTGCCCACCATCGCGGCCTTCTGCTTCCGCCACAACCGCGGGCTGCCCTACGAGTTTCCGCGCAACGACCTCGACTACATCGGCAACTTCGTCAACATGACCTTCAGCATCGGCGGCCGGCACGAGCCCAACCGGGTGCTCCAGCGGGCGCTGGAGATCCTGCTGATCCTCCACGCCGACCACGAGCAGAACTGCTCGACCAGCGCGGTGCGCGCGGTCGGGTCCTCCGGCGTGGACGTCTTCTCCGCCGTCTCGGCGGGGATCGCGGCGCTGTACGGGCCGCTGCACGGCGGGGCCAACGAGGCGGTGCTGCAGATGCTCGACGAGATCGGGACCAAGGACCGGATCCCCGGCTTCGTCGAGAAGGTGAAGAAGGGCGAGGGGCGGCTCATGGGCTTCGGGCACCGGGTCTACAAGTCGTACGACCCGCGCGCCAAGCTGATCAAGAAGATCGCCGACGGCGTCTTCGCGCAGACGGGGCTCAACCCCAAGCTTGAGATCGCGCTGGAGCTGGAGCGGATCGCGCTCAAGGACGACTACTTCATCTCCCGCAAGCTGTACCCGAACGTGGACTTCTACTCCGGGCTCATCTACCAGGCGATGAAGTACCCGACCGACTACTTCACCGTGCTCTTCGCGCTGGGCCGGCTCCCCGGCTGGCTGGCGCAATGGTCGGAGATGATCCAGGACAAGGAGCAGAAGATCGCCCGGCCGCGGCAGGTGTTCATCGGGCCCAAGCGGCGGGCGTACGTGCCGATCGTGCGGCGCTGACGCGGGAACCCAGCGACGCGGTTAGAATTAGCGCCGTGACCGGCGCTCCCGTGATCCGCTGCCGCGGACTCGTCAAACGCTACAAGGATGTCGTCGCCGTCGCGGGCCTCGATCTCGAGGTCCGCGGCGGCGAGTGTTTCGGGCTCCTGGGACCGAACGGCGCCGGCAAGACCACCACCGTCGAGATGCTGGAAGGCCTCCTCCCGCCCGACGCGGGCGAGATCGAGGTCCTCGGCCTGACGTGGGCGACGCACGAGCGGGAGCTGCGCCGACGGTTAGGCGTCGCGCTCCAGGAGACGCGGCTCAGCGACAAGCTCTCGGTCCGGGAGACGATCGCGCTCTTCCGGGGCCTCTATGGCGGCGGGCGCGCGGTGGACGAGGTGCTCGACGTCGTCCAGCTGCGCGAGAAGCAGCGCGCGTGGGTGGGAAAGCTCTCCGGCGGGCAGCGGCAGCGTCTCGCGATCGCCTGCGCCCTCGTTGGTGCGCCCGACGTCCTGTTCCTCGATGAACCGACCACCGGGCTCGATCCGCAGTCGCGGCGTCAGTTGTGGGACGTGGTGACGGCGTTCCGCGCCGGGGGCGGCACGGTGGTCCTCACCACCCACTATATGGAAGAGGCCGAGCGCCTCTGCGACCGCGTGGCGGTGATCGACCACGGAAGGATCATCGCCCAGGGCGCGCCGCAGGACCTGATCGCCTCGATGGGCGCCGAGCACGTGGTGGAGTTCACGATCGATGGGGAGCGGGGAGCGGGGAAGGGGACGATCACCGCCGACGCGCTGTCAGCGCTGCCGGGGGTCCGCGGCGCGCGGCTCGACGGCGACCGCTTCGAGCTCACCGTCTCGGAGGTGCACCACGCCCTGCCCGCGCTGATGGCGGAGCTCGAACGCCGCCGCGTCGTGCTCTCCGACCTCCGCACCCACCACGCGACCCTCGAGGACCTCTTCCTCAACCTCACCGGCCGGCATCTGAGGGACGCGTGAGGCGCCTGGTGGCCGCGGCATGATGCAGCATCCGCTCTGGCACCTCACGCTGAGTCGCTTCCGGGAGTTCTACCGGATGCCGGAGGCGCTCTTCTGGGCCTTCGTCTTCCCCATCCTGCTCGCGGTCATGCTCGGCCTGGCCTTCCGCAACCGTCCGCCGCAGAGGGTGCGGGTGGGGGTCCAGGCCGGCGCGGGCGCCGACTCGCTGGTCGCCGCGCTGCGGGCCAGCGCCGACGTGACGCCGGTGCTGCTCCCCGCGGCCGAGGCGCAACGCGAACTCCGGGCCGGCCGCGTCGTGCTGGTCGTGGTCGCCGGGGATCCGGTCGCCTACCGCTACGACTCGACGCGCACCGAGAGCCGCATCGCTCGGCTCGCCACCGACGAGGTGCTCCAGCGCGCGTTCGGCCGGCATGATGCGCGCGCCGTGGTGGACCAGCGGGTCACCGAGAAGGGCTCGCGCTACATCGACTTCCTCATCCCCGGGCTCATCGGCATGAACCTGATGGGCGCCGGGATGTGGGGCGTGGGATTCGCGCTGGTGCAGAACCGTACCCGGAAGCTCATCAAGCGGCTCGTCGCCTCGCCGATGCGGCGCTGGCACTACCTCGCGTCCTACCTGTGCGTGCGGTTCGCCCTGGTGCCGGTGGAGTCGGGCGTGATCGTGGGCTTCGGCGTCTGGGCTTTTGGTGTGCCGGTACGCGGGAGCCTGCCCGCCCTCCTCGCCGTAGCCGTGCTCGGTTCCTTCTGCTTCAGCAGTCTGGGACTCCTCGTGGCCAGCCGGGCGCAGACGGTCGAGGCAGTGGCGGGGCTCATGAACGTGGTGATGCTGCCGATGTGGTTCCTCTCCGGCGTGTTCTTCTCGGCGGCCAACTTCCCCGACGCGATGCAACCGTTCATCCGCGCGCTGCCGCTCACCGCGCTCAACGACGCGCTCCGCGCCATGATGATCGACGGCGCATCCCTCGCGAGTCAGGCCGGCGAGCTCGCGATCGTCGCGCTCTGGGGCGCGGCGAGCTTCGCCGTCGCGGTCAGGATCTTCCGATGGTTGTGAAAGCCGGGTGTCGGGTGTCGGGTGTGGGGTGTCCGTCGCGCCGCTGATCGTTCGGGGCGATATTGCATACCACTTCAATGCGTTCCTGGAGTCACGTGCGGATCCTCCCCTTCGCCGCCGCGCTCGCGCTCGCGGTCTCACCGCCGGACCTGCACGCCCAGACCCGGCCGGGCGCCGCGCGTGACGGGCAGGCGCCGCGCCTCGTGGTCCTCATCACCGTGGACCAGCTGCGCGCCGACTACCTCGAACGGTTCCGGCCGCAGTTCGGGGGCGGGCTCGCCCGCCTGCTCGCGCAGGGCGCCGTCTTCACCGACGCCTACCAGGACCACGCGATGACGGAGACGGCGCCGGGCCACGCGACCGTGGGCTCGGGCCGGAATCCGTGGTCCACGGGCATCATCCGGAACGATGAGGGCGTGCCGGATTCCACCATGCCGCTGCTCGATGCCGCCGGCCCCGGTGCCTCGCCGCGGCGGTTCCGGGGCAGCGCGCTCTACGACTGGATCCTCGCGCGCTACCCTGCCGCGCGCGCGCTGTCGGCCTCGTACAAGGACCGCGGTGCTATCCTCCCGGTCGGGCGGGCGCGGCAGCAGGTGTACTGGTTCGCGGGAGCGCTGCTGACGACGAGCCGCTACTATGCCGACACGCTGCCGGACTGGGTGCGGCGCTTCGATGGCACGCTGCAGGCGGGCGCGTCCGGCTACGTGTGGGAGCTGCTGCTGCCGCCGTCGTCGTACCCCGAGCCCGACTCCGTGCCGTTCGAGCACGGTGGCCGGGACACCGTCTTCCCGCATCGCGGGCCCCCCGACTCGGCGGGCGTGGTGCGGATCCAGCTTTCCTCGCCGTGGGTGGACTCGGTGACGCTGGCCTTCGGGATCGCGGGCGTGCGCGCGCTGGGCCTGGGGCGCGGCCCCGGCCCCGACCTCGTGGCGATGGGCCTCTCCGCGACCGACGAGGTCGGTCATTCGTACGGTCCCGGCTCGCGCGAGGTCCACGACCAGATCCTGCGCGTGGACCGGTATCTCGGCGCCTTCCTGGATTCGCTGGACCGCATCGTGGGTCGCGGCCGGGTGCTGGTGGCGCTCACCGCCGACCATGGCGTGACGGACGCGCCCGAACACCTCCGCATGCTGGGCGACACGGCGACGGGGTTCGCGAGCATCGACTCCATCGTCCGGCGCGTGCAGGCCGAGCTGGTCACCCGGGTCGGGCCGGGCCGGTGGATGCTGTGGGCCGAGGTGGGCCTGGTGGCGATGGACCGCGCCGGGCTCGCGCAACGGGGCGTGAACGTGGACTCGGTGGTGGACGCGATGCGGGTGGCGGCGCTGCGGGTGCCCGGCGTGGCGCGGGTGGACACGCGGCGGACCCTGGCGGCGGTGGATACCGTGCACGACGCCATCGGGCGCCGGTGGCTGAACCTGCTGCCCCCGGATGCGTCAGGTGAGCTGATGGTGACGCTGCGGCCGCGCTTTCAATGGGGCGCACCGGTGGGTGGTGGACGGCACGGCCAACCCACGGACGACGATGCCCACGTGCCGATCGTGATCGCCGGCGCCGGGGTGCGCGCGGGCCGCTACGACGGGCGGGTGAGCGTCGTGGACCTCGCGCCCACCCTCGCGCGGCTCCTCGGCGTCCAGCCGCTGGAGCCGGTGCAGGGCCGGGTGCTCACCGAAGCCCTGGTAGGTCCCGCCGCCGGCCGGTGACCCACCTAACGACTATCGTCATGCAACGGAGACACGCGTCATGAACTGGAGACTCGCCACGCTCGTCCTCGTCCTGCCCCTGGCGGCGCCTGCGCGTGCGCAGAGCCCGCCGGTCCGGGCCAGCCTGGAGATCAAGTACGTCCGCGACGCCGAGGAGTACGCGACCCTGACGCGCCAGGTCTACCGCGTCGCCGGGCAGAAGGTCACCGCGGCGCGGGACGCGCTGCCGCGCGGCCGCGTCTGGGCGGTGGTCCTCGACGTGGCGCAGACCACGCTCGACGACGCGGTCTACCAGCTCGAGCGGGCGGCCTACGGCGTCCCCTTCGACACGGTCAACTACGGCGCGTGGCGGGCCCGCGAGAGCGCCGAGCCGGTCCCCGGCGTGGTGGAGTTCGTGGCGGCCGTGCGCCGGCTGGGCGGCCGGGTCGTATGGATGACCAACGACGAGACGACGCGAGACCACCTGCGCGGCAACCTGGGCCGGATCGGCGTCTGGAACGAGGCCGACCTCCTGTGCATGAACAGCGCGGACACGGCCTACACCAAGGCGGCGCGCCGGGCCGAGGTGGCGGCCGGCACCGGGGCCTGCTCGTTCGGGCAGCCCGTCACGGTGCTCGTCTTCGTCGGCGACCAGTTAGGCGACTTCCCGCGGGCCGGCGAACGCGACCCGGACGCCGGCAACGACGACGCGTTCGGCGCGCGGTACTTCCTCCTGCCGAATCCGATGTACGGCGGGTGGGAGCGGCGCGTGACCCGCAGGCGATGACCGCGTTCGCCGCGGTCCCGTCCGGGCGGCGGACGGCGTGAAGGCGGTCATCATCACGGGGCCGGGAGGCCCCGAGGTCCTCGAGCTGCGCGAGGTCAAGGCGCCGGCGCCCGGCGCGCACGAGGTGCTGGTCGAGGTGCGCGCGGCGGGCGTGAACCGGGCCGACGTGCTGCAGCGCATGGGCCGCTACCCGGCGCCCCCCGGGGTGCCCGCCGACATCCCCGGCCTCGAGTACGCCGGCGTGGTCGCGGGTGTCGGCGCCGGGGTCACGCGGTGGAAGACCGGGGACCGCGTGATGGGACTCGTGGCCGGCGGCGCCTACGCCGAGCGCGTCCCGGCGCACGAGGACACGGTGCTCGCGGTGCCTGACGGCTGGTCGTTCGACGACGCCGGCGCGGTGCCCGAGGTCTTCCTCACCGCCTACGACGCGCTGATCCGCCAGGCCGAGCTCGCGGCGGGGGAACGGGTGCTCATCCACGCGGTGGGGAGCGGCGTGGGGACCGCCGCGCTCCAGGTCGCGAAGGCCTTCGGTGCGACGGTGATCGGGACCAGCCGGAGCGCGGCCAAGCTCAAGCGCGCGCAGCCCCTCGGCCTCGATGTGGCGGTGGACACCTCCCGCGAACGCTTCGGCGACGCGGTGGCGCGCGAGACCGGCGGGCGCGGCGTCGACGTCGTCCTCGACCTCATCGGCGGGCCCCTGTTCGGCGAGACGCTCGGCGCGCTCGCGACGCGGGGCCGGCTCATCCTCGTCGGTCTCACGGCGGGCCGCAGCGCCGAGCTGGATCTCGGCGTCGTGCTCAACCAGCGCCTCCGGATCACCGGGACGACTCTGCGGAGCCGGCCGCTGGCGGAGAAGGCGGCGCTCACCGCCGCGTTCGCGCGCGACGTGCTGCCGCTCTTCGCCAAGGGCGCGCTCCGCCCCGTGGTGGACCACACCTTCCCGATGGCGGCCGCCGCCGAGGCGCACCGCCGCATGGAGGCCGACGCGCACTTCGGCAAGCTGGTCCTGAACTGGCGGGAGCCCGCCGGCTGAGGCATCATGTAGCACGGAGGTGACGCATGGCAGGGAAGATGGGGGCGCTGGCCGCCGAGGAGTACGAGTTCCTCGAAGGCGTGATGCGGAAGTGCGATCACATCACCAGTCTGGTGGAGCAGTACGCGGGCGCCAACAAGGGCGCGGATGTCTTCCTGCAGCAGATGACCCGCACCCTGAGCCAGGTGCGGCAGCAGGCGATGGGCAAGAACCTCGGCTTCGTCGCGGACCACGCCGGGATGCTGGGCATCGCGGCGGCCCGCGGGAGCCAGTTGCAGCGGGCCCGCACCATCCGCGAAGGCACCATCGCGCTCAAGCAGCTGCTCGAGCGCACGATGAAGGCGCTCGTGGACAGCGACAAGCGGGAGCAGGCGAACAAGGCCGAGGCATTGCTGGCGACGAAGGCCGCGGAGAAGGCGGCCGGCGGCGAACACTAGGCGCGAACCCCGGAGATCCGGAACCCCCCGATGGCGATCCTCGACAAGTTCATCCAGGTGATGTTCGAGCACGGCGCGAGCAGCGTGCGCCTGGCCAGCGGCGCGGCCGTGGTCCTCGACGTGGACGGCACCGAGAAGCCGGTCACCAAGGAGGTCCTCACCAAGCCCAAGGTCATGGCGCTGGTCAAGGAGATCGCGCCGGAGGGGATGCGGGACCACCTCGACGCGGAATCGCGGATGGCGTTCGGCTACGTGGTCGGCGGCAAGCGCGTGGACGTCGAGATCCTCCACATGGGCGAGGACGTGCAGGTCCAGGTCGCGCCGGCGCGGCCGCGCCGCTCCTCGGCCGCCATCTCGATGCCGATGGAAGCGAAGATGGGCATCGAGGGCAACGCCCCGCCCACGGTGACCCCGGGCGTGCCCACGCGCCAGTCGGTGGAGGTCGCGAGCCGCGCCGAGGAGCGCATCCAGGAGATGCTCCAGAGGCTGGTGAAGTCCGGCTCGTCGGACCTGCATCTCCGGGTGGGCGAGCCGCCCATCATCCGCAAGTCGGGCGTGATGGAGCGGCTGGAGGGCTACGAGCTGCTCACGGCCGACGAGGTGCAGGCGCTGCTCACGTCCATCATGCCGGAGCGGAACAAGAAGGAGTTCGCCGAGACCAACGACACCGACTTCGCCTACGAGATCCTCGACCTCGCGCGCTTCCGCGCCAACGTGCTGCGCGAGCGCAAGGGGCCGGCGGCGGTGTTCCGCGTGATCCCGACCAAGATCCTGACGGTGGAAGAGCTCGCCATCTCGGAGGACGTGCAGAAGCTGTGCTTCCTCACCAAGGGCCTCGTGGTGGTGACCGGCCCGACCGGCTCCGGCAAGTCCACGACCCTCGCGGCGATGGTGGACCTCATCAACCGCAAGCGCACGGACCACATCATCACGATCGAGGACCCGATCGAGTTCGTGCACCCCAACAAGAGCTGCGTCATCACCCAGCGGCAGGTCGCGCTGCACACCGACTCGTTCAAGCGGGCGCTGCGCGCGGCGCTGCGCGAGGACCCGGACATCGTGCTGGTGGGCGAGATGCGGGACCTCGAGACCGTCGCGATCGCCATCGAGACGGCGGAGACGGGTCACCTCGTCTTCGGGACGCTGCACACCACGACGGCCCCCTCCACCGTGGACCGCATCATCGACCAGTTCCCGGCCGACCGGCAGAGCCAGATCCGCGTCATGCTCTCGGAGTCGCTGAAGGGCGTGGTGGCGCAGATCCTCTGCAAGAAGATTGGCGGCGGACGCGTGGCGGTGCGCGAGATCCTCCTCAGCACCCTGGCCATCGCCAACCTGATCCGGGAAGGGAAGACGTTCCAGATCCAGTCGATGATGCAGACCAGCAAGAAGATCGGCATGGTGACCCTCAACGACGCGCTGGTCGACGTGGTGGACAAGAAGCTCGTCGAACCGCACGAGGCCTGGCTCAAGTCCGTGGACAAGAGCGCGCTCGAGGTGATGCTCAAGGCCAAGGGGCACGACCTCAGCTTCCTCAAGAACGTCCAGGTGTGAGCGGCGCCGCGCCCGCCCCGGCGTTGCCGCGGGGCCGGCGCAGGGTCCGCCCGGCCCTGCTGGCCGCCGCGTTCCTCGCCAGTGTCCCGGCGCTCCGCGCCCAGACCTCGGCCGATACCGTCGCCGATTCCACGTCGGGACTCTCGGTCTACGCCGAAGCCCGTGTCGTCTCGCGCTACCTCTGGCGCGGCTACGATCTCTCCAACGCCAGGCCCGCGTTCCAGCCCTACGTCGAGGTGACCTTCCCCTGGGGCCTCGG
>JBGPHD010000042.1:0-20786 GCA_041484135.1 Gemmatimonadota bacterium
GCGATGATCCGGATCGCGCGGGCGCTCGCGGACGGCTTCACGGCGCGCCTCCTCCTCCAGGTCCACGACGAGCTGCTCGTGGAGGCGCCGGAGCAGGAAGCGGACGAGGCCGCGCAGGTGATGCGCCGCCACATGGAAGGCGCGGCGTCGCTGCGCGTCCCCCTGGTGGCGAGCGTCGGGACCGGGCCGAACTGGCTGGAGGCCAAGGCCCACTGACCGCGCCGCCCTGGCGGGAGTTCCCCCGCCGCCGCGACGGGATGGCGCACGCGCTTGCCGGCGGGCTCTGGCTCCATCGCCACACCATCGACGGCCGGCCGATGGCGCACCTGGTGAGCAGTGACCGCGACGCGCTCCTCGCATGGGGTGCGGCACACGGCCTGGACGGGCGCTTCCTCCAGTACAAGCCGCTGCGCCACCCCGGGAGCGGCGAGCGGGTGCCTGCGTGGCACTGGGACCTCTGGGAGGACCGGATCCCGCCCCGCGCCGGCCTGGCGTGACGGGCGTCACCCGCGGGATGTGGGCGCGGCCCGTTGCTGCGCGGGGGCCTGCCTTGCAGATTGGCGGAGCCGGGCGACGACGCGTCCACCTCCACCGGAGCCGGACCGTAATGCGGTCACCTCAGTCGTCACGTTTCGCGTTGTGGTTGACGGGGCTGATCGCCCTGGCGCCCTCGGTCGCCTCCGCGCAGGCGGTGGCGCCGCTGGCCAACGCCCGGCCGGGGGTCGCCCCGGCGCTGCCCGAGCTCGTGATCGCCTTCACCCCCGACACCGCCTACACCCTGGTCTATCCCTCGCTCTGGGAGCGGCGGAGCGTGTTCCGCCAGGCGCAGGGGCAGTGGTCGATCGTGGAGGCCGCGTTCACGCGCGACAGCGCGCGCGCCGCCCGGGACGTGAACGGCAAGACCGCCGCGATGTACATCGACGGGATGTCGGTGGGGGCGGGACGGGTGCGCCAGGTAGTGCCCGGCTTCTGCGGCGACCCGCCGGCGTGGTGCCCCACCCGTGCCGTAGTGGAGATCGTCGGGGCGCTGACGCGCACCGAGCCGCCCATCGTCGCCGTCAGCCCGCCGCCGAACCACAGCGCGGAGACCGTGGACCCCACGGACAACGAGGCGGCCGCCGCCGGGCAGGCCCTGCTCACGGTCTTCCGCACGGCCGCCGGGATCCGGCTCCACATCACCGAGGAGCAGATGGGTGAGCCGACGGTCTTCGCCGTCAATGACGTGGACAACGGGCGGCGCCTGGTGGTGGCGGCCGGCTCACTGGACCTCGGCCCACGCGGATCGTTCAGCGGTCTGGTGGTCGGGATCTCGGCCGATACGCTGCTCCGGGCCGCGAACGGACGCGCCATCCGGCTCCCGCCGGGACGGACCGAGGAGCTGCGGTCGGTGAACGCCATCGACATGAACGGGGACACGCGCGACGAGCTGCTGCTCGCCTGGAAGGCCGGGGACGACTGGCAGTTCGAGATCCTGGGCTCCGACCGGTTGAGCCACTACGCGCAACTCTGGCGCGGCCCCGACCGGAGCGCGCCGCCCGCGGGCGCGGCGCGGCCACGCCGCTAGCCTAACCGTCCAGGCCGGAGTCCTCGACGCCGCCGCTGGCGCGGCGGTAGTTGCCGCCCCCGGGGCGCCGGTAGCCGGGCCACCAGTTGAACCGCCCGGCCAGGTGCATCACGGCGGGCACCATCACCATGCGGATCAGCGTCGCGTCGAGCAGGACCGCCACCGCCAGCCCGAAGCCGATCAGCTTCACCGCCAGCACCCGCGCGTAGGCGAACGCCCCGAAGACCAGGATCATGATCAGCGCCGCGCTGGTGATGGTCGCGCCGGTGGCCGCCAGGCCCGCGGTGGTCGCGGCGTCGTTGTCGTGGGACGCGTCGAACTCCTCCTTGATGCGGGCCAGCAGGAAGACCTCGTAGTCCATGGACAGCCCGAACACGATCGCGAAGACCCGGACCGGCCCCAGCACGAAGATCGTCTCGGTCGGCGCCTCCAGGCCGATCAGGCCGCCGCCCACCCCCCACTGGAAGACCACGACCGTCATGCCGAACGCCGCCGCCACCGAGAAGGAGTTCATGAACACGGCCTTGATCGGCACCAGGACCGACCGGAAGACGATCGCCAGCATCATGCCCGTCGCGCCGAGGACCATCACCACGAGGAGCGGGAAGCGGCGCAGCAGCTCGTCACGGAAGTCGAGGCTCGAGGCGGCGAAGCCGCCCACCATCAGCTCGGCCCGGTCCAGCGTCGGCAGGCGCTGGATCGCGATGTGCCGGATGTCCCGCACCGCGTCGAGGGACCCGTCGAGCGTCACCGTGTCGCTGAGGACGACGTCGATCGCGGTGGCCGCCCCGTCACGGCTGAGGAACGACCGGAACACGTCGGGGAAGCGGGCCCGGGCGCGGGCGGTGTCGGCGTACTGCTGCACGTACCAGTAGAGCGGGACCCCCGGGCGCAGGTACACCATGCTGCGGACCTCGTGCACCCGGGGGAGGGCCCGGATCGAATCGGTCAGCATGCGCAGCCCGCGCAGGCGGTCGAGGTCGATGATGTTCTCCCCGGCCGGCAGCTCCACGACGACCTTGACCGGCGTGAGCGCGGCGCCCTGCCCCATCCGCTCGAGGACGGCCAGGCCGCGGCCGGCGTCGGTGTCCTTGGGGAACCAGCCGGACACCGGCATGCCGATCCGGAGCCAGTAAGACGGTGCGGCGAGGACCAGGATCACCGAGCCCGAGATGATCACCGCGCGCACCGGGTGCTTCGAGATGCCGAGCGCATAACGGTTCCAGCCCACCTCGGAGCGGAACTTGGCCAGCCGCGCGGCCACCCCGCGCGGCCAGTCGATCCGCTTGCCGAGGATGGCGAGCGTCGCCGGCAGGAACGAGATGGACAGGGCGATCGACGTCCCCACCACGACGATCCCGCTGATCCCGACCGAGCGGGTCTCGGAGAGCGGCACGATCAGCAGCGCCACCAGGCCGACCATCACCGTCGCGCCGGACGTGATCACGGCGGCCGAGGCGGTCCGGATCGTCGTGGCGGCCGCCGCGTGCCGGTCCGCCCCGGACTCCATCTCCTCGCGGAAACGCGTCAGCACCAGGAGCGAGTAGTCGATCCCCACGCCCAGGCCCATCATCGTGGTGATGTTGAGGACGAAGATGGACATCGGCATGAACAGCGACACCAGCGAGATGACGCCCAGCGTCACGGTGATCGCGATAAACCCCACGGCGACCGGCACCAGCGCGGCGACCACCGCACCGAACGCCACGATCAGCAGCAGCCAGGTGAGCGGGATGAGGTGCCGCTCCAGCTTCTCGGAGTCCTCGGCGGCGACGGTGCGGGTGTCGTAGTCGAAGGCCGGGCTCCCCGTCACGTACGTCTCGAAGGCGGCCCCAAGCCGGGCCTGCTCGTCGTGCACCGCCTCGCGCAGCCGCGGGACGTAGCTGGTGGGGTCGTTGTCGTTGGCCTGCCGGAGCCCCGCGATCACGAACGTGATCTTCCCGTCCGCGGAGCGGAACTGCTCCGCACCGCCCCCGCTCCGCCAGTTGAGCGTCTTCAGCACGAACGGGAGACGGTCCAGCGATTGGGTCAGCGAGTCCACGTACGAGGCGAACGTCGCGTCGTCGAGGGTGAGCGAATCGTGGTGGATGGCGAGCACGACGAAGTTCGCGAACGGCGTGCCGATGCGGTCGCGGACGATCTCTTCGGCGCGCGTGGACTCCGAGTTGGGGAGGTTCTGCCCACCCACCTGGAGGCGCTGCTGGACTTCGCGTGCCAACGGCACCATCGCCGAGGTGAAGAGCGCCCATCCCACCACGATCGGCCAGCGCCATCGGACGATGAAGTTGGCTGGCAGTGGGATCAACGGTCGCCCCCGGCGGGGTCCTGGTGGGAAAGCGGCCCGCGGGGCGCGGGCGCGCACGGAGTCTGTCCTCGGGGCCGTGGTTTCGCAATCGCCGCGGGTTTGCCCGCGCCGAGGCGCCGCACCATGATTCGGGGATGAAGAGATCGGGAAGGGCCGGACTGCTGCTGCCGGCGCTCGTCGTCCTGCTCCTCGGCGCCGTCGTGGCCGACATCGTGCGGCGCGCCGCCACTCCGGCGCACGCCGGCGGGCGGGCCGCCGCCGCGCCCGCCGACGGGCCGGTGCGGGAGCCCTCCGAGTCGAAGGGGGGGGATGTCGCGCGGTCCGGGCGGGGGGCCACGCCGGAGAGCGCCGCCGACTCCGCCCGTCACGCCGAGGTCCGCCAGCGCATCGTGACCGAGGGCCCGGGGACCTACCTCCCCGCCATGCTGGCCGGGGGCGACTCCACCCTGCGCCGGTGGCCCGACGAGCGGGCCGGAACGCCGCTCCGCGTCACCGTGGTGCGGCAGCCGGTCGATGGGTTCCGGGAGGACTTCGTGGCCAACGTCGGGTGGGCCCTCGGCCGCTGGAACGGCGCCGAGCTCCCGGTCCAGATGGAGCCCGAGGTCGACAGTGCCCGCGCCGACATCGTGGTGACCTGGGTGGCGCGCATGGACAGCAACCGCACCGGCCGCGCCGACGTGACCTGGGACGCGCTGGGCCGGATCCGTCGCGTCGCCGTCACCCTCGCCACGCACACGCCCGACGGCCGCCTGGTGGTGGGGAGCCAGATGGTGGCCCTCGCCCTGCACGAGCTCGGCCACGCCCTCGGCCTCGGCCATTCCCCCGAGCGCGCCGACGCGCTCTTCCCGGAGACCTCCGCCATCGAGCTCACCGACCGGGACCGGCGCACCGCGCGCCTGCTCTACGCGCTGCCCGTCGGCAGCTACCGGTAGAGGGCCCGCCTCAGGGGATGAGGTGTGGCCGGGCGCCCGTCTCGAGCGCCAGCCCGATCCGGTACGCGTAGTCCGCATAACGCACCAGCCCCGTGAACGGGAAGTTCGCCGCCCAGTGGTCCGACGCCTGGTGATACCGGTCCCACTGGTGCCGCAGCGCGTCCGACGCGTCGGTGGTCAGCCCCTCGTACGGCCCCGGTGAGGGGACGAGGAAGATGGCGGGTACCCCCACCCGGAGCAGCGGGAAGTAGTCGGAGTTGGGCGAGGCGGGACGCGTCTCCGCCGCCCACCCCGCGCGGCGGGCCACCTCGAGGGCGACCTGGCCGAGGCCCGAGCGGTCCCCTCCGGCGACGTGCCAGCTCACCACCGGCGCCGGCGGCGCGCCCGCGTCCAGGTTGATCGCGCCCATGATGCCGCCCGCGGGGACCAGCGGGTGCGCCGCGAAATAGTCGGAGCCGAGAAGGCCCACCTCCTCGCCCGTGAACCAGAGGAAGAGCGCCGGCCGCGGCGGCCGCCTCCCTCCCGCCATCGTCTCGGCGATGGCCAGCAGCATCGCCGTGCCCGCCGCGTTGTCCGAGAACCCGTTGTAGATCGAGTCGCCGCGCTCGTCCGGCGTCGAGATGCCCAGGTGGTCGTAGTGCGCGCTGAACGCGACGAACGAATCACCCTGCACCGGGTCGGCGCCGGGCAGGATGGCCGCGACGTTGCGCGCCGGCACCGGCCGCGCCCGCACCGCGACCGTGTAGTCGAGGTGCCGCCCCGGCAGGGCCTGGGCACGCTCGGGCTCCGCCGCCACGCCCGTCCCTTCCATCAGGCGCTGTTCCAGGGCTGGCCCCGCGATCACCGCCGGGATCTCCGGGGCGAACGAGGAGACCGCGTGCGCCTCCTCGGCAAGGTACATCCGCGACGGCCCGCGGCTCCGCACGTAGAGGCCGTAGAGCTCCGCATCGCCTAACAGCTGCACCACGCCCACCGTCCCCCGCGCCACCAGGGTGTCGGCGGCGGCCGCGTCGGGACCGAAGACCCCGCGCATCACCGCCACCTTCCCGCGGAGGTCCGGGAGCCGCTCCGGATGGACGAGTACGTCCCGCGCGGCGCCGAGGTAGACCAGGTCTCCGGAAAAACTCCTGAGGGTGCGGGCCGTGCCGACGTTGGGGATGAACGACCACGGGTACAGGAACGGGAGACGGATGGCGGTGCCGCTGTCCCGGCCTGGCACCCGGAGCGTGATCGAGCTGCCCGCGCCGTCGATCTCCGCCTCGACGAGGGGCACGTCCTGGAACGGGCTGCCACCGGGCCCCGCGCCCGTGAGCCCGATCCGCTCGGCTTCGGTGGCGACGTACAGCGCGGCGATGTCCGCGCCGCGGCGGCCCGTTCCCCGCCCCTCGAGAAGGTCGTGCGACAGGAAGTAGGTATGCGCTCGCAGCCGCATCGAGTCGATCGCGCCGCGGGTCCCCTGCGCGGCGAGCGAAGCGGGCTCCGGCGCGGCCGCGATCACGGCAAGCGCAAGGCACGTAACGGCTTTCGGGGTCACGCGCGCATCCTACACACCCTACTGGCGCGGCGGCAAGCACCGCGCGAACATTCACCCATGGGCGCCGGCCGGGTGCGTGTGGTCACTAGCCTGCTCAGGGATCGGGAGGTGGCGGGCCCGACCCTTCAGGCCACCTTGGACGATGAAGCCCGTCCGGGCGACCTGTGGAACGAGGAAGACGCAGACGCCGTCCGCTGCTACGCGTGCGGCCACCGGTGCCTCATCCGGCCGGGCCGCCGCGGCATCTGCAAGGTGCGCTACAACGAGGCCGGGACGTTGCTGGTGCCCGCCGGGTATGTCGCCGCGCTGCAGTCCGACCCCATCGAGAAGAAGCCGTTCTTCCATGTGCGCCCCGGCTCTGACTGCCTGACGTTCGGGATGCTGGGCTGCGACTACCATTGCGGCTATTGTCAGAACTGGCTCACGTCCCAGGCGCTCCGCGACCCCTCCGCGGGCATCGAGCCCACGAGGATCCGCGCGGAGGACATCGTCGAGCTGGGCCTGCGCCGCGGAGCCCGCTCCGTCGGCTCATCGTACAACGAGCCCCTCATCACCGCCGAGTGGGCGATGGACGTGTTCCGGGTGGCGCGGCCCGCCGGGCTCGCCACCTGCTTCATCTCCAATGGCAACGCCACACCCGAAGTGCTCGACTACATCCGGCCCCTCACCGACTGCTACAAGATCGACTTCAAGGCGATGCAGGACGCCGCGTACCGGAAGCTCGGCGGCGTGCTCCAGCACGTGCTCGACGCCATGAAGATGGTGCACGAACGGGGCTTCTGGCTGGAGGTGGTGACGCTGGTCGTGCCGGGCTTCAACGACCGCGTGGAGGATATCACGCGGATGGCCGACACCATCGCCGGGATCTCGCCCCAGATCCCGTGGCACATCACGGCGTTCCATCAGGACTACCGGATGACCGACAATCGCAACACCACGACGGCGGATCTCATCCGCGCCTGCGAGATCGGCGCGGAAGCCGGGTTGCGGTTCATCTACGCCGGCAATCTCCCCGGCCGCGTCGGCAAATGGGAGCACACCTGGTGCCCCGGCTGCGGCGAGCTGCTGATCGAGCGGTTCGGCTACCAGATCCTCCGGCAGCGGATCGGCGCCGACGGCCGGTGCCCTTCCTGCGCCGCGACGATCCCCGGCGTGTGGGCGTAGCCGTCCGCAAAGCCCCGGCGGCTCTCCCGTCCCGCCTGACGACCTGGACGCTGATCTATGACAACGAGTGCCGGTTCTGTCGTCGCGTCGTGAGGCTGATCGAGCGATGGGACCGCCACGGTTCGCTGACGGCGGTACCGTTGCAGACGACCGCAGACCTCGCTCTCCTCCCACCGATCCCGCGCGCGTCATTGGAGCAGGCGATGCACCTGGTGTCGCCCGACGGCGTCGTGCTGGTCGGCGCGGCCGCCGCTCCCGCCATCCTGCGCCTCCTGCCCGGCGGCGGCCTCCTGGCATGGACGTTCAGGGTCCCGGGGGTCCCGTCGCTCGCCGAGGTGGTCTATCGCGCGGTGGCCCGCAACAGGCACAGTCTGGCCTGCGGCTGCCGCCGCGGCTAGGTTGCGGCATGCCTGAGCCTGAGATCGTCGTGAACCAGGACGTGGTCCGCGCTGCGCTGCGCAAGGTCAAGGACCCGGAGCTCAACCTCAACATCATCGACCTCGGCCTGGTCTACGAGATCGAGGTTGACCCCGCCTCGCGCGACGTGCACGTGCAGATGACCCTCACCTCTCCCGGCTGCCCCGCAGGGCCCGAGATCATGTCCGAGGCGCAGGCCGCCATAGAGGGACTCGAGGGCGCGGGGAAAGTGGACATCGAATTGGTGTGGACGCCGTACTGGACGCCTGAGCGCATCGACCCGCGGCTGCGGGCATTCCTCGGGGGTTAGCTCGCCAGCGCTTTGAGGAAGTCCTCGCCCAGCACTTCCGCCTGCCACTTCCGCATCTCGGGGATCTCCCGCAGCGCGCTCGCCGACTTGGGGTGGGCGCGGGCCACGGCTTCGAGGGTCCCCTTGGGGCAGAGCACGCCGGGATCGAGCGCGAGCCGCGTCGCCGCCGCGTTGCGCACCGTCTTGAGCCGCTCGACCCGGGTGTCGAACCTGGGATCGGGCGTGCGGCGCTCACCCCGCGGGAAGCGCGGCAGTTCCTTCTCGGGGACCGCGAGGCCGCGCTCGACGGCGGCGAGCAGCGCGCTCTGCCGCTCCTCCATCAGGCGCGGCGAGATCCCCTTCACGTCCTTCATGGCTTCCGCTGAACGCGGTCCCAGCCCCGCCAGCTCGAGCAGCACTTCGTTCCCCATCACCCGGAAGCTCGCGCGGTCCAGCTCCGCCGCCACACCGTCCCGCCAGTGCACCAGCTCCTTGAGGAGCGCCAGCCCGCGGCGCGACAGCAGGCGTGCGCCCTTCACCCTGAGGTACGAGTCCCCGTTCGTGTTGACGGGTGCCCAGCGGAGGTTCTCAAGCCGGACGAACTCCTCCTCTGCCCAGGTCAGTCGGCCCTTCGCCTCCAGTGCCGCCCGGAGCGTGTCGCGCAATTCGGGGAGATAGCAGGTGTCGGTGGCCGCGTAGTCGAGCATCTCGGGAGGGAGCGGGCGGCGTGACCAGTCGGCGCGTTGGAACTTCTTGTTCAGGGTGACGCCCACGTACTTCTCGAGCAACGCCGCCAGGCCGATCGCGGGCTCGCCGAGGAGCTGCGCCGCGATACGGGTGTCGAAGAGGCGCCGGGCCCGGACGCCATAGTCGCGGTCCAGGATCCGGAGGTCGTAGTCCGCGTCGTGGAAGACGACCTCGACCTTGGCGTCCGCGATCAGCGCCCCGAGGGTGCTGACGTCGGTCACCGTGAGCGGGTCGATGATCGCCGTCTCGAGGCGGCTGGAGAGCTGGATGAGGTAGATGCGATCGACGAACCGGTGGAAGCTCGCCGCCTCCGTGTCCACCGCCACCAGCGGCTCACGCCCCACCCGCTTGACCAACTCCGAGAGCTCGGCGTCGGTACGCACATAGAGGTGAGGAGGGGGCCGTTTGGACGGGGTCACCATAGACGGGGAAAGCTCGCCGGGCCGAGCGCCTCGGCGCAACTGCCGCCCAGCACGCCTTTCCACCTGTCCACGCGCATGGGTATCGTTTCATCAACAGCGGCCTGTTGATGTGTAGATGATGTGTTGAAAACGGGCCAGTTCGTAGCTGTGGTGACGTAATGATGTATGTATGATGTCGCGTAAGTGTTCCTGTCTTGATGGCTCGAAAGCGCCTCGACGGGACGCGCTCCGCGGGCTAGCTTTCCGCTCGGGTTCAACGCCTTTCTTCCTTCAACCTTCGACTCCTCAACGCCTCTCTCGTGAGCCGACTCCCCCCAGTCTCGATCACCGTCTATCCGCACGAGTGCGACGCGTACGGGCACCTGAACGAAGCCGCCTATCTCCAGGTCTTCGAGCGCGCGCGCTGGGAGGCGGTCGCCAAGGCCGCGGGCATGGACCTCTTCCGCCGTCACGGCGTCTGGCCGGCGGTCAGGCGCGCCACGGTGGACTACCACCTCCCGGCGCTCCCCGGGGACGTGCTCGAGGTGGACGTGCAGCTCGAGAAGCTCGGGCGAACGTCCCTCGAGCTGAAGCAGCGGGCGCGCCGTCCGTCCGACGGTACGCTGGTGGCCGAGGCGCACCTGCTGTTCGTCATGATCGACGCCTCCGGCAATCCGACGCCGGTGCCGGAGGAGGTCGCCAACCTCTTCGGGACGCGGGTCTCGACCCGCGCGGGCGAGGTGGTGCGGTATGACGTCGGCGACGTCACGCTGGCGGTGGACATCCGGGGCGACGGGCCGGCCCTGCTCCTCATCCATGGCTATCCGCTCGACCGGTCCATCTGGGCGCACCAGGTGGCGACCCTCGCCGGCTGGCGGCGCATCGCGCCCGACCTGCGCGGCCTCGGCCTCTCCGACGTTCCCGGCGGCGAGTACTCGATGGCGAAGTATGCCGACGACATGGCCGGGCTGCTTGATCGCCTGACGGTGGACCGGGCCGTGATCGTGGGGATGTCCATGGGCGGCTACATCGCCTTCGAGATGATGCGGCGTCACCGGAATCGCGTCTCCGGCCTCATCCTCGTGGACACCCAAGCCGGCGCCGACACCGACGATATGAAGCGCGCGCGCGACGACACCGCGCGGCTGGCCGAGTCCGGTGGCGCCGCCGCGATCGCGGAGCGGATGCTCCCCCGGCTCCTCGGCCGTTCCACCCAGCAGACGCAGCCGCAGGTCGTGGAGCGGACCAGGGCGATCATCAACAAGGCGCCGGTGCCGGGGATGGTGGGAGCGCTCCGCGCCATGCGCGATCGCCCCGATTCGACGCCGCTGCTCCCGACCATCGATGTGCGGACACTGGTGGTGGTGGGCCAGGAGGACGAGCTGACGCCGCCCGCGCTCTCGAAGGCGATGATGTCGGCGATCCCCTCGGCCGCGATGACCGTCATCCCGGGCGCCGGCCACGTGTCGCCGCTCGAGGCGCCCACGGCGGTGAGCCGGGTCTTCGCGGAGTTCCTGGAGGCGGTGAGGTAGCTACGCCTTCTTCTGCGGCTTCCCCGGCGGATTGGCGCTGTTGAAGATGTCCTTGTTCAGCGCGATGAAGTCCTTCCACTGCGGTGGCACGTCCTCTTCGGGGAAGATGGCCGTGACCGGGCACTCGGGCTCGCAGGCGCCGCAGTCGATGCACTCATCCGGATGGATGTACAGCATCTTCTCGTCTTCGTAGATGCAGTCCACCGGGCAGACGTCCACGCAGGCCCGGTCTTTGACGTTGATGCAGGGTTCGGCGATCACGTACGACATCTATGGGCTCCCGCCACAAGGCGCTCGGGGCCGGTGATTCCGGCCTTCCGTCGCGATTTAAGGGGCGGCCGGTGCGGTGTCAAGCCCGCCCGAGCCCGCCGGATTCCCGGCGGGCGGCCCACGATCCGCCGCCCTTCGTCACCGAGGCTACCGTCCGATGGTGACCCCGAAACGCGATTGCGTTCCGAAGACGGTCGAGCCCTGGTACGCGTAGTCCAGGGTGAGCGGTCCGAGGACGAGTCCGCCGCCGAAACTGACAGCTTTGGTCCCGTAGTCCGCGTCCGCTCCCGAGGCGAACCCGAAACGCCCCAGCAGCTCGAAGCTCCCCGGTCTCCCGATCCCCAGCTCGGCGCCGCCCACCATCCGTCCCGGCGCGCCCTTGAGCCCGACGTAGTCGGCGGCAAGCGCGAGGTGCAACGAGCCCTCGGGGCGCAGGGGCCGGAACTCGACGCCCGCGCGCAGGGTCTGCGGCATTGGTGAGGAGAAGCCCGCCAGCGCCACGCTCCCGCCCACGAACTGCACGCTCGCGCCCACGGAGAGGCGGGCGTTGGCGCGCGCCGGGTAGCGGACACCGCCCGAGAAGCTGATCGCGGAGCCGCTCGAGTCGGCGACGGAGGCCGTGTAGTAGTTGAGGGCGGCGCCCACGCCCAGCGACCGGCCGAAGGTCATGGCGGCGGCGGCGGAGGCCGCCAGCTCGTGCGCCGAGAGCGAGTTGCCGGTCAGGACGCCCTGGCCGCCGCAGCCGTTGCAGACCAGCTCGTCGATGGAGCCCATGTTGAGATAGCGGGCCCCGACGGCGATGCGGAGCGAGGAGGCGCGGAAGCCCAGGGCGGCCGAGCCGGCCTTGGCGCCGTCGAAGATGGTCTGCCCCGAGACGTGCAGCGTGAACCCCGTGAGGGTGGCGAGGCCCGCCGGGTTGGCGAACAGGCTGGTGATGCCGTCGGACGCGGTGAGGGTGCCTCCCATCGCGGCGGCGCGCGGCACGGTGGTGAGTTGGAGGACGGTCGCGCCGGATTCGCCGTTGGCTTTGTCCACGGTCTGGGCGGAGGCGGCTGAGGTCGCGGCGGCGGTGAGCGCGGCGGCGGCGACGAGGGTGCGCGTGGTCATGGGTTCCGCCTAACGTGGGCTGAGGATCATGAGGCGCTGCCGGATCGTCGCGGCGCCGGTCTCGATCACCACCAGGTACATGCCGTTCGGCAACCCCGGCGACTCCGCGCGCACGTCCCACACGTAGCGGTCCGGTGGCAGCTGGGTGAATCGGCGCACCCTCAGCCCGGCGAAGTTGTAGAGCGAGACGGACACCGGGGCCGTGGCGTAGCTGAAGATGACCTGGCCGCTGCGGACCGGGTTCTCGGACACGATGAAGGCCTCGCCGGGGGCGAGGAGGTTGGCGGCGCTGAGGGTACTGGCGCCGGCCGCGGTGACGACCGCCTGCCGGAGCGTGATCTGGCCCGTGCCGTATCCGGCCACCGCCGAGAGTCCGAGCGTGTCACCCTGCCGCAGGGCGTTGCCGAGGGTCACCGTGATGACGAACGTCTTCGCGGCCGTGGCGGCGATCAGCTGGTTCAGGCCGCCAAGGGTGACCGCGCCGCCACTCGCGAACGGGTTGGTAACGGTGGCCAACGGCGTGCCGGTCGCGGTGCCGTTGCCTGAGGCGTCCAGGTAGATGGCCAGCTGCGTGACCAGACCGGCGAGCGGGGCGCCGCTGGCGGCGGCCACCCGGATGGAATCGAGGCGGACATCCTCGGGCGCGCCCGCGGTCGTCACCAGCTGGAGCGCCGGGCGCGTGCCGACGACGAGGCCTCCGGAGAGTGGTGTCCCTCCGAGACCGATGGCGAGCGTGCCGACCCCCTGGGCGCGCACCACGCTGCCCGCGACGGTGATGGCCGCGAAGGCCACGGCGGAGCCGTCGCTCACCTTCTTCGCCGCGAGGTTCGCCGCGGCCTCGAAGTTGAGCTGGAACGTCTGCGCGTTGAGCGGAGTGCTGTTGAGCGCGTAGGTGCCGAGCAGGTACACCCGGCCATTGACGGGGATGTTGAGCGTGAGGCCCGTGAAGACCGCCTCGCCTTCGTCCGCGGAGACGGTCACCGTGCCCAGGAGCACGTCCGTGACGCCGACGGTACCGCTGCTGTCCACGTCGGCGTAGAGCGAGACCCCGGTCACGGCGGTAAGGTCGTTGCCGGTGCCCGTCGAGCGCAGCCGGATGCCCGTGAAGGTGAGGGCATCGGTCAGGCTGCCGGTCACGCGGATCTGGATCGACGGGATGATCGCGGCAGGCAGCACGAAACGGCCGCCCAGCTGCCGGTCCTGCGGTCCCTCCGCCGCCAGCAGGTTCGACGGCGTGGCCGCGAGGGCGTTGGGCACGTCCAGCTTGCCCGCCCCCCACGACGCGTTGGGCAGCGGGGCGGCGACGGAACCCCCGTTAGCGGTGTTGTACGCCACGCCCGTGAAGGCGTCGGAGCGCGCGGCGCCGGTGAGGATGGTGCGGGCCTGCTCGGGCGTGAGGATGGGGTTGCGCTCGAGGAGCAGGGCGACCGCGCCGGTCACCATGGGAGAGGACATCGAGGTGCCCTGGTCAATGACGTGAGTGCCGTCCGTGCCGACCAGCCGGGTATCGGGAGCTGGCGTGGTATTGGCAGAGAGCGACGAGAAGATGGTGAAGCCCGGCGCCGAGATGTCCGGTTTCTGGCGCGACGGGTTGTCCCGGATCGCGCGGGAAGGGCCGCTCGAGGAGAAGGTCGCCAGGTCACCGACCCTGGGCACCACGGTGTAGGTGATGCCGCTGCCGCCCTGGCTGGCCCACGAGGTCCGGGTGGCGTGCGCCGCCACGGTGATCGCGCGCGATGCGTTGCCGGGGGACCCGACGATGAAACCGTTGTCGCCGCCGCTCCCGAGCGGGGACTCGGCTAGCAGGATGCCGCTGCCATAGGAGGACGCATACTCCCAGCAGTCGAAGCGCCCGTTCCCGAGGCGCCGGTTCATCGTGATGGTGATGCGCCACGTCCCGGCCGCGGTGGTCTGCGCGGCGCTGGCGTCGAAGAACTCGATCTCCGCCTGCCGGTCCCCGTTCAGCGGGTCGAGGCCGGCCGACGCGTTGTCGAGGAAGATGCGCCCCTGGGCGTCGTCGTTCGCGGCGCCGACGTCGCCGGTCCGGGCCGAGAACGTGGTGGCGTTGGGCCGCGTCACCGTGATCGTCACCGTGTCCCGCGCGTCGTACCACATCGTGATCACGGAGAAGTCGTTCCCCGCTCCGGCGGCAGGGGTGTAGGCGGGCACGGTCACGGTGAACTGGGCCGTGTCGGCCGTGTTCATCGTGCGCGCGGCGTGGATCAGGAACGGCGCGTTGCTCCCGGGACCGACGTTGTTCTGATTGCTGCCGTCGTTGCCGGCCGCGATGACCACGATCCTGCCGGGGCCCGAGAGCGAGTCGATCGCCAGCTCCTCGGGGTCGGTCCCGTCATGGGAGCTGAACTGAAAGCCCAGGCTGAGGTTCACCACGGCGGGGCGCCCCAGCGCCGTGGCACGCTTGAAGATGTACTGGATGCCCTCGACGATGTTCAGGCTCGAGAAACTGCCGTTGCCGCCCTTGACCACGATGATGTCGGCATTGGGTGCGACCCCCGCGAACGTGCCGCTGCCCCCGCCGTTCCCCGTGGCGATGCCGGAGACATGCGTGCCGTGCCCAAAGGTGTCCCGCTCGCTGCACGTACCGGCGTTGATCGTCGCGGCGGTGCACTCGTTGCCGCGGGAGAAGGCCTGGCCGCCGATCGTCCCCGGCGTCGTCCCGGTGATCGTCTGGTCCCAGAGGAAGAGGATGCGGGTGGTGCCGTCCGCGTTCTTGAAGTCCGCGTGGCTGAAGTCGATCCCGGTGTCGAAGATCCCGACGATCACGCCGGTGCCGGTGGAGCCCGTGAACGCCGTGCCGACGCGCGTGCGCACCAGGTTGGCCCGGATGTCGGCCATCGCGAGGTCGTTGTTCACGCGAACGTAGTGCGCCGCGCGGACGAAGCGCACCCGCGGGTCGGCCTCGAGGACCGACAGCGCCGAGAGCGGCACCCGTGCCCCGAAGAGCGTGCCCGCGAAGACGCGGACGTCCCCGCCCGCCGCCTCGATGAGGCCGGGGTCGGGGTCGGTCAGGGAGATGAAGACGTCCACCATCGTCTCGAACTGCCCTGGCGCGCGGGTGAGGACGATCTGCCTGGTGCCCGGCAGCGCGATCGCCGCGGGGACGTCCTCGACGCGGGCGGCGGCGTTGGCCCGGGTGACGTTCGTGACGTTGCGGAACGGCCGGAGGAGCGGATCGAGCTTGGCCACGCGGCCCTGCGCGGCGGCGGACGTGGCGGTGATGAGCAGCAGCGCGCTCGGCGCCAGGAGCACACGGAAAAGGTTCACAGGACCTCGGCGGCCAGGGTGAGAGCGGTGAGAGGGCGGAAGCGGCCAATATGCGGCGCCTGACGGCCGCACGGCAAGGAAACAGAGTGGGACACCGCCCCGGCCGGGGCCGTGACGGCGGTCACGTGGGGGGCCAGGCCTGGCGCTAGTCCCCCGGCAACCCGGCCGGCAGGCGCGCGGCCTCACGTTCCGCGGCGAGCTCGGCGATCCCTTCCTCGATCTTCCGCGTCACGTGCATCGAGCAGAACTTAGGCCCGCACATCGAGCAGAACTCGGCGCTCTTGAAGTACTCGGCGGGCAGGGTCTCGTCGTGGTAGGCCCGCGCCCGCTCCGGGTCCAGCGCCAGCCGGAACTGCTCGTTCCAGTCGAACCGGAACCGCGCCCGCGACAGCGCGTCGTCGCGGTCCCGCGCGCCCTTGCGCCCCCGCGCCAGGTCCGCGGCGTGGGCCGCGATCTTGTACGCGATCACGCCTTCCCGCACGTCGTTAGCGTTAGGCAGACCGAGATGCTCCTTGGGTGTCACGTAGCAGAGCATCGAGGCCCCGTGCCAGCCGATCATCGCCGCACCTATCGCGCTGGTGATGTGGTCGTACCCCGGCGCGATGTCGGTGACCAGCGGGCCCAGCGTGTAGAACGGCGCCTCGTGGCACCACTGCTGCTGGAGCCGCACGTTGGTCTCGATCTCGTGCATCGGGATGTGCCCCGGCCCCTCGATCATCACCTGCACGTCGTGCGCCCAGGCCCGCTCCGTCAACTCGCCCAGCACCTTGAGCTCGGCCAGCTGCGCCCGGTCGGTGGAGTCCGCGATCGAGCCTGGCCGGAGCGAGTCGCCCAGCGACAGCGTCACGTCGTAGGCCGCCGCGATCTCGCAGATCTCGTCGAAGTGCGTGTAGAGCGGGTTCTGCTCGCGGTGCGCCACCATCCACTCCGCCATGAGCGAGCCGCCGCGGCTCACGATCCCCGTCACCCGCCCCATCACCAGCGGCAGGTGCTCCAGCAGGATGCCGCAGTG
Source organism: Gemmatimonadota bacterium (assembly GCA_041484135.1). Classification (GTDB taxonomy): domain Bacteria; phylum Gemmatimonadota; class Gemmatimonadetes; order Gemmatimonadales; family JACORV01; genus JACORV01. Next base: position 16,560 of record JBGPHD010000042.1, read on the forward strand.
GATGGTCCAGTAGTCCACGCCCTGCCGCGCCTGGTGCTCCAGGTTGTCCAGCAGCAGCCGCGGCGTGATGTCGGGGACGTCCTCCACCGCCTGCACCACTTGGTAGAGCGGCACCGTTCCGATGGGCACCGGGCTCGCCGCGATGATGGCCTCGCGGATCTCGTCGATGCCGCCCCCTGTCGAGAGGTCCATCACCGTGTCCGCGCCGTAGTGCACGGCGAAGTGGAGCTTCTCCAGCTCCCCCGCGACGTTCGACGTCACCGCCGAGTTGCCGATGTTGGCGTTGATCTTGACCAGGGCCACCGTCCCGATCGCCATGGGCTCCAGGCGGCCCTTCAGGTGATTCACGTTGGCCGGGATGATGAGCCGCCCGCGCGCCACCTCGGCGCGGACCTGCTCGGGCTCCAGCGCTTCCCGTTCGGCAACGAAGCGCATGGCGTCGGTGATGTCGTTCTGGCGGGCGAAGGTCATCTGGGTCAGGCAGGTCATACGCGACTCCCTACGCCGGTGCGAGCCGGGTCAGGTTCAAAGGGTGTGATCTCAGCCCGGCAGCGTGCCGGGCACCCCCGTCATGCAGGGATAGTCGAGCCGATGGAAGCGGGAGTCAAGCCACGGTCCGCCACGCCATGTAGAGACCGAGCGCCAGGAAGATGGCGGCCGCACCCAGGTCCACCAGCTGGAGTGCGCGACGGGTGACGAACCTCCGGCCCCAGGCACACAGGCTCGAGACCGCGAGCCCGTAGAAGGCCGCGCCCGCGAAGATGCCGCCGTACAGCGCCGCGCGCATCGCCACGCCCCCGCGGCTGATCCCCGCTCCCACCGACTCGATCACCGCCAGCAGCACCACCACGGCGAAGGGGCTCGCCAGACAGAGCAGCGCCCCGATGACGAACGCACGCCCATGGCTCGTCCGCTCGGCGGCGACCAGCTCCGGCTCCTTGCGCGAATGAAGGTATGCGGCCCACGCCAGCCAGAGCAGGAGCGCGGCCCCCAGCACGCCGATCGCCGCGCGCAGCGAGGGCCGGGACGTGATCAGCTCCGCCCCTCCCACCGCGACGGTGAGCCAGACGGCGTCCCCGACGATCGCGCCGAGCGAGACCATCAGGGCGGCGAGGAATCCGCTGGTGAGGCCCCGACGGACGATCTCGACGTTCACGGCGCTGACCGGCAGGCAGTACACCAGCCCGCCAACGACTCCGGCGAGAAAGGCGGCGATCATGAGGCGCCGAATGTAGCGCGGAGGCCGGACGCCGAGTAGCATCGAGGCGTGTTCTCCCTGCTCCTCGCCCTGTCGACCACGGCCCTCCCGCAGCAACCGGTCACCCTCGACGTGCCGGTTTATCGCGACTCGGCCTTCGGGGTCTCGCTTCCCCGCCCCTTCGAGGACTGGGTCTTCGAGCCGGCCACCAGCCGTGGGACCACCACCGTCATCTTCCACCCGCGCGACGCCTCGCTCCGCGACCAGCTCTGGGGCGCGCTGGTCCTCACCACGTTCAATCGCGACGTCCCGCTCGGCCAGGTGGCCGACCAGCGGATCCTCACGTCCTGGCAGGCCACGCTCGGGCCGTCGTTCACGCTGCTCACGCGAGACTCCATCACCGTGCTCGGGCTTCCGGCCATCCACGTGGTGATGGGCGGGACGATCAACCACGCCGTGCTCGACGTGGAGGAGTACCTGGTGGCCCGCGGCGGCGACCTCATCCTGCTCCAGTTCCGCTACCCGCGCGGCCTGCCACGGGACTCTATCGCCGCCGGCTACGAGCACGTCTTCAACGGCCTCCGCATCCGCGGCGCCCTTGCGGCGGCGCCGGCGCCGGCGGCCGTGCCCGCGCGCGTTTGCGACGACCGGCGAGCGCGATGGCAGGCGCTGAGGGACTCTCCCTGGCGCCTGCAGGGGGTGGATGCGCTGGTGCGCTACGACAGCGCGCCGGCACGTCTCGACTTCGCGGCGCGGCTCGATCTCGTCAACGACGGCCTGGCGCCGCAGGACTCGGTCACCATCTGGCTGGCGCCGTTCTTCGTCGGAGACAGCGTCCGGCCGGGCACCGGCCGGGCGGTCCCGGTGGCCGGCCCGGCGCCACGGATCGCGCTGGGAGCGGCGGTGGCGCCGCAGAGTGGCGTGTCGGTCACCGTGTACTACCACGTCGTCGACGCGGGAACGTGCGACGACGTGCGGCTGGCGAATGGCGATGCCCTGATCCTCGCGGACTGGGCACCCTCGGCGCGGTCCTCGACCGACTCGGCTGGCCAGTACGTGCCCCTGCCAAGGCCGCGCCGGACGCTGCGCTTCGACCTTCCCTTTCAGCTCCGCGCCGTGGCGCCGGGCCGCCTCACCTCCGAGGCCACGGCCCTGGGCCGGCGCCGGATGACCTGGCTCACCGACGATGCGCCGTTAGGCATCACGCCCTTCGCCGTCGGGTCCTTTCACGCCCTGGCCAGCGATTCGGGAGGTCTCCGGCTCCGGATCTTCACGCCGGAGGGTGCCGGCCCATCGCCCGTGAATGACTCGCTGGTCGCCTTGGTGCGGCGGGGCGCGGCGTTCTACGCCCGTGCCTTCGGCCCCCTCGAATCGTCGGACCTCGCGATCGTGGATGCGCCGCTGTTGGGCGTGCGCGGCTTCCCGGGCATCCTGTTCATCGGCGTCGAGGCGGGGGGCACGGCCCCCTCCGTATCGGCGGGCGACACCGCGGCCTCGCGGCGGAGGGACGACATCCTCCGCGAACTGGCGCGGTCCTGGTGGGGCGGCGCCGTCGCGGCGGCGGGCCCCGGCTCGGCGTGGATCACCGACGCCTTCCCGGTGTGGGCAGCCATCGCGGCCCGCGGCGTCATCGAGGGCGACACCGTCCGCCAGCGGCTGGTGCGCGAAGCAGAGTCGGCATGGCGCTCGGCCGCCGGCCCCGATGCCCCGCTCGAGGGTCTCGCTGCGGGCGAATCCTCCGGGCTCCTCGCCGCCAAGGGCGCCGCCGCGGTCGAGGCGGCCCGTCGTGCCGTGGGCGAAGCCCGCTTCCGGGAGACGATCCGCACCTTCGCCGAAGACCACCACTCGGGGTGGGCCACCGCCGCCGACTTCCTGAGGCTGCTTGGTCCCGACGGCGCCGCCGTCCTCCAGCCCTACCTGTTTGGCCCCCGCTCGCGTTAGATTCGACTTCGCCAACAAAAGTATTGACGAAGTTGGGGGCCCGATGACCAATGGCGACAATGCAGTTCCCGGCTACCGTGGCCTGAGGGGGCAGATCCTCCTCGAGGTGAAGCGGTCACAACCTATTACCGTCAAACATCTTAGCGCTGTCTTCGGGGTCTCGACGAACGGGGTTCGTCGTCACCTCAAGGAGTTGGAGCTGGAGGGGCTGGTCAGGTTCGGGCGCGAACAGAACGGCTTGGGCGCCCCGGCTTTCGCCTACCGGCTGACCGACGAGGGCGAAGCGATCTTCCCCAACGGGTACCGAGACGCCCTCACCGAGCTGCTCGAGCAGCTGGCGGAGCGGGACGGCCGGGACGCGGTCGTGCGCCTCTTCGAGGAACGCTATGCGCAGCTCACGCAGAAGCTCCAGGTGGAGCTGGCGGTGGCGCCGCGCGAGCGCCGGCTCGAGGTGGTCGCGCGCATCATGACCGAAGCGGGCTACATGGCCGAGTGGAGCGAGACGGCCGGCGTCTTCCGCCTCGCCGAGCACAACTGCGCGTTGCGCGCGGTGGTGCGGCGCTTCCCCGAGGTCTGTGCCGTGGAAGAGAAGTTCCTGAGGGACGTCCTCGGAGCCGAGGTGGAGCGGCAGGCGCACATCGTGAGCGGGTGCAACGCGTGCGAGTACGCCATCAGCTTCGGCGCCGCCGCACCGGTCGTGACGATCGCCCCGCGCGTGCCGGCCCCGGTCAGGGAGCAGGCATGAGCGCGACCATCGAAGCCCAGGTCCTCCAGCCCTACAAGTACGGCTTCGTCACCGACATCGGTGCGGAGGTCGTGCCGGCGGGCCTCAACGAGGACATCATCCGGCTCATCTCGGCCAAGAAGGGCGAGCCCCAGTTCATGCTGGAATGGCGGCTCAAGGCGTTCCGGCACTGGCTCACGATGAAGGAGCCGACCTGGGCCAACGTCCACTATCCGAAGATCGACTACCAGGACATCATCTATTACTCCGCGCCGAAGGCGAGTGGCTCGGGTCCGAAGAGCCTCGAAGAGATCGATCCGGAGCTGCTCAAGACCTACGACAAGCTCGGCATTCCTCTTCGTGA
>JBGPHD010000043.1:0-20652 GCA_041484135.1 Gemmatimonadota bacterium
CGCCGGTGAACATCGTCCTGCACTGGTTCGACCAGCTGCGGGCGCGGCGGTGAGCGCGTGACCGAGAGCCTCGCGCGCCTTTCGTCCTCGTTGGCCGACCGCTACCAGGTCGAGCGCGAGCTCGGCGCGGGCGGGATGGCCACCGTCTATCTCGCCCACGACGTCCGGCACGACCGCAAGGTCGCGCTCAAGGTGCTGCGCCCCGAGCTGGCCGCGATCCTCGGCGGCGAGCGGTTCCTCAAGGAGATCCGCCTCACCGCCAACCTCCAGCATCCGCACATCCTGCCGCTCCACGATTCGGGCGAGGCGGGCGGCATGGTCTACTACGTCATGCCCTTCGTCGAGGGCGAGACCCTGCGCGACCGCCTGGTGCGCGAGCACCAGCTTCCCGTGGAAGAGGCGGTGCGGATCACCACCGAGGTCGCGGACGCGCTGGAGTACGCGCACCAGCAGGGCGTGATCCACCGGGACATCAAGCCGGAGAACATCCTGCTCCACGGCGGGCACGCGCTGGTGGCCGATTTCGGGATCGCGCTGGCGGCGAGCCGCTCCGAGGGCTCCACCCGCATGACGGAGACCGGGATGAGCCTGGGGACGCCGGCCTACATGGCGCCGGAACAGGCGATGGGCGAGCGGGAGATCACGCCCCGGGTGGACATCTACGCGTTAGGCGCGGTGCTGTACGAGATGCTCTCGGGCGAGCCGCCCTTCGTGGGGCCGACGGCGCAGGCCATCATCGCGCGGGTGATGACCGAGGAGCCGCGCGCCCTCACGCTCCACCGCCACACCATCCCGCCGCACGTCGAGGCCGCGGTGCGCAAGGCGCTCGAGAAGCTCTCGGCCGACCGGTTCGGGCGGGCGGCGGACTTCGCCGCCGCGCTCGCGGATACCACGTTCGCGGGGCCGCGCACGACGACGTACGCGGCGGCCGCGGCGCGGCCCGGCTGGAAGGCGAAGGCGGCCGTGCCGGCCCTCGTCGTCGCCGCGCTGGCGGCGCTTGCCGCGGGCGCGGCGTGGCTGCGGCCCGGGACGCCGGCGCCGGTCTCGCGCTACGGCCTGGCGCTCCCGGCCGCGCAGACGCCGGACCCCACACGGCGCATCATCCCCTCCCCGGACGGCTCGCACCTCCTGTTCGTCGGCCCGGCGACGGGGCAGGCGGGCGCGCAGCTGTGGATCAAGGCCAGGGACGCGTACGCGGCGACCCCGCTCGCCGGGACGAACGGCGTGTGGATCGCGACCTTCTCGCCCGACGGCCGGTGGGTCGCCTTCATCCAGGACGGCCACCTCAAGAAGCTCGCCATCAGCGGCGGCTCGGCCATCACGCTCGCGGACTCGGCCGCCCCGGCACGCGAGGGTATCGCTTGGCTCGATGACGGCAGCATCGTGTACGTCCAGCTCTCAGGTGTCGCGCTGCGGCGCGTGCGTGAGGTGGGTGGCCCATCCACCGCCGTGTACCGGTCCGAGGGATTCCCTGTCTCCGAGCCGACGCCCCTGCCGGGTGGGCGGGGCGTGCTGTTCGCGCGGTGCGCCAACGTGAACTGCGACGCCGACGATCTCTGGGCCCTCGACCTCCGCTCGGGGGCCGCGCACCGGGTGCTCCCCGGCGCGCTCATGGGCCTGTACCTCCCCACCGGGCAACTCCTATACGTGCGCGCCGACGGTGCGGCCTTCGCCGTCCCCTTCAGCGCCCGCGCGCTCGAGATCCGGGGCTCACCCGTGCCCGTCCTCGACAGCGTGGCCACCGACCCCGGCTACCCGCTGCTGGCCGTCTCGGCCTCGGGCGCGCTGGTGATGCGTACCGGCGCGGCGCTGACGCAGTCGGGCGCGTACGAGATGGTGTGGATGGACCGCGGCGGCCGCGTGACGACGATCGACATGGGCGGCCCCGTCGCGATCAACGTGGCCGGCGGCAATCCCGGCTGGGCCCTCTCACCCGACGGCACCCGCCTCGCGATCGCGCTCGTCACGGCGTCGGGGAGCGACATCTGGGTCAAGCAGCTCCCCACGGGCCCGCTCTCACGAGTGACCTTCGACAGCCTGCCCGATGTCCGGCCCCGGTGGATGCAAGGTGGGCACACGCTCACGTACGTCGCCTTCCGGGGCAACGAGCTCGAACTCCGGCGCGCCGCGGCCGACGGCACCGGTGGTGACTCCGTGGTCGTGCGTCATAGCGCCGGAGTCTTCGAGGGCGCGGTGTCGCCCGACGGGCGCTGGATCGTCACGCGGATCCGCGGCGGGCTCGGGCACGTCGGGCGCGACATCGTCGGATTCCACGTGGGCGGCGACACGACGGCCGTGCCCCTGATCGCGAGCGCGGACTTCGACGAGAACGCCTTCGCCTTGTCTCCCGATGGGCGGTGGATCGCCTACGAGTCCGACGAGACGGGACGCCGCGAGGTGTACATCCGCCCCTTCCCGGCGACGAACGAGGGCAAGTGGCAGGCTTCGACCAGTGGCGGCTCCGCGCCGCTCTGGGCGAGGAACGGGCGCGAGCTCTTCTTCGTGGACGCGACCCGGCAGATGACCTTGTTGCCCTTCGCGGCCGGGGCGCCACCGCGCCTCGGTGAGCGACGGCCCCTGTTCCGGCTCCCCGACGACGTCTACTTCTGGGAGAACGACTACTACACGCCGTGGGACATCAGCGCCGACGGCCAGCGGTTCGTGATGGCCCGCCGCCTGCACACCCAGGCCGAGGTCCAGGTGACCGCGCCGCTCATCGTGGCGGAGCACTGGTTCACGGAGCTCGGACAGCTGATGGGCCGGCGCTGAGCCGGACCCTCACTCGCGCTCGACCAGGACCTTGTATTTCGAGAGACACCGCAGCGCCGCCGCCCGCTTCCCCACGCGCTCGTAGAGCCGCGACAGGTTGAACCAGGCATCCGCCATCTTCGGGTCCGCGCGGATCGCCTGCTCGTACGCCCCGATCGCCTCTTTCATCTGCTTCTCGTCCTCGAGCACCGTGCCGAGGTTGTACCATGCCGTCGCGTGCTCGGCGTTGGTGGTGAGCGCGGCGTGATAGTGGCCTTCGGCGTCGCCGATCCGTCCCGCTTCCTGGAGCAGCCGACCGAGGTTGACGTGCGCGTCGGCGTGGTGCGGGTCCAGCTCCAGCGCGCGGCGATAGGCGTCGCGCGCTTCCTCGTCCGAGGAGCCGATCTCCAGCTCCAGGCCTAACGCGAACCACCCTTCGGCGTCGAGCGCGGTGTCGGCCTGCCGGGCGAGCGCGGCCTGACGGCGCGCCATCGGCGCGGCGCGCTGGGCGAGTTGCGCGGTGGTGAAGTCGAGCACCACCTGGCCCGAGTCGGGCTCCCACGCCAGCGCGCCATCGCGCGCGACGATCTCGTCCCCTTCGGCCGTGATGCGCAGCTCCGAGAGGGCGCGGCCGCGCGGCAATTGCTGCTTGAGCTTCTTGAGGGACCGGCGGATGGACGCGGCGGGCACGCGCGCCGCCATCAGCCCCTTCGCCGCCCGCAGCAGCACGAGGTCCTGGAAGGCGAACCGCGGCTCGCCGCGCGGCCCGCGCGCGGGCGTGAGGAAACCCGCGCGCGTCCAGGAGCCGATCTGGGCGGGGGTGAGGCCGAGGAGCCGAGCGACGTCCTGCGCCGTGTAGCCGTGCACGCCCCAACGATGGCGGAGCGTGCGTCGTTGGCAAGGGGCCGTGCTGGCCCGGCGCCGCTCAGGCCTCTATACTTGCAGCACTCCATCCAGGATCAAGTCTTGAGCGACGCCATCACGCGCCTCGGCGCGACGTTGGAAGGGCGCTATTCCATCGAGCGCGAGCTGGGCGCCGGCGGCATGGCGACCGTGTACCTCGCGCACGATGTGCGGCACAACCGCAAGGTCGCGCTCAAGGTCCTGCGCCCCGAGCTGGCCGCGATCCTCGGCGGCGAGCGGTTCCTCAAGGAGATCCAGCTCACCGCCAACCTCCAGCACCCGCACATCCTGCCGTTGCACGATTCGGGCGAGTCCGACGGCATCGTGTACTACGTGATGCCGTACATCGAAGGCGAATCCCTGCGCGACCGCCTCGTCAAGGAAAAGCAGCTCCCGGTGGACGACGCGGTCAAGATCGCGATCGAGGTCGGGAGCGCGCTCGACTACGCGCACCGGCACGGCGTAGTGCACCGCGACATCAAGCCCGAGAACATCCTGCTCCACGACGGCTCGGCCCTGGTGGCCGACTTCGGCATCGCGCTCGCCGTGAGCACCGCCGGCGGCGGCACCCGCATGACCGAGACGGGGATGTCGCTGGGCACGCCGCATTACATGGCGCCCGAGCAGGCCATGGGCGAGCGGGAGATCACGCCCAAGGCCGACATCTACGCGTTAGGCTGCGTGCTCTACGAGATGCTGACGGGCGAGCCGCCGTTCACGGGCCCCACGGCGCAGGCCATCATCGCCCGGGTGATGACCGAGCAGCCGCGCTCGCTCACGCTCCAGCGGCACACCATCCCGCCGCACCTCGAGGCGGTCGTGAAGCGGGCGCTGGAAAAGCTCCCGGCGGACCGGTTCGCTTCGGCGGCGCAATTCGTCGAGGCGATCACCCATCCCGGCAGCATCGCGCTGCCGCCGGCCGCGACCGGTGCGGTCGCCAGCGCGGGTGCCGCCGCCATTCCGGTGCGGAGTGTGGGGCGGCGCGTCGGGCGCCTCGCCGGCGGCGTCGGAGTGTTGGCGCTCGCCGCCCTCGCGGGTGCGGGGCTCTGGAGACAGTTCGGCCCGAAGCCGGCGTTCGTCGCAAGGCCGGTGGTCCGCTTCGGCATCCTGCTCCCGCGCGACGCCGAACCGGTCGGCGCGACGGGCTCGACGATCGCGTTCTCTCCCGATGGCTCGCGCATCGCGTACGTGGGACGGGCGCCCTCGGGCCAGCGCATCTACGTGCGCGGCCTCGACCAGCTCGACCCGGCGGCCATCCCCGGCTCGGACGGAGGGATCCTCCCCTTTTTCTCCGCCGACGGGCAATCGATCGGGTTCCGTCAGGGGAACCGGCTCGTCAAGGTGGCGCTGGCGGGTGGACCGGTGTTGCCGCTGTGCGACGTGGTCGGCGCCACGTACGGCGCCACGTGGAGCCGCGGGGACACCATCATCTTCGCGTCGGATTCCGGGCTGCTCGACGTCCCGGCTGCCGGCGGCATCGCCCGCCTGGTGACGAAGCCGGACACCGGCGAGGCGTTCCGGTGGCCGGACGTGCTGCCTGACGGTCGCGCCGTGCTGTTCACCGTGTTCGGGCACGGGGGCGTCAGGCTCGCCGCGCTCGACCGGCGCACCGGCGCCGTGAAGCGCCTGCAGCAACCCGGCGCGTACCCGCGCTACGTGACGGCAGGGTTCGTCGTGCTGTCAGACCCGTCCGGCATCGTCTCGACGGTCCCGTTCGATGCCCGGCGGCTGGAGGTCACCGGCGCGGCCATGCCGCTCGCCGACCGGATCACCACCGGCCCCGACGGGGACCGGAATCTGGGCGTCTCGGGCACCGGGGACTTCGCGTATCAGGCGTCCACCACGGCAGGCAGCCGCCTCGTGCTCGTGGACCGCAACGGTTCCGCGCGCGACGCCGGCTCCGACACCGCCATCTACTTCTTGCCGCGCCTCTCGCCCGACGGCAAGCGCGTGGCGGTGACGCGCTTTACCAACGCCAGCGCCAATGCCCAGGACGTATGGATCGTGGACCTCGTCCAGCACACGCGCACCCGGCTGACCTTCGATACCACCGCCTGGATGCCGGTGTGGACGCCGGACGGTCGTCGCATCGCGTACGCGCGGCAACCGGGCGGCGTCACCGGCTTCGCCAGCCGGATCTATTGGGTGCCCGCCGACGGGAGCGGAGCGCCCGAGTCGCTCGTCACAGCCGCCGGCTCCTGGTTGCCCGTGACCTTCGAGCCTTCCGGTCGCGGTCTTGTCTACCAAGGCCAGGCTACGGCGGCATCAAAGACGGAGATCTGGCAGCTGGGCCTCGCCGCGACGGGGACCCCGCACCAAGTGCTGGCCAACGCGTTCAACAACTTCGCTCCATCGCTGTCCCCCGACGGCCGTTGGATGGCCTACGTGTCCAACGAGTCGGGACGCGTCGAGGTGTACGTCCGTCCGTTCCCCGGCCCCGGCGGTCGGTGGCAGGTATCGCTGGATGGCGGGAGGGAGCCGCTCTGGTCTCCCGCCGGGCACGAGATCTTCTACCGGGATGGCGACCGGATGATGGCGGCGACGGTGCGCACCGAAGGCGGGTTCGAGGTCGGGAGCCGGTCGCAGCTCTTCACGGGCAGGTACGATGCCTTCGGATTCCGCAATTACGACGTGAGCCGTGACGGCCAGACGTTCGTGATGTTCCAGCAGGCGCTGGGCGCGGAACAGTCGGTCCTCGTGACACTGAACTGGTTCGACCGGTTCCGCATGGGACCGCGCGGAGGGAGCGGCAGGTAGTTAGGCGGTCTTCCGCTTCTTCAGGAGCTTCAGCTTCGTCTTCTCCGGCTTCGAGGCGGCCGCGGGCTTCGCCGCCCGGTCGGCCCGCTTGGTCGGCTTCCGCTCGGCCGAGGCCCCGGCTTTGGTCCCGCCCTTGGCCAGCGACGCCTTCAACGCCTCCATCAGGTCGATGATCTGCGTCTCCGGGGCTTCCGTCGGCTCGGCCGTGATCTCGTGGCCCTCGACCTTGCGCTGGATCTGCTCCAGCATACGCTTGCGGACCTGGTCCTCGTACCCCTGGGGCCGGAACTCGTCCGACTTGCCCTGCTCGATCAGCTGCATGGCGAGCGCCAGCTCCGCGGGCTTCACGTCTCCCTCGGGAAGCTCGACTTCCTTGATGGAGCGCACTTCGTCGGCGTAGTGCAGCGTCTCCATCACCAGGCCGCCCTCCATGGGGCGGAGCATGACGAGGTACTGCTTGCCGCGCGCCGCGTACTGGCCGATCGCCGCGCGCTTGGTCTTGGCCAGCGCCGCCGCGAGGAGCTTGTACGCGCGCTCGCCGCCCTTGCTCGGCCCGAGGAAATACGCCTTGTCGAAGTAGAGCCGGTCCACTTGGTCGGCGGGGACGAACTCGGCCACGTCGATCGCGCCGGTGCCTTTCTCTTCGAGGGCCTTGAGCTCGTCGGGCGTGAAGGTCACGTACTGGCCCTTCGAGAACTCGTAGCCCTTGATCATCTCGTCCTTCTCGACCTTCTCCTGCGTCTTCGAGTCGATGTACTGCTGCTTGCAGCGCGCGCCCGTCTTCTTGTTGATCCAGTTGAACGAGACCGACGCCCCCGACTCGCTGGCCGAGTAGAGTTGGATCGGGACCGAGACGAGCCCGAAGGAGATGGTGGCGGAGCCGATTGGACGTGCGCTCATAAGAGTCGCTATCATAGGGACCTATCCCGATGCCCGCAACCCGGAATCCCACGCCCGACCCGCTAAGCGCTTATCGCGCCAAGCGTTCCGCCGACCGCACGACCGAGCCCTTCGGCTCGGCACCGGGCTCGTCGGGCGGCCTCTTCGTCGTCCACCAGCACGACGCGACGCGCCTCCACTACGACCTGCGCCTCGAGATGAACGGCGTGCTCTGGTCGTGGGCGGTGCCCAAGGGTCCGTCGAAGAACCCCGCGGACAAGCGCCTCGCCGTGCACGTCGAGGACCACCCGCTGGAATACGGCGACTTCGAGGGCGTGATCCCGGAAGGGAATTACGGCGCGGGGTCGGTGATCGTCTGGGACCGCGGACAGTGGGTGCCGCTCGAGGATCCGCACACGGGGATCGAGAAGGGCAAGCTCCTGTTTGAGCTGCGCGGCTACAAGCTGCGTGGCGTCTGGACCCTGGTGAAGATCAAGAAGGGCGTCAAGGAGTGGCTCCTCATCAAGGAGCGCGATGCCTACGTCGCCACCAACGGGGATCAATTCCCTCCGGGCTCGGTGCTCTCGGGTCTCACCGTGGAGGAAGTGAAGAGCGCCGGCTCGCACGCGGAGGCGCTGCGCAAGGAGCTGACCCGCCTCAAGGCGCCGAAGCGCACGCTCCGCGCCAAGGACGTGCCGCCGATGCTCGCCGAGACACGCGAGAAGCCGTTCACCAAGGCGGGCTGGCTCTTCGAGCTGAAGCTCGATGGCTACCGCCTGACGGTGGCGCGTGAGGGCGGGGATGCCACGCTCCTCAGCCGTAACGGCCACGACTTCACCGCCACGTTCCCCGAGGTCGCGCGCGCCGTCGGGGCGCTGCCCTTCGACGGGCTCGTGATGGATGGCGAGGTGGTCTGCCACGACGCGTCCGGCCACCCGAGCTTCGGGCGGCTCCAGCAGCGCGGCCGCTTGACGAAGGCGGCCGACGTGCGGCGCGCGGCGGTCGAGCTGCCGGCGACCCTCTACCTCTTCGACCTCATGGGCATCGAAGGCTTCGACCTGCGCGACCTGCCGCTCACCGCGCGCAAGGCGATCCTGCGGCGCGTGGTGCCGGCAGCCGGTGCGCTCAAGTACCTCGACCACTTCGAGACCCGCGGCGAGGACCTGTACGACCAGGTCACCAGCATGGGCCTCGAGGGGATCGTCGCCAAGAAGGCCGACTCCCCGTACCGCTCCCGTCGCTCGGCCGAGTGGCTCAAGGTCCGTGCCGATCACACCGACGATTTCGTCGTGGTGGGGTTCACCCGCCCGAAGGGCTCGCGCACCGGCCTGGGCGCGCTGCATGTCGCCCAGTACCACGACGGCGCGCTCACCTATATGGGCCGCGTGGGGAGCGGCTTCGACGCGCAGCAGCTCGACGAGATCGCCGCGAGCCTCGAAGAGGCCAAGCGACCCAAGCCCGCCTGCGAAGGGCCGGTTCCCAGGGACCGCGAGAGCGTCTGGGTCGAGCCGGACCTGGTCTGCGAGGTGCGGTTCAAGGAGGTCACCACCGACGGCCTGTTGCGGCACCCCGTGTTCCTCAGGTGGCGGGACGACAAGCCCAGGGAGGAGTGCGTCAGGCGCGCGAGCGTGGAGGCGGGCAAGAAGTCCAAGGCGGCGAAGCGAGGCGCCGGTGGGCGCGCGGGGGCTCCGCCGGCCTCGGCGCCGGGCGCGCGGCTCGCGGCCCGTGCGACCCAAGCCGCCCCGCCGCCGGTCCAGTTCAGCAACCTCGACAAGATCTTCTGGCCGGAAGAGGGCTACACCAAGGGCGACCTCGTCGCGTACTACCGCGCCATCGCGCCGTGGCTGCTGCCCTATCTCGAGGACCGGCCGGTGGTGCTCACGCGCTACCCCGACGGCATCACCGGCAAGTCGTTCTTTCAGAAGGACGCGCCCGACTACGCGCACGACTACGTGCGGACGGTGCGGATGTGGAGCGGCGAATCGCAGCGCGAGCTCAACTACTTCGTAGCCGAGACCGAGGCCTCCATCGCGTACCTCGCCAACATGGCGGCGATCCCGCTGCACATCTGGGGGAGCCGCGTCGCGACCCTGGAGACGCCCGACTGGTGCATCCTCGACCTCGACCCCAAGGAGGCGCCCTTCGCGCACGTCGTCACCATCGCCAGGATGATCCGGGGCCTGTGCGAGGAGATCGCGCTGCCCTGCTTCATCAAGACCAGCGGCTCGACCGGCCTGCACGTCTTGATCCCGATGGGCCGGCAGTGCACCTACGAGCAGACACGGACGTTAGGTGGCCTGCTTGCGCGCCTGGTGGCCGCCGAATTGCCGGAGATCGCGACCGTGACCCGGCTGCCGGCCAAGCGCGAGGGGAAGGTCTACGTGGACTTCGTGCAGAACGGCCATGGACGGCTCCTGGCCGCGCCGTTCAGCGTCCGGCCCCTTCCCGGCGCGCCGGTCTCGATGCCGCTCCGCTGGAGCGAGATCGGGCCGAAGCTCGCGATCGGGAACTTCACGATCACGAACGCCGTGGCGCGGATGGCGAAGCTCAAGGAGGACCCGCTCCGCCCCGTGCTCGAACTCGCGCCCGACCTCCCGCACGCGCTGGAGCGGCTGCACGCGCGCTTCGGGAAGAAGAAAGGGAAGCGGTGACGGCGCTTGGTCCGCGGCTTGGCAACGGGTCGTGAACCGGCTCCTCGTGCTTCCGCAGGAAGGGCCCCCGCGCGCGCTCTACGTGCTGGCGCACGGCGCGGGTGCCGGCATGCGTCATCCGTTCCTCGAGACGATCGCGCGGGCGCTTGCCGAGCGCGGGATCGGGACCTTCCGCTACGAGTTCCCCTATATGGAGAAGAAGAGCGGCCGTCCCGATCCGCCGGCGGTCGCGGCCGCGCGGGTGCGCGAGGCGGTGACGGAGGCGGCGCGCGAGGCACCGGGCGTGCCGCTCGTCGCGGGCGGGAAGTCGTTCGGCGGGCGGATGACGTCCACCGCGCAGGCGGAGGAGCCGCTCCCTGGCGTCGTGGGGCTGGCGTTCCTCGGCTTCCCGCTCCATCCGCCGGGCAAGCCGGGCACGGCGCGCGCGGAGCACCTGGCCCGCGTGCGGGTCCCGATGCTCTTCCTTCAGGGGACGCGCGACGAGTTCGCGGGCCTCGATCTGCTGCGGCCGGTCGTGGGCTCGCTGGGCGGCCTGGCGACCCTGACACTCGTCGAAGAAGGGGATCACTCGTTCAAGGTGCCGGCGCGCACCGGCCGGAAGCCGGCGGAGGTGATGGGGTCGCTCGCGGATGCGATCGCCGGGTGGACGGCGGGGCTCTGAGCCGCGGGTCCAGCGGTCGGGCGCACCGGCCGCGGCGCGGGGTCAGCCGACCAGCGTAGCGAACTCGGCGGCCATCTTCGGGCCGGCGCCCGCGTCCTCGTGCTTGAAGAAGACGAACGCGTCGCTCCACGGTTGGGCCGTGATGCGCGCCGCCCACGCGTTGAGGTCGTAGCTCGGCCGGCGGAGGCGCAGGTAGCCCCAGACCGCGGTGGACACGAACGGCGGCTCCTTCGCCTCGTCCTCGTCCGAGTAGACCAGCGCCACGTCGTGCTCCCGCAGGGCGGCGAACGTCTCCTCATCGAACCAGGAGGCGTCGCGGAACTCGAGCGCGGCGCGCGTCCCCGCGGGCAGGAGGGCCAGGAAGTCGCGGAGCCGGGCGAGGTCTTTCTTGAGGTAGGGCGGCAGCTGGAAGAGTACGGGGCCGAGGCGAGGGCCTAACGTCTGCGCCGTCTCGAGGAGGTAGGCCACGTCCTCGGAGACCTCCTTGAGGCGCTTGATGTGGGTGATACGGCGCGAGGCCTTGAGGACGAAGGTGAAGTCCTCGGGCACCTGGGCGGCCCAGGCTTCGAGCATCCCCGCCTTCGGCATGCGGTAGAAGGTGTTGTTGATCTCGACCGCCTTCAGCCGCTCCCCGTAGAACCGGAGCATCGCGTCGGCCTTGAGGTCGGCGGGATAGAAGTGGCCCTTCCATTCCTTGTACGAGTATCCGCTCGTCCCCGTGCGCACTCGCATCCGGTCCCATCCCCGCGTATCGTGTCCTCTATTCTATCACCGCCGTTCCGGTTCGTGCCCCCGAGGTGAGGTGACCGTGGCGCACTGGATCCTGAAGACCGAGCCGTCCGCCTATGCCTACGACCGGCTGGTGAAGGAGAAGACCGCCGTCTGGGACGGGGTCAAGAACCCGCTCGCGCTGAAGCACATCCGGGCGATGCGGAAGGGGGACGCGGTGCTGATCTACCACACCGGCGACGAGAAGGCGGCGGTCGGTCTCGCCGAGGTCGCGTCCGAGCCCTACGCCGACCCCAAGGCGACGGACCCGCGGATGGCGGTGGTGGACCTCAAGGCCGGAGACCGGCTGCCACGCCCCGTGCCCCTTTCGGCCATCAAGGCGGAGCCGGCGCTGAAGGACCTCGCGCTGGTCCGGATGCCGCGGCTCTCGGTGGTTCCCGCCGACGCGGCGCAGTGGAAGAAGCTGATGGCGCTGGGCGGCTACTCGTAGCGCAGCGCCACCATCGGGTCCACCCGCGTGGCGCGGCGCGCCGGCACGAAGCAGGCGAGCAGCCCCGTCGCCACGAGCACCAGGGTGATCCCCGCGAACATCACCGGGTCGGTGGGCTCGACGCGGAACAGGATGATGCGCAGCCCCCGCGCGAGCAGGACGGCCAGGCCCAGCCCGATGAGGACGCCGGTGCCCACCTGGTAGGCACCCTGCCGGAGGAAGAGCCCGATCACGTCGCGCGAGCCGGCGCCGAGGGCCATGCGCACCCCCACCTCCTGGGTGCGGCGGCTCACCGCGAAGGACATCACGCCGTACACGCCCACCGTCGCGAGGAAGAGCGCCACGAACCAGAAGATCATGAACAGCGTCCCGAACACGTCGTAGAACCAGGTGTTCTGATCGATCGCCTGCCGCTCGGTCTGCACGAAGTAGATGGGCAGGTCGGGATCGATCGCCGCGACGGTGGAGCGCACCACGGGCGCGAGCGCCATCGGGTCTCCCTGCGCGCGGATGGCGATGCTGATGAACCGCGCGTCGCTCTGGGCGAGCGGCACGTAGAACCCCTGGAAGGTCGCGCTGTCGGTCCCGTTCATGCTGAGGTCCGGCACCACGCCCACGATGGTGCGCCACGGCGCCCGCGAGTCGGCCCGCCCGGTCCGGAAGCGGCGACCGATGGCCGAGGCGCCGGGATAGAAGCGCGCGGCGAAGCTCCGGTTCACGATGGCGACGGGCAGGCCGGTCCCGTCGTCACCCGCGCCGAACGCGCGGCCTTCCGCCACGGAGGCGCCGAAGGTCTGGAAGTAGTCCGGCGTGATCACCGCCGAGCGGGCTTCGGGGTAGTCCCGGTCGGCCGCGTACGCCTTGCCCTCGATGGCCAGGTTCTCGGTGCCCGTGCCGAGCGCGGGCAGGCGGCTGGTGAGCGCGACGCCGCGCACCCCCGGCTGGTCCTGGAGTCGCTGCACGAGGCCGGTCCAGAACAGCTGGCGCTTGAGCGAATCCGGGTAGGCCGCCTCGAAGAGCCCCACGCGGGCGGTGAACACGTCGTCCGTGGTCACGCCGTAGTCGAAGGTCTTGAGCTTCACGACGCTCTTGATCATGAGTCCGGCCGCCACCAGGAGGCCGCACGAGAGCGCGATCTCGGCCACCACGAGCCCCTTGCTGAACCGGCCGAGCCGGAAGCTCGAGGAGCCGCGCGACTCGTCCTTGAGGACCTCGTTCACGTTGGCGCCCGTGGCCTGGAGCGCGGGGAGGATGCCCGCGATGAGGCTGGCGAGCAGCGTCACGCCGAAGACGAAGGCCAGGACGACGCTGTCGACGCGGATGTCGATCCAGAACGGCGGCTGGGTGTCGGCGATGGCGTTGTTGAAGAGGCGCACGCCTAACGCCGCGATCCCGAGGCCGAGCATCGCGCCCACGGCCGAGAGGACGAACGCCTCAGCGAGGAGCTGGGACACCACCCGCCACCGGCTGGCGCCGAGCGCCGTGCGGATGGCGACCTCCTTAGTGCGCACCGCCGCCCGCGCGAGCAGGAGGTTGGCCACGTTCGAGCAGGCGATGAGCAGCACGGCGAACACCGCGCCCAGCATGGTGAAGAGCAGGGCCCGCGGCTCCTTGCCGATGAACTCCGTGGTGAAGGGCTGGATCAGGGTGCCGAGGTCCTTGTTGGTCTCGGGATACTGCTCGGCCAGCCGCCGGCCGATGGCCGTGAACTCGAGGGCGGCCTGGTCCGCGGACACGCCGGGCCGCAGCCGGCCGAAGACCTCGACGCTCTGGCCCTCGCCGCGCTTCAGCTTGAGCGGGTCGAGGCGCAGCGGGAGCCACAGGTCCTGCTGGAGCGGGAACTTGAATCCCTCCGGCATGACGCCGATCACGGTCGCCGCCTGGCCGTTCACGCGGATGGTGCGGCCCACGATGGCGCGGTCGCTCGCGAAGCGGTTCTTCCAGACGTTGAAGCCGAGCAGGATGCTGAGCGGGGTCTCGGGCCGGTCCTCGTCGTCGGTGAAGGTGCGGCCGAGCATCGCCGGGATGCCCACCATTCGGAAGGCGCTCGGCGTGATGAAGGCGCCGGTGAAGCGTTCGGGGCGGCCTTCGTCGCCGGCGACGTTCACCGTGCCGCTGTAGAACCCGGCGAGGTCGGTGAAGGACCGCTGCTGCGCGCGCCAGTCCGTGAAGTCGTGGATGGACGGCGTCCGCTCCGCGTTCACCCGCGTGACGTTCCGCTCCTTGATGATCAGCAGCCGGCTCGCCCCCTCGAACGGCAGTCCCCGCAGGAGCGCTCCGTAGACGATGCTGAACATCGTGGTCGTGAGGCCCAGGCCCAGGGCGAGCGCGAGCACGGAGACCGCGGCGAGACCGGGATGCTTGAAGAGCATCCGGATGCCGTACTTGAGGTCCTGGAGCAGGGGGTCCACGCCGCATCCGATCCGGTGGGTGTTGCGTCAAGCCTACGACCGGTGGAGGAGAGGAGTTTCGGCGCGGGACCGCGGGCTGACGGCCTGCTGACGCCATGCTGACGCGCGGGCCGTAGGGTTCGAGTCGGCCTGACTCCGTTCCTCCCTGGCGGGGAGGGCGTCGTTGCAGGCGAATCCACCACAGGGACCCATGCACGACGGGCGCGTCTTTGGTCGCGGTCGTGCTCCTCCTGTCCGGCTGTCGCCACGCCCCGGCGGCCGGTCCCTCCCCCCGGCCGCACCCAGGTCCGTTATGACCGGCTCGAAGTCCGTGTCAGGACTGAGACTTGACCGACCTCGTCGCTTGGACTCAATTGGGAGTGGCTAGATCGGGGTTTGGGCGGGGAGGGGCGGCGCTCGAGTGGCGCCACAGGGGGGGCAGCATGACCGGCACCCTGCGTCTTCTGCATCTGGAGGACGACTCGGCGGACGCCGAGCTGGTGCGCGAAGCGTTGGCCGGCGCCGGCTTGGAATGTACGATCACGCTGGTCCTTTCACGTCAGGCATTCCTCGCGGCACTCGCAGATACCTACGACCTGATCCTGGTGGACAACAGCATCCCGGGCCTCGATGGCGCGGGGGCGATCGCCGCGGCGCGCGAGCGTGCACCGGACGTCCCCGTCATCATGGTCACGGGAAGTCTCGGCGAAGAGCGGGCGATCGAGACACTGCGGCGCGGCGCGACCGATTTCGTGCTCAAGCACCGGCTCGAGCTGCTGGGCCCGGCGGTGCGCCGCGCCCTCGCCGAGGTTGACGCCCGGCGCCAGCGGGAGCGCGCCGAACGCGAGCTTCGCGCCACCTTCGAGGACGCGCCGATCGGGATGCTGCTCACGGTGCCCGAGGGAGAGATCCTGCGCGCCAACCGGGCCGCCTGCGCGATGCTGGGCCGTTCCGACGTCGAGCTGCACGGCCTGCGCACGGTCGACCTGATGCACCCCGACGAACGCCCGCAGGGCGGGGCCGACAACACCGCGTTGCTCGAGGGGACCTTCGCGCCGCCGCGGGAGCAACGGTACCTGACCAAGTCGGGCGCGGTGGTATGGGTACGCCGGACGCTGACGGCGGTGCGCGACCCGGACGGCCGGCCGAGGTATGCCCTCGTCATGTTCGAGAATGTGACGGACAGCAAGCTGGCCGAGGCCCGCCAGGCGTCCCTCGAGGGCCAGCTGCGGCAGGCGCAGAAGATGGTCGCGCTGGGGCAGTTCGCCGGGGGCATCGCGCACGACTTCAACAACATCCTCACCATCGTGCTGGCGGAGGCCGAGCTGGCGCTCGACGCGGTGCCGTCGGACTGGGCGGACCTCCGGGCCGACGTCAAGGCGATCGCGGACGCGGCGGTCCGCGGACGGGAGATGATCCGGCGCCTGCTCGCCTTCAGCCGCCGTGACGTGCTGTCGGTCCAGGAGCTGGACCTGGCGACCCTGGTCCGCGAGTTCGCGCCGACGCTGCGCCGGTTGGTCCCCAGCAACGTGGAGCTGCACGCGTCGGGCGTCGGGGCGGGCACGCGGGTGAATGCGGACCCCGCGGCGCTCGAGGAGTGCCTGATGAACCTGGCGACCAACGCGCGCGACGCGATGCCCCAGGGTGGCGTGT
Organism: Gemmatimonadota bacterium; assembly: GCA_041484135.1. Classification (GTDB taxonomy): domain Bacteria; phylum Gemmatimonadota; class Gemmatimonadetes; order Gemmatimonadales; family JACORV01; genus JACORV01. The sequence goes on from JBGPHD010000043.1 coordinate 15,862, forward strand.
TCAGTCTCTCGGTGCGCCGGGAGCGGGTGGGCGAGGCGGCGGCAGCGGATGCGGGCGTGCCGCCCGGTGACTATGCGGTGCTCGAGGTGCGGGACAACGGCTCCGGCATGGACGCGGGAACCCGAGCGCGCGCGTTCGATCCGCTCTTCACCACCAAGCCCGAGGGGAAGGGCACCGGCCTCGGCCTGTCCATGGTGCTCGGCCTGGTCCAGCAGCACGGCGGCGGCGTCCGCCTGGCGAGCGAGGCGGGACATGGCACGGTGGTCGAGATGCTGTTCCCGGCCGTGGCCGCCGTCCCGGCCGCCGGGGCGAGCGAGGGCGCCCCCGTCCCGGCGGGCATGGAGGGACCGCGCGGCACGGAGATGCTGCTGGTCGTGGACGACGAGGAGGTGCTCGGCCGCGCCACGCAGCGGGCGTTGGAGCGGTTCGGGTACAAGGTGCTCACGGCGGTGGACGGTCGCGATGCCCTGGAGATCGTGCGGAGGGAGGGCGACAAGGTCCGCCTCATCATCTCCGACGTCTCGATGCCGCGGATGACGGGTCCGGACCTCTACCGCGCCGTCCGCGCCGCGGGCAACGAGGTGCGGTTCCTCTTCACCAGCGGCTACGAGCGGCCTGAGGTGGGAGCGTTGCCCGGGGATGTCCGTGCCATCACGAAGCCCTGGACGATCGCGCAGCTCGCCGGGGCCGTGCGCTCGGCGCTCGACACCTGACCCTCAGCGGCGCGTCGACGTCACCCCAGCGACATGAGCCGAGCCTGACGCCCGGCGCCCACCTCAACGGGCGGCGCGAGTCCACGATCATGGTCGGTGGCCTCGTCCTCGTCTCGCTGGCCATCGGCGTGACGCTCGTCCTGAGCAGCCGCGCCGCTACCATCCAGCTGCAGATGGGTAGTCGCGTGACACACGCGCTTGAGGTGCGGGAAGCGACACATCTGCTCCGTGTGGGTCTCGGCGACATGGAGCGGATCGCGCGTTTGTACGTGATCACGGGCGATGAGAGCGACCTGCCCCCGTTCTACGAAGCGGTCGGGGCGAACCGGGCGCAGCTCGCCCACATTGGCGTGCTCACCCGGGACAACCCCGTTCAGCGGTCCCGCGTGCGAGAAGTCGCCGACCTCATGACGCGGCGCGAAGCCCGACTGGACCTGGTCATCGCCACCCGGCGCGCGCGTGGATTCGAGGCGGCCCGTGCCGAGGTGCTGACGCGGATCGGGTTCCGGCTCACCGATTCGATCGGGGCGGGCATCCGCGCGATGCGGAGCACGGAGGACAGCGTGCTCCTGACGCGCCAGGACGACTGGATCGCTGCCGCGCGGCGAACCCAGCGGTTCCAGCTCCTGACCGGCGCGCTCGTCATCATTCTGGTCGCGGCGACCATGGTCATGCTGGCGCGACTGACGGCGGCCCGGCGGCGCGCCCAGGAGGAGCGCGAGCGCATCATCACGTTGTCGGAAGATCTGCACTGCATCGCGGGATTCGACGGGCGCTTCAGGATGGTCAATCCGGCCTGGGAGCGCATGCTCGGTCATCCCCTGGAAGAGCTCCTCGCGCGGCCGTTCGTGGATTTCCTCCACCCGGACGACATCGCGCCCACGAACGCGACGTACGAGCAACAGATGCGGGAAGGCAAGCTGGTCATCGATTTCGCGAACCGGTACCGGCACCGTGACGGATCGTACCGCTGGCTCCAGTGGCGCGCCATCACGAGGCAGAAGGAGGGGCTCATCTACGCCACCGCGCGCGACATCACTTCGCTGCGCGAAGCGGAGGAGGAGCGGCGCCGGAACGAGGAGCACACGAAACAGCTCAACACGGAGCTGGAGCAGAGCGTGGAGGAGCTGTCGGCGGTCAACGAGGAGCTCGAGGCCTTCTCGTACTCGGTGTCCCACGACCTGCGCGCCCCGTTACGTCACATCTCCGGCTTCTCGAATCTGCTGGAGCGACACGCGGGCGGCGTGCTGGACGAGAAGGGGAAGCGCTACCTCGACACGGTCCGCGGGGCCGTCACGCACATGGGTGCCCTCATCGACGACCTGCTCACCTTCTCACGCATCGGCCGCAGCGACGTCCGCGCCGACCCGGTGCGCCTCGATGACGTGGTCCGCGCGACCGTGGCGGAGGTCGAGGAGGAGGTCGCCTTCCGGAACGTGCGCCTGGACGTGCGCCCCCTGCCGGTGGTCCGCGGGGACGCGGGGCTCCTCAAGGTGGTGCTCGCGAACCTGCTCTCGAACGCGCTCAAGTACACCCGTCCGCGCGCGGAAGCCCGGATCGAGGTGGGGACCGACGCCCCTCGCGAGGACCGCGTCGTGGTGTTCGTCCGTGACAACGGTGTCGGCTTCGACATGCAGTACGCCGGCAAGTTGTTCGGCGTGTTCCAGCGGCTCCACAACGACGACCAGTTCGAAGGGACCGGGATCGGGCTCGCCACGGTCCAGCGCATCATCCACAGGCTCAAAGGCCGGGTCTGGGCCGAGGGGGCCGTCGATCACGGCGCGACGTTCTACATCGCGCTGCCCCCCGCGGAGCCCGCCCTCGGCAAGGAGGCATCGTAATGTTGCGGCCCATCCTCGTGGTGGAGGACAGCGCGGCGGACATGGAATTGACGTTGGAGGCGCTGAAGGAGATCAACCTGGCGAACCCGGTGGCCACGGCTCGGGACGGTGCCGAGGCGCTGGATTACCTGTACCGTCGGGGGAAGCACGCCGGTCGTGACGAGGCGCACCCGCTCGTCGTCCTGCTGGACCTCAAGATGCCGAAGGTGGATGGACTCGAAGTGCTGAGGATCGTGAAGGCCGACCCGTCCCTCCAGGTCATTCCCATCGTGATCCTCACGTCCTCGAAAGAGGAGCGCGACCTGGTGGAGACCTACCGCCTGGGCGTGAACGCGTACGTGGTGAAGCCGGTCGTGTTCGCCGACTTCGTCCGCGCGGTGAAGGAGACGGGCCAGTTCTGGGCGGCCATCAACGAGCCGCCGCCGCTCTGACATTCCGGGCCATTCTGGCGCCTGCTATACTTCCTGTCTTCCCCGAACCGAGGAACGAGCGATGTCCTATCCGTATTCCCTGCCGGCGCTGCCCTACGACCCGGGTGCGCTGGAACCGCATATCGACGCGCAGACGATGCAGATCCACCACGGCAAGCACCACAACGCCTACGTCACCAACCTGAACGCCGCCCTCGAGAAGGCGCCGGAACTCCAGAAAAAGTCGCTGCCGGAGATCCTCGCCAACTTGAACGCGGTGCCGGAGGCGGTCCGCGGCGCGGTCCGCAACAACGGTGGCGGCCACTGGAACCACAGCGCGTTCTGGCGCCTCATGGCCCCCAAGGCCGGCGGCGCCCCGAAGGGCAAGGTCGGCGACCTCATCACGGCGTCCTTCGGCGGCTTCGACAAGTTCAAGGAGCAGTTCGCGGCCGCGGCGATGAGCCGCTTCGGGTCCGGCTGGGCCTGGCTGGTGGTGGACGGCGCCAAGCTCGCCATCATGAGCACGCCCAACCAGGACAACCCGGCGATGGAGGGGAAGAAGGCCATCCTCGGGCTCGATGTGTGGGAGCACGCCTACTACCTGAAGTACCAGAACCGCCGCGCCGACTACGTGGGCGCCTGGTGGAACGTCGTGAGCTGGGAGCAGGTGGCGAAGAACCTGGAGTAAGCCTCGGGACGGGGCCGCGCGCCGCCCGGCCGGACGGCTTGGCCGGGTGGCGGCGGACGACTACTTTTCCCCCGCAGCGCCCTGGTGGTGAAACTGGTAGACACGCCATCTTGAGGGGGTGGTGCCGTAAGGCGTGCCGGTTCGAATCCGGCCCAGGGCATGCCGCCACCGTAGCTCAGCGGTAGAGCTCTCGATTCGTAATCGAGTGGTCGTCGGTTCAATTCCGACCGGTGGCTCTTGTCGTCGCGACGCGTGCGCGAAGCGGCGCGAGGCCGTAAGTTATCTCCGCCGTGGCCTCCCCCACCCCCCGTCCCCGTCCCAATCGCCGTGAGATGCGGCTCGAGGAGCTGCGGCTCCTGTCGCAGATGCTGGCGCTCACCACCGCCGACGCGTCGGTGCAGACGGTGCTGGAGCGCGCGGCCCGGAACGCCGCGCACCTGACCAGCGCGAGCCGCGCCTCGATCGCGACGCCGTCGGTGGTGAGCGATCGTTGGCGCTTCGCGGCGGAGTGGGACAGCGTGAGCGGCGAGGCCGCGGTGCGGGGGGGCGAGATCTCGGCGGGGCCCGGCTCGCTGGTGCATCGGACCCTGACGGAGCGCCTCCCGATCCACGTCCTCGGCGACGCGCTCGTGGCCGAGATGACGGGCGTCTCGGCGAGCCGGGCTTCGGTCGTCCGGATGCGGTCGATCCTGATGGTCCCGATGGTGGCGAACGAGCAGGTCGAGGGGATCCTCACCGTCAGCCGCCCCAAGCGGAAGCAGAAGTTCTCGAAGCACGACATCACCCTGGCCGTGGCCATCGCGGACCACGCGGCGCTCGCGATCCAGGCGGCGCGGGCGATCGAGCGGGAGCGGCGCGAGCGCCGGCGGGAACAACTGCTCGCCCGGGTCGCGCTCCTCGGCCTCAAGCCCGGGACCCCGGTCGACGTCGCCCGCGAGGCGGTGCCTGCGGTCCGGGAGGCGGTCGGGGCCGACTGGTGCGCCGCCTACGTGCCGGCTCCCGGGCGGCGGACCGTCGAGACGGTGATCAGCGACGGGATCGAGGACGCCGGCGCCGGCGCGGTCGCCCGCCGGGGAGTCGGGGTCGCGCCCCCCGCCAAACCCCACAAAGGCAGGTGGATGCGGGTTGTCGCCCCGCGC
>JBGPHD010000044.1:0-20460 GCA_041484135.1 Gemmatimonadota bacterium
GCTCCACCTGGACTCGGCGCAGATCGCGCGGCTGCAGCTGGTGCGCGACTCGTTAGGCGATCGGAACCACGCCCGGGCCGATTCGATCCGCGGCGTCCTGACACGGGAGGGGACCAACGCGGACCCGGCCCGGCTCTTCGGCGTGCTGCGCCCGCAGCTCGAGGCCGCGCGCGCCGACATCCTCCGGGTGGTGGAGACGGTGCACGGCATCCTCACGGACGAGCAATGGGCCCGGGTGCCCGACGCCGTGAAGACGCCCACCGCGCGGCCGGGACAGGGAAGGCCGGGTCCCGGCGGGGCCGGCCGCCCCGAGGGGCCGCGGCGGCCCTGACGAAAACGAACCTGGGTGCCGCGAGGCACCCCGGTCGGTTTTCAAGGCACGTGATCGGGTGTCAGTTGGTCTCGAGCTTCTTCTTGGCCAGCGTGTAGAGGAAGAAGGCGAGCCCGATGAACACGAAGAGGGCGAGCAGGCTGTTGCCCGCCAGGTGCGGCCACCAGCGGGCGCCCATGTCGTACGCCACCGCGTCGGGGGCGATGGTCTGGCCCGCGCGCTGCGCGGCGGCCGCCTGCGCCGTCCGGGAGGCGTCCATCGGCCCGACGAGCAGGAGCCCGGCGATCGCGCCTCCCGCGATGAGTCCCGCCGCGGTGAGCGAGCCGCTCGAGACCTCGCCCTCGCCCGACTTGGCGGCGCCGGTGGTCCGCTCGACCAGCCAGCGCACCACGCCGCCCGCGAAGATCGGGGCGGTCGTCGAGATGGGGAGGTAGGAGCCCACCGCGAAGGCCAGCGACCTGACGCCGCAGAGCTCGAGCACCACGACGACGAACACGCCGAAGAGCACCAGCCCCCACTGGAGGTTGCGGTTGAGGATGCCGTTGATGACGGTCGTCATCAGCGTGGCCTGGGGCGCCGGCATGTCCGGCGAGCCGATGCCCGGCTGCTCCTGGAAGTCGATGCGGTGCGCGCCGGGGTCGAAGTAGTACCGGCCGTCGGGGATGGTGTGCGAGCCCAGGACGTTCAGGAGATGGTACGACCGGCCGTTGAAGTCGATCGAGCCCATGTCCTTCATCTCCGCGGTCATAATCACGTTCTCGAAGACGCGGGCTTCCTGCCGGGTGTAGGTCTTGTTCAGGTAGGTGAGCGTGTAGCCGACGACCAGGACCGAGACCAGGCAGCCGACGATGAGCGCGAGCTGCTGGCGCCACGGGGTCGCGCCGATGAGGAACCCGGTCTTGAGGTCCTGCGACGTGGCGCCCGCGACCGCGGCGGCGATGCAGACCACCGCGCCGACGGAGAGGGCCACGGCGGCCCAGACCCCGCCGGTCCAGCCGATCACGACGAAGATGAGGCAGGTCGCCATGAGCGTGGCGATGGTCATGCCCGAGATGGGGTTCGACGAGTTCCCGATGATGCCGGTGATGCGGCTCGACACGGTCACGAAGAGGAACCCGAACACCACGATGAGGACCGACGCGAACGCGTTGGCCAGGGTGTGGCCGGGGTTGATGTTGATCGAGAGGAGCGCCCAGATCACGAGCATCAGCACCGCCGAACCGCCGACGACGATCGTGATGGGCAGGTCATCCTCGGTGCGCAGACGGGCCACGGCGTGGCCGGCGCGCGAGTCGGCGAAGTCCTTGAAGCCGGCCTTGAGCGAATCCACGATGGTGGGCAGCGTGCGGCCCAGGGTGATGAGCCCCGCCGTGGTGACGGCGCCCGCGCCGATGGACCGGATGTACGCGTTCCAGATCTGGTTAGGCGCCATGTCGCCGATGGGAATCGTGCCGGGGAAGATCGGCGTCGGGATGTGCATGCCGAAGAACTTGATGATGGGGATGATGACCAGCCAGCTGAGCACACCGCCGGCGAAGATCGTCCCCGCCACCTTCGGGCCGATGATGTAGCCCACGCCGAGGTACTCGGGCGTGGTGGTTCCCGCGATGCGCGCGCCCGAGTACCACGTGGGGTCGTACGTCGGCTGCGCCCGCCAGAGGTGCAGCCCTTCGTGCAGGAACTTGTAGACGGCGCCCACCCCGAAGCCCGTGAAGACGCGTCCCGCGAAGCGGCCGCCCCGCTCGCCCGCCACCAGCACGTCGGCGCACGCGGCGCCTTCGGGGTAGAGCAGGTTCCCGTGCTCCTTCACGATCAGGGTCCGCCGGAGCGGGATCATGAAGAGCACGCCGAGGATGCCGCCGCACAGCGCGACGACGAAGACGCGGCTCACCTCGAGGTTGAAGCCGAGGAAGATCAGGGCCGGGAGCGTGAACGCGACACCCGACGCGATGCTCTCGCCGGCGGAGCCCGCGGTCTGCACGATGTTGTTCTCGAGGATCGTCGAGCCGTAGCGCTTGAGGAGCGAGATCGCCACGACCGCGATCGGGATCGAGGCGCTCACGGTGAGCCCCGCGCGCAGGGCGAGGTAGACGGTGACGGCCCCGAACACGATCCCGAACAATGCGCCGAACAGCACCGCCCGGAGCGTGAGCTCGGGCATCGACTGCTCGTTCGGCACGTAGGGCTTGTAGGCGTCCGCCATGCGATCTCCCGATCGGCTCAGAGGGGAATGAACGAGGTCCTGGCGTCCAGGCGCCGGACCCACGCGGCCAGCAACGCCGCGGTCCGGTCCACGTCCTCCAGCGACACCATCTCGTTGGGGCTGTGCATGTAGCGGCATGGCACGGAGACGAGGCCGGTGGCGATGCCGCGCCGCGCCGTGTAGATGGCGTCGGCGTCGGTGCTGGTGCCGCGCGGCGCCGCCTCGATGGCGTACGGGATCTTCTCGGCTTCCGCCGCCGCCACCAGCTGGTCGAACACGACGCGGGAGACCGCGGAGCCCCGGGAGAGCACCGGGCCGCCGCCGAGCTTGAAATCGCCCGCTTCCTTCTTCTCGACGCCCGGATAGTCGGTGGCGTGGGTGACGTCCACCACGATCGCGGCGTCGGGCTCGAGGCGGAAGGCGCTGGTGCGCGCGCCGCCCCCCGAGTACGCGATCTCCTCCTGCGTGGTCGCGACGGCGCTCACCGAGGCCTTCGGCTTGTCCGCGGCGAGGCGCCGCAGCGCCTCGAGCACCACGAACGCGCCGATCCGGTTGTCGATGCTGCGCGAGACGAGGCGCCCGTTGGGCATCTCCACCAGCCGGGTGGCGAGCACGCCCGCGTCCCCCACGCGCACCCGCGCGGCGGCTTCGTCCTTGTTCTTCGCGCCGATGTCGATCCAGAGGTCGGTCGTCTTCGAGACCTTGTCCTTCTCCTCCGTCTTCATCAGGTGGATCGCCTTCTTGCCGATGACCCCGGTGACGGGGCCCGCGCTCCCTTCGATGACGACCCGCTGCCCGACCAGGACCTGGCTGTCCCACCCGCCGATGGGGGCGAAGGAGAGGAACCCGTCGTCGTCCACGTGCACGACCATCAGGCCGATCTCGTCCACGTGTCCCGCCAGCATCACCTTGGGCGCCCCCGACGGGTTCAGGGTGGCGATCGAGTTGCCGGCGACGTCCACCTCGACCGCGGCGAACCCCTTGGCCTCCTCGCGCCAGACGCGCGCGGGCACCTGCTCGAACCCGGACGGGCCGGGGGCGTCGAGCAGGGTCTTGAGGAAGGCGAGGGGTCGTTCGTCCATCACGGCCGGGTCCTCTGCGGCGAAGGCCGGGCAACGTTACGCCTCGGCCGCGGGTTCGGCAAGCGGGGATGCGCGGGGATGCGGCGCGAGATCGAGTCCAGGTGCGCCATCACCGCCGCGGAATCGCGACCCGTGAGGAACTGGGGCGTGTAGCCGACGGCGAGCGGGGCGAGCGTCAGCCGCACGGCGGGCCGGACCGGGCACGAGGAGGCCGCGGGAGCGCACGCCGCTCCGCGCGGCGCGGGCGCCACCACGAGATCGGCCCACAGGGCCCGGTTGGTCCAGGGCTGCCCCTGCTTGAAGACGAAGTTGCCGAGCGAGTACACGATCGGCTTCCCGTCGACGTACTCGACGCCTTGTGGCACGTGCGGGTGATGGCCGATGACGGCGTCCGCGCCGGCGTGGATCAGGCCGCGGAACCGCAGCACGACGTCGGGCTCGGGCACCGGGCGGTACTCCATGCCGGCGTGCACGAACGCGATGACGAGATCGGCGCCCACCGAATCGCGCACGGTGCGGAACCGCTCGGCGGCGATCAGGGTGTCGGCCCAGGCGATGCAGCATTCCGCCGGCGTCCCGAACACCGTGAGGTTGACCGGGTTGTTGAAGATCGCCGTCAGGGAGAAGAACGCGATCGTCCAGCCCTTCATCCGGACCACCACCGGCCGCCAAGCCGTGCCGAGATTGGGCCCGGTGCCGGCGTGCGCGAAGCCCGCGGTGTCGAGGTGGGCGATGTTCTCCATCAGGCCGGCGCGGCCGAAGTCCCAGGCGTGGTTGTTGGCGGTGCCGAGGACGTCGAAGCCGGCGTCGCGCAGCATGGCGATGGCGTCCATCGGGCCGGCGAAGACCGGGCTGTTGGTGGTGTCCGCCTGACGCCCGCGGTCGAGGATGATGCTCTCGAGGTTCCCCACCGCGATGTCGGCGGCGCGCAGACGGTCCCGCACCCCGGCGAGCACCGCTCCGGCCCGGTCCTGGAAGATGTAGTTCCGCGCCAGCGAGCGGCCGAAGTTGAGGTCGCCGACGAAGGCGATGCGGAGGGTGTCGCGGGGGACCTGGCCGGCGGCGTGGCCCGCGGGCGCGCCGAGGAGCAGGGTCGCGAGCGGGAGGGCGCGGAGCCGCGCGGGAAGGCGCCTCACGAACGGCTCACGGGTCCCCGCGTGCGGGAGACCTCGATGGGGGCGTCAGTCTCCCGCTTCCGGGATGAGCCGCGTGGTGGCCGTGCCGATGAGCCGGCTGGCGGCGAGCACCGCGACCACCGCCATCACCGTGGTGATCGGGCTCCACGCGCCGTAGGCGGACTGGAGGAAGAAGTAGTAGCCGACGCGCGTGCCGACCTCGAGACGCTGCGCGAAGACCAGGGCGGCGATGACGCACGGCGCCGCGCTGGCGAGGACGATGAGGATGCCCGCCGCGCCGGTGAGTGGCCGACGGGTGGGGCCGATCCACGGCCACAGCCACGCGGGCAGCACCAGGAGCGTCACCGCGGCGAACGGGTTCCGCGCCAGCGCGATGCCGGCCAGGACGACGAGGGTGGTGAGCGCCGCCGCGCGTCCCGCGAGCGGATGCGCCTGGGTGAGGCCCCCCCGGCGGCGCAGCCAGGTGAGCACCAGCGTGGTGGCCGCCAGCGCCGCGATCGCGAGGACGATCGGCCCCCACCGCACCGTGTAGAGGAACGGATCGCGCGCGGTGGCGGGATACAGCTCGTAGCCCGGTAGCAGGCCCGTCCGCACCATCAACCGCAACGCGCCGAATCCCGCCAGCGCCGTCAGCCACCAGCAGCCGGACCGCACGACCTCGGCGTGGAGCGCGGCGCGGCCGGCGGGCTCGGCGCGCGCCGCGACCCAGGACTCCAGGGTCGCGAAGGCGAGGGGCAGGAAAAGCGCGATCGCGGCGAGCAGGATCGCGATCCCCGGCACCATCCGCTCCCGGGTGAGCGCGAGGTAGGTGAAGGACCCCTCGCCGCGGACCCCGCGATCCAGGGCAAGTATCAGGCGCTCGGTGCCGGTGCCGAGGAGCGCGAACGACGAGATGCGGAGCGTCTCCCAGCGATCGCCCGGGGTGTGGTACAGGAAGCGCGCGATCTCGCGGTTGTGGGCTTCGACGCCGAGGTTGACGGCGGGGATGTGGTCGGCGACGAGCGGCCCCTGGTCCGAGATCGACAGGGCGATGGCGCGCTGGAACCACTCGGTGAGCGGGCCCACGTCGGAGACGCGGATGGAGCCCGCGGTGAAGGCGTCCGCCGCGGCGTTGCGGAGCCACAGCGGCGCGAACCCGGTCCCCTGGCCCACGCCGGTGATGTGGATGCCGCCCCCGATCCCGTTCTCGACATGATCGAGCGAGATCGCGGCGGCGATATCCTGCGGCCGATCCACCGCCGCCGCGTAGTCGCGCGCGCCGATGGAGCCCCACTCCTGTGCGTCGGTGGCGATGTACGTGATGGGGCGGCGGTGTCCCCGCTGTTCCATGACGCGCGCCAGCTCCAGCATGACCCCCACGCCCGCGGCGTCGTCGCCGGCCGACTGGCCCGACGTGGTCTGGCCGTCGTAGTGCGCCATGAGGACGATGGCGCCCGGGATGCTGCCGCCGCTCCGGGCGACCACGTTGCGGCCGCGGTAGCGCACGCCCTTCAGGGTGATGGAGAAATCGCGCGTCTCGGTGGCGAGGCCGAGGGCGTCGAACCGCGACTGGATCCAGGCCGCGGCCCGCCGCGAGGCCAGCGAGCCCGTCACCCGGTTCTGGAAGGAGTCGGCGAGGGCCCGCGTCCGCGCGAACGCGGACTCCGGCCGAAACAGCGTCGAGTCGGCGACGACGCCGAGGTGCTGGGGCCGCGAGCCAAGGAGGCGGAAGAGCAGCACCGCGACCACCAGCGCGCCGAAGAGGGCGGTGGCGTCGATCCATGGGTGGCGGTGGAGCCGGATGCGGGTGATGGGCACGGGGGCTGCAATGTACGGCGCGGGGGAAGGTCCCTCAACTCCGGCTCGCCGCCCGCACCGCTAGCCTTCGGCGATCGGCGCGAAGAGGGGCCGCGGCGCGCCGCCGGCATCTGAGGTCGGCTCCGGCCCGTGGAGGGTGGTGACCCTCGCGGGCCGCGCGGCGTCCTCCCACCGGACGGAGGCGAATGGCTCGCCGGGACTCACGGTGCCGTAGATCCTGGCGGCGGTCGTGGGAAGAAAGGGCTTCAGCAGGATCGCGACGACGCGCAACGATTCGGCGAGGTCACCGGCGCGGTGTGCCCGGCTCTCCTCGCCCGGTGGCGTAGCCCGCGGCTCGCCCGTCGCGCCGAGGGAGGCCACTGCCGGATCCACCACACGCTTGATGATCTCTGCCAGCGCCAGATCGTAATCACACCGGTCCATGTGCTCGTGCAGCGCGCGGATGAGCGCCGGCCGGTCGGTTGCGCCGGAGACCGCGGGCGCGGCGGGCGCACCGCCGACCCCGGGCGGCCGGGAGAGGGCGGCCTCGAACAAGGCGCCCAGCTTCCCCACGAGCTGCCGCTGATAGACCTCGCGGAACCGGTCGAGGCTGAAGTCGCCGCCCGAGTTGAACGGGCACTCCAAGAGCAGGAAGAAGCGCAGCGCGTCCACGCCGTAGCGGTCGGCGAGCTCTTGGGCGTCCACCACGTTGCCGGTGGTCTTGGACATCTTCTTGCCCTCATGCAGCATCAGGCCGTGCACCTGGATCCGGCGCGGGAGGTCGAGGCCGCCGGCCATCAGCAGCGCCGGCCAGAGGATGCCGTGGAACTGCGCGATGTCGTCGCCGATTACCTGCAGCGACGGCGGCCACCAGCGCCGGAACGCGGCGTCGTCGGTGCCGTAGCCGGCGGACGTGAGGTAGCTGGTGAGCGCGTCGACCCAGACGTAGATGGTCTGGCGCTCGTCGAACGGCGCCGCGTAGCCCCACCCCCGATCCTCGCGCGTGACCGCGATGTCGCCCAGGCCGCGCTCCAGGCGCTCCACGATGTCCGCACGCACGCGGTCGGGCTCGACGAATCCCGGTCGCTTCCGGTAGAGGTCCAGGAGCGGGTCGCGGAACGCCGACAGATGGAAGAACCAGTTCTCCTCCCGCACCGTGATGACGCGCACGTTGGGATGGTTGGCGCAGCACCCGTCGCGGAGCTCCTCCGGTGTCTTGAACTCCTCACAGTTCTCGCAGTAGACGCTCTCATGCTGCCGCTGGTCGAGGAACCCGGCGTCGTAGAGCCGCTGCATGAACAACCGGAGGCCGCGCCCGTGCCGCGGATCGGAGGTGCGGATGAAATCGTCGAGCGTGATGTCCAGCGAGGCCCACGCGTCCCGCAATTGTGCCACTTGTCCCGCCACGAACGCATCCGTGGGCTGGCCGGCCCGTGCCGCGAAGCGGGGCACCAGGACGGTGTGCTCGTCGGCGCCGAGCAGGAGCCGGGTGGGGTGCCCATGCATGCGGCGGTACCGTGCCTGGACGTCCGCGCCGATCTTCTCGAACGCGTTGCCGAGGTGCGGCCGGCCCACCGGATAGTCGATGGCGGTCGTTAAGTAGTACGAACCGCTCACCGCGATGCTCGCCGTGCGGTGACGTGTCCCTTGCGCGGCCCCGGGCCGGGTGCAACGTTTGTCGTCCCGTGACACCGGTGACCGCGGACCGGCTCGCCCTCGAAGCGATCGTGCCCCCGTTCTTCGTCATGGGGTGCGAGGCTTCGGGTACCAATCTGGTGTCGTTGATCCTGAACAGTCATTCACGCCTCGCCGTCTGCCGCGGCAGCCAGTACTACCTCTTGTTCAAGTCCGAACGGCGCTTCTACGGCCCGCTGCGCGACCGGCCGAACCTGGTGCGCTTCATCGAGGACTTTCGGGAGACCGCGCGCGCGAACCACGTGGACGCCCCGGCGCTCGGCGACATACTGCGGGTGCTGCCCGAGCCGACATTCGAAGGTGTTCTCGCCGCGTTCCTGCACCTGTACGCGCTCCGCGAGGGAAAGGTGCGGGCGGGTGAGCGCTCGTTCAAGCAGTATCTGTTCCTCCGGGACATCCTTGAGGGTTTTCCCCGAAGTCCCGTCGTCTTCACGATGCGCGATCCCCGGGACCTGGTCCTGGCGCACCGCAAGGGATTCGGCTTCGACGTGGAGGCCGCGACCGGGTCGTGGAACCAGGCGTTCCGCGCCTGGGCGTCGGCGTCGCGGCCGGTGCACCTGGTCCGGTACGAGGAGTTGGTCCAGCGGCCGGACGAGACCCTGCGGGCCGTCTGCCAATCCCTGGGCGAGCCGTTCGAACCCGGGATGCTCCGCTTCTACGAGAAGACGCCGGAGCAATTCCAGGGGCTGCGTCACCACGAGCGCCTCTTCACGCCGCTCGATCCTGGGTCCGTGGGCGAGTTCCGGCAGATGGACGAGCGCGAGATCGCGCGGATCGAGGCGATCTGCGCGGTCGGCATGCGCGCGGTGGGATACGAGCCCGCCGTCGCGCGGACCTCCGCCCCGCCGAGTATCGCTCCCCAGACGCCGGGGCCGCCGGGCTTCCTCCGCTTCGTCCGCCATCGTCTTCGCTACTACCGCTGGAGCAAGGAACGGTGGACGCGCGGCCTGGTGCGCTGGAAGATCCTGCTGCGCGCCCGGTTGCGGTACGCCCTCCACCTGGGGTTCCGCCGGGCAGGCGGGTAAGGAGTGCCGGCCGGCGGCGGCCGGCATCGCCTAGTAGTAGTCGTCCTCCCGCACCAGTTCGGCCTCGCCGACACGCACCAGCCGCGCCTCGTGCCGGAAGGCCTTCCTGCGATTCCGGATCGTCGTCACGAGGTCGGGTGCCAGCGGCGCGGGCAGCCGGCCCGCGGCCTCGATGAGTTCCGGGGCCTGCATGAAGAAGATGTCGCCCTGCGTCAGGCTCCCGGCCGCCACGAGCCGCCGCTCGACCTCGACGAAGAGCCGCCGCAGCGGGTAGGAGTACTTGAGCCACAGGACATGGTGGTTCTCGCGCTCCACATTGAGGTCGTGGAGGAACCGCGCCGCGTGGTGCAGCCCATCGGCCCGGCCCGCGGCTTGGGCGAGATCGCCGTGGACGCTGAGGGCCAACCGGTTGCGGCGCAGGTTGGCCTCGTAGTTCGCGCCGGAGTGGGGCTCCGTCCTGAGCGCCGTCTCGATCACGCGTGCGGGCGTGTCCCACGGCTCGAAGAGCAGGTCGCGGTCACGCATCCAGTGCCAGTTCTTCAGGTGTTCCGCGACCCGCGCGGCTACCTCGGGGTGCTCCTTCCGCTCGAGCGCATCCAACGCGGCGTCCCGCGTCATCAGGCCGGCCGCGACCAGCGCCTCGCGGACCCGCGCCACACTGGCCATGTATTCGCCGCTCATCACCGGGGTCGTGGGAGCCACCAGGTCCGGGGCGCCGGGCCAGACGAACGCCGTCGTCCGGCCCGCGAGCCGCCGCACGTTGTCGCGGACGGTCTCCTCGAGGAACGGATAGATGATGTCGTCGCCCTGCGCTTGGATGAACCAGCACAGCGCGAAGAACTCCACCCAGCGCGGCCACCACGAGGTGATGAGCGCGACCATGCGCTCCGGCGACACCGCGGCGAGCTCCGCGTCGGTCGTCGGGAACAGCAGGAGGACCTCGCCGAGCTGCTGGTAGGACCGGCGCACCCGGCGCATGAGGTCGGCCATGTACCCGCCGTCCCAGGTCGCACGCACCAACGCCCGCCACACGCCCGCGAACGTGTCGGACCGGAAGTTGTAGCGGCACTTGATCCACTTGATGTGCATCGGCGGCAGGTCGCGGAACCCCATGACCCGGGGCACCATCTCGAAGCCGGGCTGCACCAGCGACTTGAGAAGCGCCGAGATCACGAGCTCGGGGCGCACCTCGAGCCACGTGTGCTCGCCCCGCTCCGCGGGGGTGCCGGCCTCCCGATGGAACCGCCCGTACTCCGGCAGCAGCGTCCACCAGCCGACCCGCCGCTCCGGGTCCGGCATCGGGCCGATACTGCTGCCGGGCTGATGGCCGAAGAACTTGATGGTGTCGAGGGCGGCGGCCTCGGCCTCGGGCATCCCGGAGACGGCTGGCGCTGCCGCCGCGTCGGCGGCGGCGCTCCCGAGCGCGATCGCCCGCGGGGCAGCAGAGTCGTCCGCAAAGGCGAGTGGCGGGCCCGCCCGCCGCACGGCGTCGGCGAGACGTGATCGGGGCAGTCCGGCACCCGGCCGCACGATTAGACGCTGGAGCGACCGCTCCCGCGCCACACGCGAGAGCCGCGCGACGTAGTCGGCGAGCACCGCGTCCGCCTCGTGCGCGGACATCCCTTCCAGGTCCACCCAAAGCCCGGTCGGTCCGCAACGGAGGTCGATGTCTGGCGCGATGACCACCGTGGGAAAGCCGGCCGGCATCGCCGTGAGCGCGTCCACACTCGAGACGAGCGGCACATCCGCCTTGCCGGTCGTCGACTCGGTCCAGATCGCCCACAGGTCGGCCCACTCGCACGGGCGCGCCGGCGCGGCCTGCACGATCTCCAGCTTGCCGCGAAAGACCTTCCCCGCGGTGCCGGCCACGGTGACGAGGTCGCCTTGCCGGAGGATGGTGGTGGCCTTCGCTGTCCCGACGACGCACGGCAAGCCCAGCTCCCGAGACACGATCGCCGCGTGGCAGATCATGCCGCCCACGTCGGTCACGATCGCCGCGGACTGACGCATCGCGACCACCATGTCGGGATTCGTCATGGGCGTCACGAGCACCTGGCCCTTCAGGATGGCCAGCGCCTGCTCGATGTTGTGGACGAGGTGAACGGCCCCCGCGCCGAACCCGCCACTCGCGGGCGTGCCGGTGAGGATCGGTTCGAGGCCGGACAGGTCAACCGTGGTCGAGCCGCTCGCCTGCGCCGCCGGCGTGGTGATCGGCCGGGACTGGACGACATGGACCTCGTTCTCCCACACCACCCACTCCACGTCCTGCGGTCCGCCGAACTCGGCCTCGAGCGTTGCGGCGAGCCGCGACAGCTCCCTGGCATGCGCCGGCTTGAGCAGCCCGGATGCTCCCGGGTCCCGGCCCGGGCCATCGATCCACAACTGCTCGGGCGTCACTTCACCCTTGACCAGTTTCTCGCAGTCGCCTTCCACGTGCTCGACGAGCGTGCGCCCGCTGAACGAGGTGAACATCACGCCCGACCGCTCCGCATGAAGGAACCGTTGCACCACGACGGCCATGGTCGGGACCTGGGTGAGGCCGACCTCGCGGAAGTAGGTGAGCGCCCGGGGCGAGAACACCGAGGACCAGACCTCGCGGATCGTCGGCTCGAGCTGGTCGGGCGTAGTGATCGGGATCGACTCGAAGATGCCGGCGAAGGAGTGAGCGGCGCCGTCTTCGACAGTGGCGGAGGAGCGGACGATCACCCCTTGGGTATTGTCACGCCACAGGCCCACGCGCCGGACGGCCGCTTCGATCGGCGCCAGCACGGTCTTGGGGATCCGGCTCGCGGCAAGCGCCGTGCTGGCCTGCCCGCCCAGCCGGGCGATGTCGCCGGACCCGGCCAGCGACCGGTCGAGGATCTTCGCTGCCTCGCCGAGGCCGAGGGCCTCGCAGGCGTGCACGAACGCGTCCACGGTGATGACGAATCCCGGGGGCACCCGGTGCCCGTGGCCGGTCAGCCGGCAGAGACTGGCGCCCTTGCCACCGATCCGGGCGGCGTCCGGCCTGCCGCTATCGAAGAACTCGACGAACGGCGAGCGCTTCACGACCCGGTTTTCGCGAGTCGCAGGTTCGGGCGGAGCGCCGTCATGAGCGGTCCCGCACGACCGAGACGACACCGGTGTCGCCGTTCACTTCGAGGACGTCGCCCTCCCGGAAGAGGGTGGTAGCTCCGTGAAGGCCGACCACCGCGGGGATGCCGAACTCGCGTGCGAGCGTCGTAGCGTGCTGGAGCAGCGATCCCTCCTCGACCACGACGGCGGCGATGCGCGCCAGCACGGGGGCGAGGTGCGGACGGATGATGCGCGCGACGAGAATCGCCCCGCGCGGCACCGGCTGGCCGAGCGACACCTCACTCACGACGTGGGCCTTGCCGGTCGCGGTGCCCGGCGCGGCCGCCTTCCCGGTGTGCGTGACGGCGGGCTCGCTCACGCCGCCTCCAGGATCGCCGTCAGCTGCCCGGCGGTGATCCCGTGTTCCGCCAGGTACGCCGACTGCGCGAAGTAGCTCGTCCGGCGGGCCGCGGCCTTCTCCCAGTCGGGCGACGCGGCGGCCAGGTCCGCGAGCTCGAGGAACAGGATCGCGTCGGGCGTGGGCCATGCGACGCCCGGCCGGCGCGCCGGCATCAGTCGGCGCAGGAGCGGCAACAGCCCGACGTGGAAGGCGCGGCGCACATACCAGGTCTCGCGCTCCAGGAATTCGAGCCACAGCGCCAGGACCCGCCGGATGCCGGGCCGGGTGGCGTCGGACGAACCCGGGTCCGAGCTTCGCCGCGCCGCCATCGCCGCCAGGTGCGACACGGTCGCTGCCGGATCGTCGTCGCCGAAGCTCGCCCCGAGCAAGCCGATCACGTACTCCGGATTCTCGCAACCCGGGGCCTCCCATTGCAGCGGTCCGAAGCCGGCGTGCGCGCGGGAGAAGGCGCGGACGATCGCCGCCACGTCTTCGGGAACGCCGGGCCACTCGGCGCGCAGGCGCGCGGGCGTGAATCCGGCGGCGCGGCATTCGGCGCAAAGGGCGGCAGCCGCCCGGGTGAGCGCGGCGCCCGCGCTTTCGCGCGGGATGGGCGGTGCGGTGTCGCTCGAGGTCGGCGCGAGCAGCCGGTACAGCGCGTCCGGGACGAACTTGGTCATGACGCCGTAGGGTATCAGCTCGGTAACATGCGCGCCCAGCTCACCCGCGAGCGCGCGCGCTTCCGCGTCGCTCGCGACGGGGGCGCGGCGGGCGCAGCGCTCGGTGGCGTCAAGCACCGCGCCGCAGGCGGCGGCGAGGGACCGCTCCATGAATGCGAGATGATCCGGCGTCAGGCGTCGCGGCAACGCCGCGGTGAGCTGCTCAACATCCGCTTGGTCGAGGAACAGGTCGCCTTCTTCGTTCAGCCACGCCCTGATCCGGTCTCCCGCGATCACGCCGCGCATCCCGAGGATCTCGGGGGCGCGGTCGATCGCCGAGAACATCGACCGTTGCAGCGGGAGCCCGATGAGGTGACGGCGGAGCGGCTTCACGAACGGCGCTTGCTCTCCACATACTCCGCCAACTCCTTGGCCGTGAGCCTGGGGAAGGCGCCGCGGAGCGCCGCGACCCGCCCCTCGGGTCCGAGTGCCGACATCCCGATGCGCTCCGGATCCTGCGGATCGTAGGCCACCAGCGTGATGGCGATGGGCTCGCCGACGGTCCCCGGGAAGCGCAGAGCCAGCACGACGGCGTCGGCGCCGCCCTCGAGTGCAGCGTTGGGAATGCCGAGCTGGTAGATCCCCGGCATGAGCTCCGGATCCACTTCCGCGAATCCGCCGGGCAGGAACTCGCCCAGCCTGGTGGCGACGAGAGGCACGGCGCGCACCTCGTCGCTCCCCTCGCGGAGGTACGCGGCGGCGGCGCCCGGGGTCGCGTTGGTCAGCCCGGTCTTTCCGGAGCGGCCGTCCGCGGCATCCCGGAGGTGCACCAGCAGCAGCTTGGACGTCGTTCCCTTCTTCAGCACGTAGCACATGGGTCAGGGATCCTTCCGGGACGCGAGCTTCTCCCGCAGCGCCTTCTCGCGTTGCTCGCCGAGGGCCAGCTCCATCTCCGTGAACTTGGGCAGCGCTTGGCGCAGGAATTCGTGCCGCTTGTGATTGGCGAGGCCCGACACGCCGATGCGCTCGGAGTCCTGGGGGTCGTAAGCCACCAGGCTGATCTCGATCGGCGTGATGCTCGCGCCGGGGAATCGGAGCGACAGCACGGCGCGCGTCGATCCTTCCGCGAGCATCTCGTCGGGGGCGCCGAGTTGGTACACGCCCGGCATCAGCTCGCGCTCGACCTCGGCCAGCGCGCCGGGAGCCCAGGCGCCCAGGCGCCCGGCCACCAGCGGAACACGGACGGCGCTCGATGCGCCGGCGCGGATGTAGCCGCCGCTGGCGCCCGGCGTGTCGTGCCGGAGTCCGCGCATTCCGCCCGCAGAGCCGTCCAGGGCGGCGGCGTAGAACAACAGCACCTGCTCGGTCGTTCCCGCCTTGATCGTGTGTTGGTGCTCGACAGGCATCGGTGACCCTTTCGTCGTGGCTTCAGTGGCGCGTCATCCGGAGGTCGAGGCCGGGTAGCGACCGCGCCGGGTCGTCGTCGCCGCGGCCGTTGTGAACGTCGCCCCTGTTCACGCGTGCCCGATCGCGCGCCGGAAGGGCCCCAACGTCCCTGCGTCGTGGACGAGCACCCGGAAACGCATCTTCCAGCGGCGCCACCCGAGACGGATCAGGTCGGGGCGCTTGCGGAACCGCCACAGACGATCCAGCAGCTTGCGTCCCCGGCCGATGCGCTTGAAGGGAGGCGCCGCCCGCCAGGTGGCGGACGCCGGCGTGTAGCCGAGCGTCTCCATGCCGTCGGCGCACCACGCCTCGATCCGCGCGATGTCGTCGGCCGGCATGTCCCGAAACCCGCCCACCGACGCCGCGTCGACCGGCTTGGCGAGCTTCTGATGGTGCGCGGCCTCGCGCAGCCGGTTCGGCACTTGCTGGAAGAACTCCTGCATCGCCGGGTCATAGTCCTCACCGAGGAACGAGCACGCGTGCTCGAGGACCAGCCGCGGCTCGCGCACCAGCTCCTCGTACCGCAACAGGAACGCTCGGCCCGCCGTCCGCTGGTAGCTGCGGAACGCCTGGTTCCACCACTCGACCGCGTCTTCGAGGCGCGCGTCGAACATCTTCCGGATCGACCGCACCGCGTCACGGGGATCCCGCATCACGAAGATGATCGCGCTCTCGGGCAGCCGCTCCAGGATGTCCGGCACGAACTCGTGGTGCCTGGCGGTTTTCTCGCCGCACCGGGCCTTGCCTTGGCGGCGGGCGTACAGATCCAGGAATGTCACCAGCACCCCTTCGAACGTCGGCGCCACGAGGCCGGCCTGAATCTCCTCCGCGTTCGGCGGTTCCACTCGGTAGAGGCCGTGCAGGTGCACCATTTCCAGGAAGCTGACGATCAAGCGGTGCGCGTTGGCGGGACGGCGCAGGTCCCCGTACCGGTCCAGGTCGGGACGAAACAGCGGGTAGTACATGGACTCGACGAAGACCGCCATGCGCGCGTGACCGTCCAGGAGCTGTGAAACCAGCGTCGTCCCGGAACGCGGGCAGCCCATGATGAAGAACGGCGGCATGCAGTCGTGGGAGCGCGTTGCGGGGTCGCGCGCCGCTACTTCAAGAACCATGGCGTCGCCGTCGGGTCGGTCTTCACGAACCGGAGGAGGAGCCGCGCCGCCTTTGTGGCACCGATCGCGCTGGGATGCGTGCCGTCCACGGCGAAGTCCTGCGGCTCCCACGCGAGATCGCCGGCCTTCCGGCCCTCGGTGCCTCTGGCCCACAGGTACGGCCCCCACAGGAGGAGCGGGGCCTTCACCGGCCCCGAGGCCGCGTGGCAATTCAACGCCGGATCTCCGCGGATCTGGTCGAGGATGAGCCAGCGGATCGCGAAGGCGACCTCGTACGCGTACGGCTCAGGGCTGAGCGGCGTGACGGCGTAGCCGGCGTAAGTGCGGCAGGAAAGGTAGACGATCCGGAGGTTGGGAAAGCCCTGCCTGAGGGCCGTGAGCAGCGTCGCGAGGTCGTGCTTCGTCCGGATGGCGTGCGCCGGGAAATCGCCGAGGTCCGCGGGCCGGGCCGGGCCCAGCTTGAGCCAGACGACCTGCACCTGCGACGGCGCCACACGCCGAAGCTCCAGGCGGCCGGCGAGCGGGCGCCACGGGGCCTCCTCGCTCGAATCACGGGTCGCGGCGCCCCCGGCCCATTCGGCGGTTCCGCAGTGGGCCTGCGCCCCGTTCACCATCCGCACCGCGCGGGCCATCTTCGGATCGTCCACCGCCAGGCGGATGAACTGCTCGAACTCCCGCGACGTGTTGGAGAAGCCGATCGAGAGGAAGCCGATGAGCCCCTTCGGTGAGGGGCTCCCGTCCAGGCCCAGTGGCCTGATGCACGCGGACACCCCAAGCGCGGCCTCGAGGTGGGACCTCGGAGGATCGTTACGGCCGCCGCCGTAGAGCCCGCCGTCCTCGCCCTTGTACCGGTCCCCGGGCCCCATGTCCGTGAGGGGAACGGGCATGCCTACGGGCACCCGGGTGGGGCTCGTCGGTCTGGACATCCCCAGCTGGGGCTCCGGTGGGACGGGCATGGCCATGTCTCTACTCAGCAGGGAGGCAGGATTCGTGCCAGCGTTCGCTGCGGCATGGCTCGCGGAACACGCACGGCCATGATCGGCGTCGAGTTCGTGCGAGGCTGAGTCGGGCAGTGCTCGCCTTGCCTAACATATGAAGGGGTTGCGGGTTTGGCTAGACTGGCCGCTCCAACCGGAACGCCGAGGGCACCCGCCGGCGCCCCTCATTCTCCCGGTCCTCCGGCGGCCGCCTACTTCCGCGCCGCCTCCGGCGCGAAGAGCCGCGCGTACCGCTTGGCCTCGCGCGCGCGCCAGGCGCCCCGGTGGTACGCGTAGCCCGCGACCAGCGGCAGCGCGATCGTGGCCTCGGCAAAGACCATCTGCTCATCGCCGATCTGGACTTTGCCCCACGAATTCGCCTCGCGGAGCGTCGAGCCCGAGAGCGCGCCGTCGCGCTCGTCGGCGACGGTGATCTGCACCGCGTACCGGTGCATCTCCGCCTCGTGCCCGAGGATCTCCGCCGCCACCACGATGTCCTGGGCGAAGTTCTTCGGGACACCGCCGCCCACCATGAGGAGGCCGGTGGCGCCGGCGGCGAGCTTGAGCTGCGTCAGCTCGCGGAAGTCGGCCGCCGAGTCGAGGGCGATGTAGCCGTCGGGATGCTGGACCTGGTGGTACACCAGCCCGAAGCCCGCCGAGCAGTCGGAGAACGCGGGAACGAAGATCGGCACGTCGGCCTTCCAGGCCGAGAGGACGATGGACGTGGAGCCGGGCCGGTTGGCCGCGAGCCAGGCGCCCATCTCGCGGATGAACTCGCGCGAGCTGACGGCGCGCGGGCCACCGTTCTCGAGCATGGCGTCCGCGATGGTCGCGATCGTCATGTCACACGCGCGCAGCTCGTCCTCGTTGATGTACGTGTCGTAGATGCGGTCGATGGCGTTGCGCCGCAGCATGTCGTCGTCGGCGCGAATGTCGCCGCGGTAGTGCTTGAAGCCCAGGCCCTCGAAGAAGTCCTGGTCCACGATGTTCGCGCCGGTGGCCACGATGGCGTCCGCCATCCGGTTCTCGACGAGGTCGATGAAGACCTGGCGCAGGCCCGCCGAGTTGAGCGAGCCGGCCATGCAGACGATCGGGGAGCAGGCCGTGTCGGCCAGCATGCGATCGTAGATGCGGGCCGCGCGGCCGAGGTTCCGCGCCTGGAAAGCCATGTCAGCCATGGCGTCCACCAAGGGCCGGACGTCGTGCTGCTTGATGTCGATGTGGACGATCGGCGCGGTGAGCAGGTCCTGCTTGGACGGTTCCTTCATGCGGACCTCCGGTTCGACTACCCACAAAAAAACTGCCACCCTCGTCCCTGGCTACGGTTCGCCTCGAAAGGCGCCCGCCATCGCCGGGGTGGGTGGCTATGTCTGAGATGAAAGGTAGCCGATGCCGGCCACAAAGCAACCGCCAGTGGTCCGGCCCCGGCTATCGTGTTACACGTCCGGCACTTCGCGTCTAGAACGCGGCCCTGAGACGCCGCACGCCGAACCGGCCGATCTGGACGATTCCCATGAACATGCCGATGAGCACGGCGAGCGGAAGGGCCGCGTGCCGCCAGGGCACCCCGAAGGCGGCGGACGCGAGGGGCGGCGGCGTCCGGCCCTGCACCAGGGCCTGGAGCATCCCGTTGACCTCTCCATTCGTGGGGGTGCGCGGCACCCCCGAGATGGAGAGCGGCACGCGCACGAAGGCGGCTTCCCCGGTCGTTCCGACGCCCACCACGGCGGACATCTCGAGGCTGCCGTTGAAGGCCCGGATGTCGAGGACCCATGGACCGCCGTCACCCCAGTTCCGGTCGAGCGCGACGACGCCGGTCTGGCTGGTGGTGCGGAACGCCAGCGGCATCGAGCGGCGGACGCCGTTCACCAGGCCCTCGGCGGTCCCGCGCATCACCAGCTGGGCGGGCGTCGCGTGGTAGTACGTGCGGACGACGAGATACGCGCCGCGGGTCTCGGGGTTGATCTGGTTGGCCGGCAGCTCGATGGAGATCCACGGCGCGCCCGCGACCAGCGGCGTGGCGATGGTGAGCGAGGCGAGCGTGAGGCAGGTACGCAGGGTGCGATGCACGGGGCATCCTCGGTAAGGGTCGAGGATAGGATGCCGGCCATGCGTCAGAGGTTTACGGCGAGGGATCCACCCGGTACACGGTCCCGTTCGACGACAACAGGTACAGCTCCCCGACGGCGTCCTCACCGAAGGAGAGTACTGCGCCGATCGGCGGCACGGCCCAGGTCCGCCGGTCGGTCACGGCGCCGTTCACGAAGCGGAAGCTCCGCAGGAAGCCGGTGCAGTAGTCCGAGTAGAAATAGTGCCCGGCGACCCACGGGATGCGTGCGCCGTGATAGACGTACCCGCCGATGATCGAACACCCCTGGGTGTGATCGTACTCCAGGACGGGCAGCACGAAGCCCGACCGGTGGCAGAGGAAGAGCAGGAAGCAGTGCGCCCCCTCCATGCTGCGCCAGCCGTAGTTGAGGCCGCCCTGCGTGGCCGGCGTGACGTCTACTTCCTCCCACGAGCCCTGGCCCACGTCCGCGATGTAGAGCAGTCCCGCCGCGCGATCGAACGCGAAGCGCCACGGGTTCCTTAGCCCGGTGGCCCAGATCTCCGGCCGGGCGCCGGTGCGTCCCACGAACGGGTTGCCGGGCGGGATGGCGTAAGGCGCGTCGCGATCCACGTCGATCCGGAGCAGCTTGCCGAGGAGCGTGGTCCGCTTCTGCCCGTTGCCGAACGGGTCGCCGGCCGAGCCTCCGTCGCCCATGCCTACGTAGAGCATCCCGTCCGGCCCGAACATCACGAGTCCGCCGTTGTGGTTCGCGAAGGGCTGGTCGACGCCGAGGACGAGGGAGGCCGAGCCCGTGTCCGCGACGTCGGTGCCGGGGCGCACCGTGTACCGCTCGACCCGCGTGTCGCCGCGCCGGTCGGTGTAGTCCACGTAGAAGCGGCCGTTGGTGCGGAAGTCCGGATGGAACGCGACCGAGAGGAGTCCGCGCTCGCCGCCGCCGCCCACCCGGGCGGTGATGTCGAGGAACGGCACCGGGAGGAGCCGGCCGTCCTTGACGATGCGGATGCGCCCCGGCTGCTCCACGATGAAGAGCCGCGGATCGCCGGAAGGCGCGGTGAGGTAGAGCGGGCTCTCGAGGCCGCTCGCCACCGGGGTGAGCGTGAGGTGGCCGCCGGCCGGCGCGGCGCGCTCCTGGCTGAGGGCGCGCCCGGCCGTC
Source organism: Gemmatimonadota bacterium (assembly GCA_041484135.1). Lineage (GTDB taxonomy): Bacteria > Gemmatimonadota > Gemmatimonadetes > Gemmatimonadales > JACORV01 > JACORV01. The sequence goes on from JBGPHD010000044.1 coordinate 20,124, forward strand.
GTGACGAGGGCGATGAGCCCGAGCACGGCCCGGAGCGCGGGCCGGGCCGCGGCGCCTAACCGAAGACGCGCAGCCACAGGAGCCACAGCTTCCGCTGCCAGTCGGGGAGGATGGGGAGCGTGCCGGGGAGCTTCACCCACCAGAGCTCCATCATGCGCGGGTCGTCGATGGCCGGGGAAGCGGCGTCGAGTCCCTGGGGCGGGGGGACCAGCGCGGCGAGCCGCGCGAAGGTCCGGGCGCGGGCCTCGCCCCGGGTCCGCTGCACCAGGTGCCAGAGCGTGACGGCGTCGCGGGGCCGCGCCCCCCCGAGGATGCCGCTGAGCGCCGCGTCGCTGCC
>JBGPHD010000045.1:0-20165 GCA_041484135.1 Gemmatimonadota bacterium
CCGAGGAGCCGGGAGTGGAGCGCGGCGTCGTAGATCCGGTAGTTCACGTACTCGACGGAGACCACGGCCGTCGTGGCGACGGTGGCCACCAGCAGCGCCGGGTAGAGCCGCCCGAAGACCATCAGCACCGGCTCGAACCCCACCGGCAGGAACATCGAGTAGGGCCCGTTGGTCAGCACGGCGAGCGCGAAGAGGACCGCCAGCTCGCCCGGGCCCGACGCGAAGACCGTGAGCGCGATCCCGACGAGGGCGAGGATCCCGGTCGCGTACAGGAGCCGGTCCCACGCCGCGGGGGCGACGGGTCGCAAAGCCAGGCTGAGCGGATGGAACGGCAACAGGGGCTCCACGTTGAAGTCGGAGCCCAAGGTCACATCAGGGGGTCAAGGGAGAATCAAGAAGCGGGTGTCGGGTGTCGGAGCGATGTCGACACCCGACACCCCAAACGCCACACCCCTATCTGAGCGCCTGCACCACCTGGAGCCGGGCGGCGCGCCAGGCCGGGAAGAAGCCGCCCACCAGGCCCATCACCACGGCGAAGATGGCCCCCGAGAGCAGCAGCCCCGGGGTGACGCGGAAGGAGAAGGCGACCTCGCTGAAGGAGTTCCAGTTGGTGGTGCTGGTGACGATGCCGTTGATCGGCAGGGCGAGGAGGCCGCCGGCGATCCCGCCGAGCAGGGCGATGACGGCCGACTCGACGAGGAACGAGGCCATCACGCTGCGCGGGGCGAAGCCGAGGGTGAGGAGCACCGCGATCTCGGAGGTCCGGGACGACACGGCGGCGTACATGGTGTTCACCGCGCCGAAGATCGCGCCGATCGCCATGATGCTGGTGATCATGATGGCGAGCGAGGTCAGGATGTTGGTGAGCAGCGTGGACTGGCCGCGGTAGAAGTCCGACTCGCGCTGGGCCTGCACCGTCAGCCGCTGGTCGCCCTCCAGGGTCCGCTTGATCTCCGGGAACGACGCCCGGTCCTTCAGCCGGACGATCACCGACTGGAAGACCTCGCCGCGGAAGACCGGCATGAACTGCTCGTTCTCGCCCCAGATCTCCGATTCGAGCGCCGAGCCGCCGGCCGAGAAGTGCCCCACGACGACCCAGCCTCGATTGGCGAACCGCAGGGTGTCGCCCAGCGCGGTGTGGGCGAAGCGCGGCACGATCTTCTCGCCGATGATGATCTCGCTCTGGCCCGACCGGAACGTCCGGCCCTCCGTGATGTGGATGTTCCGCACGGGGAAGGCCTGCTCGTTCACGCCGCGCGCGACCACGTTGTTCACCCCTTCGCCGACGGCGCGCGGGATGTTGATCACCACGAACACCTCGGGGCTCGCCAGCGGACGGTTCTGCGCGTCGACGGCGACGCGCGGATCGGCAGCGATGAGGCGGGCGCTCTCCCGCGAGATGCCGCTGGACAGCTCGCTGTCGGCGCCGCGGCGGAGCACCATGACATTGTCCGGCGAGCCGGAGCGGACCAGCGCCGCGCGGAAGCCGTTGGCCAGCGCCAGCATCGCCACGAACACGGCCACCACCAGCGCGATCCCGAGGCCGGTCATCGCGGTGGAGACCGGCCGCTGCCGGATGCTCCGCACGTTGTAGACGAGCGGGATCTTCATTCGACGTGCCGCAGCGCCTGCACGATGGGCAGGCGGTAGGCGCGCAGGGCCGGCACCAGGCCGCTCGCCAGCGCCAGCACCAGCGTGATCCCGAAACCGATGGCGAGCGTCGCCGTCGTGACGTCGAAACCGGGCAGGAATCCGAAGCCGTTGAACCCCGACGAGCTGTAGAGCGCCTTGGCGCCCATCAGGCCGATGAAGGCGCCGGTGAACGTGACCAGGCCCGCCTCCATCATGACCAGCACGAAGAGGGTGCGATCGGTGAACCCGATCGTCTTGAGGACCGCCACCTCGCCGGTGCGCTCGCGCGCCGTCATCATCATCGCGTTGCCGGTCACCATCAGGATGGCGAACACCACCGCCATGCCGATCGAGTTCATGAGGAACTGCACGTTCCCCCACATCGTGACGAAGCTCTGGTTGAATGCCTTCTCGGTCCCGGTCTTGGTGGCCGCGCTCGAGTTCCGGAACATGTCGTCCACGGTGTGCGCGACCTGGGGCGCGAGGGCCGGGTCGCTCAGCTTCAGCGTGTACCAGCCCGGCTCGATCCGGTGCTCCGTCCGCTCATCCAGATACGCGTACTGGAAGAGGAAGGACCGGTCGTCGAGGGCCTTGTTGCTCGGCGTGTAGACGCCCCGGATCGTGAAGACCCAGTCACCCGGGAAGATCGTGCCGCGGAGCGTCACGTTCTGGCCCACGTGCCACCCGAACAGGTCCATCAGCCCCTTGCCGACGATCGCCGCGGTGCGCTCGTGCTTGAACGCGTCGAGCTGGTCAGGCGGGACCTGGATCTCGGGGTACATCGTGAAATACGACTCGGGGTCCACCGCGAACTGCCCGAAGAACACGCGCCCGTCGCCGTACTGCCCGCCGAACCAGTTTGCCCAGCTCACTTCCGTGACGCCGGGCACCGCCGCGAGGCGCGCCCGGTAGCTCATCGGCAGCGTGAAGACGATGGCGTTGGCGTTCTGGACCACCATGCGCGAGGCGCTGGCGATCTCGGTGCCGGCGTTCAGCGTCGTCACCACCGACCGGAGCGAGGCGAAGAGGAACATCGCGAGCGACACGCCGAGCGTGGTGAGCAGCGTGCGCAGGCGGTGGCGCCGCAGGTTCGCGAGGACCAGCGGGATGAGCTTCATGCGGTGAGCTCGCCCTTGTCGAGGTGGAGCACCTGCAAGGCCCGCTCCGCCGCGTGCGCGTCGTGGGTCACCATCACGATGGTCTTCTTGAACTCGGCATTGAGACGCTGGAGGAGCCCCAGGACCTCCTGGGCCGACTTCTTGTCGAGCTGGCCCGTGGGCTCGTCGAGGAGGATGAGCGTCGGGTCCGAGACGATCGCGCGGGCGATGGCCGTCCGCTGCTCCTGCCCGCCCGAGAGCTGGCGAGGATAATGGTCCATGCGGTCCTCGAGCCCTACCACGCCGAGGGCGATCTTCACCCGCTCGGCGCGGTCCTTCTTGGAGAGCGGGGCGAGGAGGAGCGGGAGCTCCACGTTCTGGAACGCCGTCAGCACCGGCAGCAGGTTGTACGACTGGAACACGAACCCGATGTGCCGGGCGCGCCACGCCGCCAGCTTCCCGGGCGACATCGAGCTCACTTCCGAGCCCGCCACGGTCACCGTCCCGCTGCTCGGCCGGTCGAGTCCGGCGAGGAGATTGAGGAGCGTGGACTTGCCGCTCCCCGATGGTCCCATCAGCGCGGTGAAGCTCCGCTCCTCGAAGTCGAGGGTGAGCCCCTCGAACACCGAGACCTGCTGGCTGTCCCGCTGGAAGTTCTTGTGAACGTCGCGAACCTGCACGAGGGACATGGGCCCGCGGCTCCGGAAGAGTGGTTCGTGATGGTGAAAGGCGACGTCTAGGCTACAGCGACGGCGCGCTCCGCGCTACTGCGGGGCGGCCGGGCGGCCGATCGTCACGCGCTGGCCCGCCTTGAGCACTTCCGGTCCGACGACCACGACGACCTCGCCGCCGGCGAGTCCACGCCGGATCTCGCGGAAGCCACCGCTCACCGGGCCGGCATCCACGCCACGCACCGCGAGCCGGCCGTCGCGCACCATCCAGACCACCGGGCTGCCGCCCTCGGTGCGTACCGCGGCGGCGGGGACCACGATCCGCGGCGCGGCCTGCTGGCCGGCGGCGGCGGGATCCTCCATGAACTCGACCTTGGCACCCATCTCCGGCAGGATCCGCGGGTCACGATCGAGGATCGAGACCTTGACCTGGACCGTCGCGCGCTGGCGGTCCGCGGTGGGGACCACCTGGCGCGTGGTGCCGCGGAAGGTGGTGTCGGGATAGGCGTCGAGGGTGATGCGCGCGCCCTGACCGCTCCGTATCCGCGCGATGTACGCCTCGTTGACATCCACCTCGACCTCGAGGGTCCGGAGGTCCGCCATGGTGACCACCGCGCCCCGCGTGAGGCCGCCGCCCACCGACGGCGCGACCACTTCGCCCACCTCGGCCTCCTTGCGGAGCACCGTGCCGGTGAAGGGCGCGCGGATGACCGTGTTGTCGAGGTTGGCCTGCGCGAGCCGGAGGCCGGCCTCCGCGGCCTGGACCCGGGCCACCTGCGCCCGGACCCGCGCCTCCGCCTGCGCGGCACGGCTCTCGGCCGCTTCGACGTCCTGCGCGGAGACCAGGTTGGTGTTCTGGGTGCGCAGGTCCCGCGCCCGGCGCGCTTCGCGCAGGAGCTGGTCGCGGTCCGTCTCCGCTTCGATCTGGGTGGCACGCGCGCTCGCGGCGTTCGCCTCGGCCTCCGAGACCCCCGCCTGGTACTCCGCGCTCTCCAGCCGCGCGATGACGTCGCCGCTCTGGACGTGCGACCCCTCGCTCACCCCGAGGAAGGCCAGCCTCCCGGCGACCTTGGCCGAGACCGAGGCCTTGGTCCGCGCGACCACGTAGCCGTTGGCCACCACCGAAACGCCGCGCCCCGCGCCGGCCGTGCCCCCGCCGCTCGCCGCGACCGTGGCGACCTCGACCGCCACCGTCCCGCCCCGCCTCAGCAGGGCCATCGCCCCGGCGACGATGACGAGACCCACGACCGCCAGCAGGAGCGCGGTCCGGAACGCCTTCCGCACCCCGGCGGGGGGCGCATCGCGATTGATCGCGAGCTTCGAAAGGTCGTGGGCCGGCTGGGTCATCGCTCGGGGAATTTAGGCGAAACAGGGGTCCCAAAACAGGGCGCCGGCCCTTGAGGAGCCGGCGCCTGGTGAAGCGGAACGAACCGCCTCTTACGCGATCTTGCGAACGTTCGCGGCCTGAAGGCCCTTGGGGCCCTGCTTGACCTCGAACTCGACGCGGTCACCCTCGGCGAGCGAACGGAACCCGTCCGCCACGATCGCCGTGTGATGCACGAAGACATCGGGACCACCGTCCTGCTGGACGAAGCCGAAGCCCTTCGCGTCGTTGAACCACTTCACCTTGCCCTGCGCCATACGATGCTACTCCTGATAAGGTGGGCATTTGCCCGGTTACACGGAGGCCACAGTGGTCTCCGCTTACAACACAAAAAAACACCGCCCGGGTCACGCCCAGCAGCGGTGTCATGAGTCGGTGTGACCCAACGAGCTGCAAATGCGTACGCCTTGCGACACTGGGTAAAGTAAGGCTGGGGCGTCGGTTGTCAAGCGGGGGGGCCGGGCTCGAGGGAGGGCCCCGTGGCCCCCTGGGCCTCGGCGCAGGTGTCACAGAGCGCCGGGACCGGCTTGGCGTCGGAGTGGTCGGCGATGTACTCGGTGACGTCGTGCCAGAAGCCCCGATCGTCACGCACCCGCTTGCACGACGAGCAGACCGGGAGCCCGCCGGTCATGCGTTTGGTCCGGGCCAGCGCGTGCTCCAGTTTCTGGAGCAGCGACAGGCGCTCCGACTCGGCGGACTTGCGGTCGGTGATGTCACGGGCGATGGCCGAGGCCGCCACGATGGTCCCGGCCGCGTCGCGCACCGGCGAGAGGGTGAGCGAGACGTTGATGACCGCGCCGTCTTTCCGCCGGCGGATCGTCTCGTAGTGCGAGATGCGCTGGCCGCGCCGGATGTCGCTCAGGATCTGCGGCAGGTGGTCCACGTGCCCCGGCGGGATCAGGAGGGACATCGGCTTGTCCTGCATCTCGTACGCGGGATAGCCGAAGATCTCCTCGGCGGCGGAGTTCCAGCTCTCCACCACCCCATGCAGGGACATCCGGATGATGGCGTCGTGGCTCGACTCCACCAGGTTGGCGAGCTGCGCCAGCTCGGCGTCCTGCATCTTCCGCTCGGTGATGTCGCGGGCCACCGCGTAGACGACCCCGTGCTCGGGGTCGGGCGTGGCGTTCCACTGGAGCCAGCGATAGGAGCCGTCGGCGTGGAGGAACCGGTTCTCGAAAGTGTGGGTCTCCTCGCCGCTCCGGACCCGGTGGAACTCGGCCAGGCTCCGCTCGCGGTCCTCCGGCATCACGAACTCGATGAACGGGTGGGTCGTGAGCTGCTCGATGGAGTGGCCGAGGGCGCGCTCGAAGGCCGGGTTGATCTGGCGGAAGACGCCGTCGAACGCGACCACGCAGAGCAGATCGCGCGTCAGCTCGAAGAGCCGCTCGCGCTCGATGTCCTCGCGCCGGCGGGAGCGGCCGCGGCGCTCGCTGGGCGGCTGGGTCATGGGGACCGGGCGCCGGGCGGGCGGCTGTCGGCGTAGACGCGCTGGAACCGCGGGTTGGCGCGTACCGCGTCGAACTGAGGGTACCGGAGGTACCGCCACAGACGAGCGTCGCGGCTCGGACCGGGCACCCGCTCCAGCAGTTCCAGGGCGGCCGCGGAATCGCCCAGGGCGAGCATGGCCTCCGCACCGAACGCGCCGCGTGCGACGGGCGTCCGCCACCGCTGCGCGACAGTCCGCGCCCGCGCCGTGTCGCCGACCAGCGTCAGAGCCCGAACCAGCAACGATTGGTCGCCTTCGGACCCGGCCGTCGACATGCGCACCGCCGCCTCGGCGTCGGCCAGGGCCTGGGGCCCGTGGCGCATCTGCGCGTGAACCTGGCCGCGGATCCGATACGCGAGGGCCATGCCGGGGCTGAGGACGATGGCGCTGTCGAGCAGCTGGAGGGCATGGGTCGCATCGCGCTGCGTGGTGGCAGCGAGATCCACCAGGGAGATGGCGCGGGCCGGCTCGAGCTCCAGCGCGCGCTCCAACTCCCGGCGGGCGGCGGCGGAATCCCCCAGCTCGTTGAGAATGAACGCGTACTGGTGGTGCGCCTCCGCGTTCCTGGGGTCGAGGGTGATCGCGCGCTCGAAGGCTTCCGGCGCACCTCGCAAGGTCCGGGGATCGGCGAAGCTGAGCAGGTAGCCCTTGGCCATCCAGGCATCGGACAGGGTCGAGTCCGCCCGCAGCGCCCGGTCCGCGGCAACAAGGCCGCGCGTGACGAGGCTCTCGGCGGGCATCCCCGGCACCGGGACCTCGAAGTTGAGGGCAAGGGCCAGCGCGTACGCCGCCCGCGCCGTCGCGGCCGGGTTGTGGGCGTCGAGCCGCTCCGCCTCACGGTATTCCGCGTACGCCTGCACGATGGATGACGGCGTCCGCTCGGCGAGCAGGAAGTTGCCGCGGAGGAAGTGCTCGTAGGCAGGGCCGCTGTTCTTTTTCGGCCCACCTCCGCCGCCGGCGCCCGCTCCCGCCCCGCCCGCCGCAAGCCGCCCGGCGGAACCCACGCCGCCCGACGCCAACCCGCCCACATGCGCCGAGACGTCCGCCGCGATGGCGCCGGCCATCCCCGGCAACGACTCGGCGACCGCGTCGTACAGCTTGCCCATGGTGACCGTGAGACCGCGCTGCGCGTCGATCACCTGCAGACTCAGCCGCACGTGCGACTCGACGCGCCGGAGCGAGCCGTCCACGAGGAAGCGCACCGCCATGAGCTGCGCCATCCGCGCGTAGTCCCCGCCCGCCGACCGCTGGATCCGGTGCACCACCGTGGACGGCTTCACCTGCACGCCGTTCATGCCGCCTAACAGTGTGCCCACATCCTCCGAGAGCCCCTCAGCGAGGAAGGTGTCGGCGGTGTCGCGGGCGTTGAACGAGAGCACCGCGACGCTCGAGGCGGCGGGACGCACCGCCACCGGACGGGAGCCGGCGCAGGGAGGCGGCGTGCCGTCCGGGCACTGCGCGAAAGACAGACGCGCAGCCGCGGCAGTCGCGCAGAGGCACAACACGAGCGCGCGCGGCCATGTGCCGGCTCGCGGCGCAGGCCGGGGCGGCCGCGTCATCACTCCAGGCCTCCCGCGTCGATGGCGAGCACTGACTGCAGCAGCACGTTCGCGCCGTTGGTGATGTCAGCGGGCCGCGACAGCTCACGCGGCGAATGGCTGATCCCGCCCACACTGGGGACGAAGATCATCCCGGCGGGCGCGATGCGGGCCAGGTCCTGCGCGTCGTGCCCCGCCCCGCTCGGCAGCGTGCGGTGCGTGAGGCCGAGGCCGTCGGCGGCCTGGGCGATCAGCCGCTGCGCCCGCGCATCCGTGAGGGCCGGGATGTTCTCGCTGTAGAGACGGAAGCTCATGGTGGTGCCCGTCGCGGTCCCGATCCGCTCCCCCTCCGCGATGACCTGTCGCGCCAGCATGTCGATCTTCTCAGCCGAGAGGTCGCGGATCTCCACGGTCATGACGACCCGGCCCGGTATCACGTTCGGCGCTCCGGGGAACGCCTGGATCCGGCCCACCGTGCCGACCTGCCTCCCCGGCACCGACGTGACGATGCGGTTCACGGCCAGCACGAGCTGGGACGCGGCGAGGAGCGCGTCGCGCCGGTGGTCCATCGGCGTCGTGCCGGCGTGGTTGGCGAAGCCCTCGATCGTGACCTCGTAGTCGCGGATCCCGACGATCCCCTCCACCACCCCGATGTTGATCCCGGCCTCATCGAGCGTGCCTCCCTGCTCGATGTGCAGCTCGACGTACGCCGCGAGGTCCCCGCGCGCCCGGCGCGCCGTGGCCAGACGGTCCGGGTCCCCGCCGAGGAACCGGATGCCGTCGCGGATGGTCTTCCCGCTCCGGCTCACGACGTCCAGCTCGGCGCCCGTCAGCTCGCCGACCATCGCCTTGCTCCCCACGAGGCCGCCCTCCTCGTTGGAGAACACCGCCACTTCGAGCGGATGGCGCGTGACCGTTCGGCTCTCGGCCAGGGTCTGCGCCACTTCGATGGCGCTCAGCGAGCCCACGTCGCCGTCGAAGTTGCCGCCGTCGGGCACCGAGTCCACGTGGCTGCCGAACAGGATGGGCGGCGCCGCCGCGTCGCGGCCCGCCCGCCGGCCGATGATGTTGGCGCCGGCGTCCACCCGCACGTCGAGGCCGGCTTCGCGCATGAGGCCGGTCACGTAGGCGCGGCCGTCCCGATCGGCGTCGGAGTAGGCGACCCGGTTGGTGCCGGTGTCGGTGCGCCCGAAGGCCGACAGCTCGGCGAGGTGCCGGTTCAGCCGGTCCCCGGTGACGCGCAGGCTCCGGCCCTGCCTCGGCACCAGCCGGGGCCAGGTCACGCCGCCGGGCGGCAGGGCGCTCGCGAGGAGCACGTTCCGGAGGAAGACGCGACGATCCATGGGTCTTCTAGGATGCGCCGTGGACCCCCGCCGCGCCAGAGGCCGGGGTTCCCCTTGACGCGGACCCGATCGGACTTCAGGTTCAAACGATGGTTCGAAAACTGAACCGCCGTTCGAATCGTGCCCAGAGCAACCGCACCGGACGCCCGGCCGATCGCCGGGCCCGCCGGGCGCTCGCGGTGCGCCAGACCATCCTGCGCGCCGCCGCCGGCGTCTTCCGCGACCGCGGGTTCGCCGCGACGGGGATGCGCGAGATCGCCGAGGCCGCGGACCTCTCGCCGGCCAACCTCTACTACTACTTCGGCAGCAAGCACCAGCTACTCTACTTCTGCCAGGACCATTCGGCGGACCGGATGCTGGAGGCGACGCGGGCCCGGAACGGCGACGCGGATCCCGCCGAGCGGCTCCGGCGCGTGATAGCAGCCCACCTCACCTGCATGCTCGACGAGCTCGACGGGGCGGCGGCGCACACGGAGGTGGATGCCCTGCCCCCGGCCCTGCGCCGGCGGATCGTGGCCAAGCGCGACCGATACGAGCAAGCGGTCCGCCGCATCATCGCCGCCGGCGTGCGCAGCGGCGCCTTCGTGAAGTGCGACCCCGCCCTGGTCACCCGGGCCATCCTCGGCGCGCTCAACTGGACCGCCAAGTGGTACCGCCCGGGCGGCCGGGAGCAGCCGGCCAGCGTGGCGGGCGCGTTCGCCGACTACCTCGTGCGCGGGCTGCGCGCATGAGTGAGAGGCGGCCGAGCGGGCCCGGTCGCGCGAGCGGGTCCGGCCACGCGAGCGGACCCGGGAAGCGCACCAGCGGGTCGGGCTCTCGGCCGAGCGGCCCGGGGCGCCAACGGAGCAGCGGTCCTTCGCTCCCGCCCGCCGAGGACCGCGCCCGCATCCTCCTGCACGTCAATGGTGAGGAGCACGACGTGGTCTTCGAGGGCTACAAGACCCTCCTCGAGGTGCTGCGCGAGGATCTCGGCCTCACCGGGACCAAGCACGGCTGCGAGCTGGGCGAGTGCGGCGCCTGCGCCGTCCTCAAGGACGGCAAGCCGGTCCTCTCGTGCCTCGTGCTTGGCGTGGAGTGCGACCGGTCCGACGTCACCACCGTCGAGGGGCTCGCCGAGGGACCGGAGCTATCGGCGCTCCAGGCCGCCTTCGCCGACCTCGGCGCCGCGCAGTGCGGCTACTGCACGCCCGGCATCCTCCTCACCGCGAAGCACCTCCTCGACCACACTCCGCGGCCCACCCGCGACGAGATCAAGGAGGCGCTCTCCGGCAACCTGTGCCGGTGCACCGGCTACCTCCAGATCTTCGAGGCGGTGGAGGCAGCGTCAGCGGCCGTGCCGCTGGCGCGGCCGTCGTCAGAGGGAACGCCGCCTGACGAAGTGAAGCCGGCACGCGCCACGCAGCAGGCGATGCGCGCGAGGGTCCGGTGAAGGTCATCGGGAAGGCCCGGCGCCGGGTGGACGGCCGCGCCAAGGTCACGGGTCAGACCCGGTTCGCCGACGACCTCGTGCTGCCACGGATGCTCTTCTGCAAGCTGCTCCGGTCTCCGCATCCGCACGCGACCATCGTGTCGGTGGACGCCGCCGCCGCGCGGAGGGCACCCGGGGTCGCGCTGGTCCTCACTGGCGACGATTTCCCCATCCCCTACGGCATCATGCCGGTCTCCCGGGACGAGCACGCGCTCTGCCGCGGCAAGGTCAGACACGTGGGCGATCCGGTCGCGGCGGTCATCGCGGCGAGCGAGTGGCAGGCGGCCGAGGCGCTGCGCCTCGTCCAGGTGGGGTACGAGCCGCTGCCGAGCATCGACACGCCCGAGGACGCGCTGGTGATGGGGGGCACCCGCATCCACGAGTACGCGGAGGAACGCAACATCCACCGGCTCGTGAACCTCGAGTTCGGCGACGTGGAGGACGCGTTCGCGAAGCAGGCGGACCGCGTCTTCGACGACCTGTTCTTCTACGGCGGGAACACCCACCTGGCGCTCGAGCAACACGCCGCCGTGGCCGCGACCGATCCCGACGGGCGCCTCACGCTCTGGTCCTCCACCCAGACGCCGCACTACGTGCACCGCGAGGTGGCCCGGGCGCTCGGCCTGCCGGCGCACCGCGTCCGGGTGATCGCGACACCGAGCGGCGGGGGCTTCGGCGGGAAGAGCGATCCCTTCAATCATGAGATCGTGGTGGCGAAGGCGGCGCTCCTCACCGGCCGCCCGGTGAAGGTCACGCTGACGCGCGAGGAGGTCTTCTACTGCCATCGCGGGCGCCACCCCGTCCTGATGCAGCTGCGCACCGGCGTCAAGGCGGACGGGACGATCGTGGGGATGGACCTCACCACGCTGCTCGACGGCGGCGCGTACGGCAGCTACGGCCCCGCGTCGACGCTGTACACGGGCCAGCTCCAGACGGTGACGTACCACGTGCCGCGGTACCGGTTCCGCGCCTGCCGCACCTTCACCAACAAGCCGGCGTGCGGTCCCAAGCGCGGGCACGGGACGCCGCAGCCGCGCTTCGCCCAGGAGGTGCAGCTCGACAAGATCGCCGTCGCGTTAGGCATCGACCCCGCGGACCTCAGGCTCAAGCAGCTCGCCCCGCCGCACTCGGTGACGGCCAACTGGCTCAAGCTGGGCACCATCGGCCTCGCGGCGTGCATCGACCAGGTGGTGGAGGGCTCCGGCTGGAGGACGCGGCGCGGGAAGCTCGGCCCGGGACGCGGCCTGGGGCTCGCCTGCTCGTCGTACCTCTGCGGCGCCGGCGTGGCGATCTACTGGAACGAGATGCCGCACTCCGGCGTGCAGCTCCAGCTGGACCGCTCGGGCCGGGTCACCGCCTTCTGCGGCGCCACGGAGATCGGCCAGGGCTCGGACGACGTGCTCGCGGCGATCGTCGCCGAAGTGCTCGGGATCGGGGCCGAGGACGTGAAGCTCGTCACCGGCGACACCGATCTCACGCCGGTGGACCTCGGCAGCTACTCGAGCCGGGTCACGCTGATGATGGGGAACGCGGCCATCCAGGCCGCGGAGAAGGTGCGCGGGATGCTGGCCTCCGCGGCGGCCGCCAAGCTGGGCGTGCCCGTGGCGCGGCTGGGCTTCGCGGACCGGCGCGTCTTCGACGTCGAGCATCCCGAGGTGGGCGTGGACTTCGCCGACGCGGTCGTGGCCGCAGAGACCCGGTTCGGGACCATCGGCGCGGTCGGCTCGTACACGCCGCCGCGCTCGCCTGGCTCCTACCGCGGCGCCGGGGTGGGCCCCTCGGCGGCCTACTCGTACAGCGCGGCCGTGGTCGAGGTCGAGGTGGACCCCGTGACCGGCTGGATCACGGTGCCGAAGGTCTGGATCGGGCACGACATCGGCCGGATCCTCAATCCGGTCCTCGCGCGCGGGCAGGTGGAAGGCGGCGTCTACATGGGGCTTGGCGAGGCGCTCATGGAGGAGCAGACCTTCCGCCGCCTCCCCGCGGGGCTCTCCGGCGCGCTGGTCCACAAGATCCCGAGCATGCTGGAGTACAAGAGCCCGACGTCGCTCGAGATGCCGGAGGTCGTGACGTACTTCGTCGAAGACGCCGACCCCAGCGGCCCCTTCGGTGCGAAGGAAGTCGGCCAGGGCCCGTTGCTGCCCATCATGCCCGCCGTGGCGAACGCGGTGTTCGACGCGGTGGGGGTGCGGGTGGACGAGGTGCCGATCACCCCGGAGAAGGTGGTCGCGGCGCTCGACAACCGGGCGCGGGGGAAGAAGCCGCGCGTCGGTCCCGAGACGTTCCCCGAGGTTCCGTGGCCCGAGGCCCTCCTCGTTCCGCCGCCGTGGGAAGGGGGCGACGGGAGCGCGCGCAACGACCCCAAGCGCGGCGCCGCCGCGCGCCCGAGCGCGGATGCGCAGGCGCTCGCCCGCATCTCGGTCGCGACCGCGGCCCGCAGGGAGTCGCGGCCATGATGCGCGCGCCGCGGTTCCGCTATCACGCCGCCCGCAACGTGAAGGACGCGGTGGCGGTCCTGGCCGACGAGCCGGGCGCGGCGCTGCTCGCGGGCGGGACCGACCTCGTGCCCAACATGAAGCGGCGCCAGCAGACCCCGTCCATCGTGGTGGGGATCCGCCGGGTGGCCGAGCTCCGGCGGGTGACCGAGGAGTCGGGGCTGGTGCTGGGCGCCGGGCTCACCCTGGCCGAGGTCGCGGCCGACGCCCGGGTCCGCGCCGGGTACGCCGCGCTGGCGCAGGCGGCGGGCAGCGTCGCGACGCCCCACCTCCGGAACATGGGCACGTTAGGCGGGAACCTCTGCCTCGACACCCGGTGCAACTACTACGACCAGAATTACGAGTGGCGCAAGGCGATCGGCTTCTGCATGAAGGCGCCGGCGGGGACCGACGGGCACGCCTGCACCACCGCCGACGGCACGGGGATCTGCTGGGTGGCCACCAGCAGCCCGCGGTGCTGGGCCGTCTCCTCGACCGACACCGCTCCCGCGCTCATCGCCCTCGGCGCGTTCATCACGCTGGTCTCCGCGCAGGGGACGCGCGACATCGCCCTCGAGGACCTGTACCGCAACGACGGGATGCACTACCTCACCCGGCGGCCCGACGAGATGCTGACGGCCATCCGGCTCCGCAAGGCCGAGTCGGGTTGGAAGAGCGCCTACTGGAAGCTGCGCCGCCGCGGCGCGTTCGACTTCCCGGTGCTCTCGGTGGCGGCGTCGGTGCGCATCAGCGAGGACGGCGTGGTGCGCGAGGCGCGCGTGGTCATGGGCGCGGTGGCGTCCAAGCCGCTCATCGTCCCGGAAGCGGCGATGCTGGCGGGACAGCGCCTGACGGACGAGGTGATCGACGCGTTCGCCGTCAAGGCGTCGCGGCTGGCCAAGCCCCTGGACAACACCGATTTCGAGCTGGGGTGGCGGAAGCGGATGGCGAAGAGCTACGTCGCGGGAGCGCTCAAGGAACTGCGGGACAGGCCCTAGGTCGGCCCGCGGACTTCAGCGCGCGCCGGGCGGTCGCACCGCCTCGAGCAGGCGCCGGTAGCGCGGGTCGGCACGCAACGGGTCCCACCACGGCTGCGTCATGTTCCACCACGCCTCGACCCCGCGCGCGCGGGCGTGCTCGAGGGCATCGAGCGCGCCGGCGTAGTCGCCGACGTCGATCAGCCCGCGCGCCAGGAAGTACGCGCTGAGGGCGGAGCCTCCCTCGCCGCCGGCCACCGCCTCGGCCATCTGCGCCACCATGCGCCGCGCGGAAGTGGTGTCCCCCGACTTCGACGCGACCGTGATCTCCGCCGACGCGGCCCAGAACGGGTACCCCGGTGGGCTGAGCCGCCGCGCCGTCTCGGCGTCGGCGCGCCCGCCGGCCGTGTCGCCGACCAAGGCCCGTAGCTGGCCGCGAATCGCGTACACGTAGTAGGCACCGGGGTCGGCCACGATCGCGCTGTCCAGCCAGCGGCGCCCTTCGTCAAGCCGCCGTTGCCGGATCGTGATGTACCCGAGCCAGGCGAGCGAGATGGCGCGCTCGGGCTCGAGCGCGATGGCCCGCAACTCTTCGCGCGCCGCCTCCGAGTCGCTGCCCGTGCGGCTCAAGGCGACGCCGAAAATGTGGTGGGCTTCCGCGTTGCGCGGATCGAGCGCCACCGCCCGCGCTGCGGCGGCGAGCGTGCCGCGGTACGTGCGGGCGTCCCGTTCCTGGTCGATGGCGGCGAGCGCCAGCCACGCCTCGGCGGAGGTGGAATCCACGCGCACGGCCCCATCAGCCGCCGCCGCGCCATAGGCCATGAGGCTCTCGGCGGGTACGCCCGGGATCTCCCACCCCCAGTTCAGCGCGATCGAATACGCGAAGCCGATCCGGGCCCGCGCCGCCGTGAACCGCGGGTCCAGGCGTATCGCGGCGCCGTATTCCTCGATCGCGCGGGCGGCACCTCTCGGTGTGCGCTGAGCGAGCTGGTAGTTGCCGCGGAGGTAGTGGTCGTAGGCCTCCGCGTTGCGCGTGGGCTGGGCGGCAATGGCGGCGCGCTCCTGCGGCAGGAGGCGTCCGGCGATCGCGGTGGCGACCGCGCCGGCGATCTCCTCCTGCACCGCGAGCAGGTCCGCGTCGCTGCGGTCGTACTGTTCGCCCCACTGGCGGTCCCCCGTGGTCGCGCGCAGCAATTCCACGGTGATGCGCAGCCGGCGGCCGACCCGCTGCACGCTCCCGCTCACGAGGTTCGTGACGCCGAGGGCCCGCGCGACCGCGGCGGGATCGTCGGCGGCCGCGCCACGGAACCGGCGCACCGCCGCCTGCGACTTCACCGTGAGGCGGGCGACGTGGCCGAGTCGCGTGCCGATGGCGTCGGTGATCCCGTCGGCGAGGTAGGCGTCCGCAGTGTCGCGGGAGCGGTTCTCGAAGTAGAGCACCGCGAGGCTGTTCGCCGGCGGCCCGCTGGCCACGGCGAGCCGCGTCGGCCGTCCGCAGGGGGGCGGCGAGCCGTCCGGGCATTGGGCGAGGGACGGATGCGCGGACACGACGGACGCGCAGACGCACAGGAAGAGCACGCGGCTCATTGGGGAGCGAATGTAGAACTGAACGGCGCGGATCGCCACGACCCGCTACTTTCCCGCATGCCATTCACTTCATTCGGTCTGCATCCTTCCCTGCTCAAGGCGGTCCGCGAGCTGGGCTTCACGCGCCCCACACCCATCCAGGAGCAGGCGATCCCGCCCGGCATGGCCGGCAAGGACGTCCTCGCCTGCGCGATGACGGGGAGCGGCAAGACCGCCGCGTTCCTGCTCCCGATCGCCCATCACCTGATGGCGAAGCCGCGCGGTGTGACACGCGCGCTCATCCTCGCGCCCACGCGCGAGCTGGCCGCGCAGATCCACCAGCACCTCGAGGAGCTCGCCGTCCACACGCCGGTGACCGGCGCCCCGGTGTTCGGGGGCGTGGGGATGTCGCCGCAGGAGCACGCGTTCCGGAGCGGCGTGGACATCATCATCGCGACCCCGGGACGCCTGCTCGATCACTTCACCAAGCCGTACGCGAAGCTCGACAAGCTCGAGTTCCTGGTGCTCGACGAGGCCGACCGGATGCTGGACATGGGGTTCCTGCCGGACATCCGCCGGGTGCTGCGCCACATCCCCGCCAAGCGACAGACGCTGTTCTTCTCGGCGACGATGCCCCAGGAGATCGTCAAGCTCTCCGCCGAGATGCTGAAGCACGCGGCCACCATCAATCTGGAGCGCAAGTCGGCGCCGGCCGTGGGCATCACGCAGGCCGTGTACCCGGTGCCGCGCGAGCTCAAGTCGGCGCTGCTGCTGGAGCTGCTCGACCGCAAGGAGATCCACGACGCCATCGTCTTCTGCCGGACCAAGCACCGCGCCAACCGGCTGGCCGAGTACCTGACCAAGCACGGCATGTCGAACGCGAAGATCCACGGCAACCGGAGCCAGGCGCAGCGCACCGAGGCGCTGGCGGGGTTCAAGAGCGGGAAGGTCCGCGCGCTGGTGGCCACCGACATCGTGGCGCGCGGCATCGACGTCGAGGCGTTAGGCCACGTGGTGAACTTCGACGTCCCCAACGTGCCCGACGACTACATCCACCGGGTGGGCCGGACGGCCCGGGCCGAGACCACCGGGGACGCGTTCACCTTCGTCGCGCCCGACGAGGAGTCGGACCTCTCCGCCATCGAACGCGCCATCGGCAAGCGGCTCCCGCGGGTGACGCTGCCGGGCTTCGATTACGCCCACAAGCCGACCGAGCGGTTCGAGATCCCGGTGGGCGAGCGCATCGCCGCCATCCGGGCCAAGAAGGCCGAAGACCGGGCGCGCGCGCGAGCCAAGGTGGAACGGAAGTCGGTGCACGAAGGCGAGGAGCGGGAGCGCGCGGCCCGCAAGGCCGCCCGGCCGGCGTCGAGCCCGCTGTCGCGGATGCACCACCGTGGCCGTTAGGCGCCCGCGTGCCTAGGGCGTGACGACGATGGTCCCCGTCATGGCCGGGTGAATGGTGCAGTGGTAGGTGAAGGTGCCGGCGGTGGTGAACTGCCGCGCGAAGGAACTCGGCGTCGTGCCGCCGCCATACGGGTTGCCGACCCCACTCCCGGGACTCATCGAGCCGCTGTTCCAGGCGCCCGCGTCCTCCGTGGACGTATGGGCCGAAGGGCCGTTGTTGCTCCACCGCACGGTCGAGCCCGCGGGGATCGTGACCGACGCGGGGGAGAAGAAGTAGTCCACGATGGTCACCTGCGTCACCGGCCCGCCGGAGCCGGTGGGCGTGCTTCCGCCGCATCCGGCCACACCGACGGCAAGAGCGCACAGCCAGCGATACCGACGCATCAGACCTCCCCGGGGACGACGGCAGCAGGGAGGGAATACCCGGGCGCCGTCGATTGTTTCCCCGGCGCGGCCGCCCGCGCGCGGGCCCTTCCGCCGGCGTAGATTCTCCGCGACCCCTTCCTCTCGGCGGAGCCGGCCATGTGGACCCTCGCGGAGCCCTGGTGGCACCTGATCGCGCGCGCCGCGATCGTCTACGTCTTCCTCCTCATCCTGCTCCGGCTCACGGGCAAGCGCCAGGTGGGCCAGCTCGCCCCCTTCGACCTGGTGATGCTCCTCGTCATCAGCAACACGGTGCAGAACGCGATGAACGCCGGCGACAACTCGGTCGCCGCCGGCCTGATCCTCGCGACCGTGGTGGTGGCCATCAACTACGCGGTGGCCTACGCGACGTACCGCTCCAAGCGCCTCGAGGCGCTGATCGAGGGCGAGCCGCAGGTGCTCATCCATGACGGCCGCGTCAACGAGCTCGCGCTGCGGCGCCAGCGGCTGACCCGGCACGAGCTGATGGCGTCGCTGCGCGAGGCCGGCTGCGCGGCGATCGACGAGGTGGAGGCCGCCATCCTGGAGAATAACGGCCACATCTCGGTGGTGCCGCGGACCCGCGCTAGCTGACCGCCCGCTTCATGAAGCTCGCGAGGCCCAGCCGCCAGAACAGGGTGGCGATCACCGCGAGCGCCGCCACCACCACCGCGAAGGGCATGTGGGGCAGCGACGGGGTGAGCGCGCCGCGCATCCCCTCCGCCACGTAGACCAGGGGGTTCACCAGCACGGCGTACTTCATGACCGGCACGTGGTCCAGGCCCCGCCAGGGATAGTAGGCGCATCCGAACATGATCATCGGCGCGACGATGACGCTGAACATCAGCCCGATGTGCTGCCCTTCCAGCGCGGTGCCTAACAACAGTCCTAACGCCGAGAAGGTCGCCGCGCCGAGGACGATGATGACGAGGCCCTCGCCGGCGTGGGTGAGGGTGAGGGTGAGGGCGTCGATGGGGCCCATGATGAGGCGCGCCACGGGCAGCACGAAGAGGGCGGCGATCACGCCCTGCACGCTGCCGGAGACGACCTTCTCGAGCGCGACCAGGCGGTTGCTGATCGGGGCGAGGAGCCGGTCCTCGATCTCCCGCGTGAAGCCGAAGTCGGCGACCATGGGGAGCGCGACCGACTGGAGGCTCGAGAAGGCGAGGCTGATGCCGAGGACGCCCGGCAGCAGCGCCGCGGCGTAGCCCGGCTGGACGAAACCCATCTTCGGCAGCAGGTACCCGAACACGACCACGAGCAGCAACGGCTGCATGGTGGTGCGCACCAGGAACGCCACGATCTCCCGGCGTACCACGCGCAGGTCGCGCAGGAGGAGGGCGCCGAACACGCGCGCGGCGGTGACGCGCGCCGGCGCCGCGGCGCCGCGGGGGAAGGCTGCGGGGACGGCGGTCAATCGAGTTTCCTCCCGGTGAGGGCCAGGAACAGCGTTTCCAGGCTGGGCGGGGCGAGGTGGATGTTCGTCACCGCCCGGCCGCCCTGCTCCGCCGCCTTGACGAGCCCGGCGATCGTCTCGCCCGCGCGGTCGGCGTAGGCCCGGAGCAGCGGCCCCTGCGCCTCGGCGCGCGTGACGCCGGGGACCGCCGCCGCGCGCGGCGCCGTGGCGGCGGCATCCCCATCCAGCGTGATCTCGATCAGCGTGCCGCCCGGCGCGCGGGCCTTCAGCGCGCCCGGGGTGTCGAGGGCGAGCAGATGCCCGCGGTCGATGATGGCGAGCCGTTGGCAGAGCCGGTCCGCCTCCTCCATGTAGTGCGTCGTCATGACGATGGTATGCCCCTCGGCGTGCAGACGGCGGAGGATGTCCCAGAGCGCGAGGCGCGCCTGCGGGTCGAGACCCACCGTGTGCTCGTCGAGGAAGAGCACCTCCGGGGCGTGCATCAGCGCGCGCGCGATCATCAGGCGCTGCTGCTGGCCGCCGGAGAGCTGGTCCACCTTCGCCTCGGCGCGCTCGGCGAGGGTGAAGGTCTCGAGGAGCTCCTTGGCGCGCCGCCGCGCCGCCGCGCGGGGGACGCCGAAGTAGGACGCGTGGAAGACGAGGTTCTCGAGGACGGTGAGGCTGCGGTCCGGGTTGGGCCGCTGCGGCACGACGCCGATGCGCCGCTTCACCTCCACCGGGTCCGTCACCACGTCCGCGCCGGCCACGGCCGCCGAGCCGGAGGTGAGCCGGACGCGCGTGGTCAGGATGCCGAGGGTGGTGGTCTTGCCGGCGCCGTTCGGCCCCAGCAGACCGAAGAACTCGCCCGGGGCGACGTCGAGGTCGAGGCCCTCGAGGGCCACGATGCCCTGGCCATTCCCTCCCGGCGCGGCCTGGGGGGGGCCCGCGGGCGCACCGGGGCGCCGCTTGGCCTTGGGGCCGGGATAGACCTTTCGCAGCGCCCGGGTGCGGATCGCGGGATCCATGCGTGCAGCGCTCCTCTTGCCGGCCGGATCGCCGGCGTGCATATTTTGTGAACGCGAATCTGCATTCACATCATTAGGCTGTCAAGCAGGGGTTCCAGGATGCCCGCACACCCCACCAAGCAGGCGCGGAGCCGGGAGACGCTCGACCGTCTTCTCGATGCCGCCCAGGCGCTGCTCGCCGACCGCGGCCTCGAGGCCGCCACCGTGCCCGCCATCGCCAGGCGGGCCGGGCTCTCCGTGGGCGTCGTCTACCGGCGGTTCCCCGACAAGGACACGCTGATGCGCGCGGTCTACATGCG
>JBGPHD010000046.1:0-20154 GCA_041484135.1 Gemmatimonadota bacterium
ATCGCCTGGGCGGACGGCCCGGTGACCGGCGGCTCCCCCGCCAGCATCTCGTAGAGCACCGCCGCGAGCGAGTAGACGTCGCTTCGGGCATCGAGCAACCGGTCGCCGGTGGCCTGCTCCGGACTCATGTAGTGCGGGGTGCCGATGGACATCCCGGTGCCGGTGAGCTTGGCCCCGGACTGCGCCTTGGCGATGCCGAAGTCGGTGACGATGGCCTGCCCGAGCTCGTCGAACATGATGTTGTCGGGCTTGATGTCGCGGTGCACGATGCCGTGCTTGTGCGCGTAGCCGAGGGCGCGGGTGCACTCGATGAGGACCCGCTTGATCTCGGGCACCGGCATGGCGCCGCGGGTCTCGATGACCGACGAGAGCGACTTGCCGCGGATGAACTTCATCACGAAGTAGATCACGCGGCCCGCTTTGCCGACGCGGTAGATCGGGATGATGTTCGGGTGCTCGAGCTTGCCGGCGGTGCGCGCCTCGCGCTGGAACCGTTCGACGAACTCGGCGTCGAACGAGAGCGAGAACGGCAGGACCTTGATCGCGACCTCGCGCTCCAGCTGCTTGTCCCGCGCCTTGAACACCACCGCCATGCCGCCCCGGCCCAGCTCCTTCTCCAGCTCGTACTCTTCCTTCAGCGCCTCACGCACGATGTCGGCTTCGTCGGGCTGCGGCGGCGCCGCCGCCATGGCGGCCGTCGGCTGGCCCGCGCCCGTGAGCGTCGTGATGTCGAGCCCGCAGGTGGGACAGAACCGACTCGAAGTCTGGACTTCGGTGCCGCAACGCGAACAGAACATGGACGCTCGGACGACGGAGGATAAGGTCTGGAACGAGGTGAACTTAGGCCGTTCCCGGAAGGGGTGTCAAGGCGCGCGGGCGCTTCCGATTTCGAACGGCTGCCGGCGTACCAAGCGCCGCCCCGAAATCGGGTCTTCGAGCTCGAGCGTCAGCGTGTAGCGGCCGGGCGGCAGACCGGTGAGGGCGAGCCGTTGCATGACCCGCACCCGCCCCGGCGCGTCGGTCACGGTGGTGTAGGCGAGGTTGGCGCCCGCCCCGCCGCCGAAGATCCGGCGGAAGAGCGATCGCCCGCCCCGCGTGGTGACGAGCACGCGCGTCCCGACGCTCGCGCCCTGGGACAACCCGTAGATCTCGTAGTACAGCGTCGCCTCTCCGTCGCGCGGGAAGCGCTGGATCGGGTTCAGGGGCACCTCGCCCTCAGTGCGCCGCCAGACGAGCCCGCTCCCTTCCCGGCCGAGCACCAGGTCGCTGGCGGAGAACCCGCCGGCCGCCCCGACCCTCGGCACCTCCACCGCGCGGGCGCGGACCTGGGTGCCCGCGTCGGCCTGCAGCTCCGCCACGACGAAGTGATAGTGGTAGCTCCCGGGGGGCACCCGGACCGACACCTGCTCGGTGAGGTAGCTCCCCTCGGGGAGCGGCTGGGCGCTGCGGAAGACGCGCAGCGTGTCCAGGGAGGTCACCTCGCGCATGGCGCTGTCGTAGACCACCAGGCGGAACGCGAGCGGGTACGCCGTGGCCCCCGCCTCGGTGGTGGCGGCGTGGAGCCGGTTCACCGGCACCGCGAAGATGACGTGCAGCTCCGCGTCGGGCCCCGGACCGGCCACGGCGAAGGAGGACACGATGGGGCGCAGGTCGTTCTCGAAGCGCATCGCGTACGAATCGGTGTGCACGCCCACGTTCACCGCCCGCCGCCCCTCGGCGCGCTCCTGCGCGATCAGGGGGCCGCGCGCCATCGCGCCGAGATGCGACAGCTGCTCGTACATCGGCGAGAGGGACGCGCGCGAACTCAGCAATTCGGCGATGGCCGAGGTGGGCAGGTTCTCCCTGGTCTGGAAGGCGACGGCGGTCCTGAATCCGTAGACGTCGAGCAGGCTCTCGACGAGACGGAAGTCCTGCACGTCGCCGCGCGCCACGAAATGGAAGATGAGATCGGGTTCGGGGGCCGGGCGCCGGTAGAGCCAGCTCTCGTTCGGCTCCACCTCGCCGTTGGCGTACTGGGCGCGCCCGTCGGGCTCGCCGTGCCGGAGGTAGATCACGCCGCGGTCGTCGAACTCGGACTGGGTCGTGTCGCGGTACGCGTTGGCGATGTCGGCGGAGCGGTGGCGCGAGACCAGCAGGTAATGGGCGCGCGCGTACTGGTAGCGCCGGAACTGCTCCAGCAACCGCTCGCCCGCGCGGCGGCCATCGGCGACGTCGCGCCGCGCCCAGAAGCGCCCGACCCAGGGGCCCACCGAGTCGGCCGGCAGCGCGTCGAACGCGGCGAGCTCCTCGGGGGAGGCGATCCAGCGGACGTCGCGGCGGAACTCGCCCCGGGCGGCATCGCTCACGGCTCCGCGGCCGGCTCTCGCGTAGACCGCGCGCGCGGAGTCGGACCGGCCGAGCGCTCCCAGGGCGCGCGCGATCTCGATGTCGCCCACGCCGGAATCCCCGCCCACCTCGAGATAGGCGTGCAAGGCCGCGAGCGCGGTATCGAACTCGCCGAGCTGCCGCTCGATGCGCCCGCGGACGAGCAGCACGGCGGGGAAGCGTCCCGCGGGCGTGCCCGAAGCCTCGCGCAGCGCGCGTTGGGCGACACCGAGCCGGGGCGCGATGCGCTGGCGGAGCGCCGTGGTCGCGAGGTCGACCAGTGCCGCGCTGAAGGAGGGGTCCGCCTCGAGGGCGTGCGCGAACGCGCGCACCGCTTTCGACAGCGGGTCCGTGCCGAGGACCTGCCGGATGTTGGCGAGCGGGATGTTGCGCGTCTCGCCGATGGCGAGCTCCGTCATGCCGAGCCAGTACCAGGCGTACGGCCAGGCGGGCCTGAGCTCGGCGGCCCACTCGAACTCGGAGCCCGCGTCGTCGAAGTGCTTGTTGCCGCCGGCGATCTCGCCGAGGCGGAACGCGAGGAACCCCAGCTCGAAGTGGACCATCGGGTCGTCGCGGTGCTCGCGCGCGTACGCGATGCGCTGCTGCTCGCGCGCGAGCAGCACGGTGGAATCGGCGACGGGCGCGAACGAGGCCCGGATCGAATCGAGCGTCGCGCGATCGGGCGGCTCCTGGGCGTGCACGAGGCACGCCGAGGCGATCAGCGCCAGCCCGGCCAGCGCCCCGGCCCGTCCACCCGTCACCATGTTGCGCATCTCATGGAATGTACCCCGGCGCGGTCGCCCCGGTTTCGGCTCAGAAGCCGGCGCCGACCGCCACGTACGCGGCGCCGCCGCCCGAGAAGCGCCGTGCCGCGCCGAAGCGCAGGCGCACCGGGAAATCGTAGGCGACCCCGAGGTCCGTCACCAGCTCTGCGCCCGCGGACCCGAAGCCGGCAAGGCACGCTGACGCCCCGCCGCCCCCGGCCGAGAACTGCGGACAGTTGGACGGGGCCCGCGTGCCCGCGAGGTCGGTGAAGAAGACCAGCGACACCCGGTCGAGCATGGCCGGCCAGAGCCCATAGCCGCGGCCCACCAGCGCGAGCGGCGAGCGGAGCTCGAGGCTGAGCGATCCCACCTGCCGCGCGACCTTCGCGGCCGGCGCGTAGCCGCGCACCGGGAAGTTCCGGCTGCCGGTGCCGAACGTCACGCCGGGGAGCAGCTCCACCGAGCCGCCGGAGATGCCGCCCAGGCCGTAGCCGACGTTGTCGTTCCCGGTGATGACGCCCACCGCCGCGCGGGCGGCGAACACGTGCCGCGCGAAGCCGCCACCGGCGAAGGACGTGAACGCTGCGAGCCGCACATAGTGCTCGGTGTGACCCAGCGCCGTGCCGATCCGCTCCTTTCGCCGGAGCGTGGCCGACAGGCGCCACCCGTCCTGCGTCGAGATGGAGAGGGCGGGCTCCACGGTGTGGGCCGCCGCCGCGCTCACCACCACGCCGCGATATTCCGCGGTGCCGGTGCGGTCGTATTCCGCGCCGAGACGCGCGGCGTAGGCGGTACGCCACCGGCGGTGCCGCACGGTGATCCCGGCCGCGGCGGACTCGTCCGCGATGCAGCAGAGGAGGACGCTCGGGTTCGCCACCAGGTAGTAGCGGAGCTGGTCGCGGCTGTACGAGAGGTCGAAGAGCGCCGGGGTGAACCCGGCATACACGTACGCCAGGCCGCCGCGCCAGGTCCCCGATGCCCCGCCGGTACCGAAGGAGAGGTCCGCGGCGTAGCGGTGCCGCCCTAACGCATCGCCGCCCGAGGTGAACACCCCCGCGAACCCCACACCACCCACCTGCTGCTCGCCGACGGGAGACCAGAAGTGCGGCAGGACCGACGGCCACGCGTGGTAGGCGTGCTCGCGAGCGATGCTCGTCGCCGGCGGCGGCGGCACGTCCGGGCGCTCCATCGTGGTCGCGCCGAGCGGCTGCGCGCCGGTGTCGCTCCGGGCCAATGCCTCGAGCCGGTAGCCCTCGCTCTGGTACGACAGATAGTAGAGGGAGTCGCGCGTGACGGCGGGGGCGTACGCGCCGAACGGAGCGTCGGTGAACACCCGCCGCGCGCCGGTGGTGTCGAGCGCGAGCCCGACGACCTGCGGCGTGTTGTCGACATCGCGCGACCAGAAGAGCCAGCGACCGTCGGGACTGAAGGCCGGATCGCGGTCCATCACGGGGTCGGCGGTGACCTCGGACGTCACGTCGCCATCCGGCGAGAGGAGCACGATGTCGCGCCAGCCGTCCTTCACCCGTACCACCGCGAGGCTCCGTCCGTCGGGCGCGAAGCGCGGACCGGCCCATTCGATCCCGGGCGCCGCCGCGACGAGCGTGGTGACTCGGCCGTCCGGGCTCACGCGCGCCAGCTCGTTCCCGCCGGGGACCGCACGCACCGCCACGATCTCCCCGCGCGGCCCGACGTCCAGGTCGCCGAGGCGCGCGCCGCGCGTCAGGCGCACGGCCCGTCCATCGAGACCGACGCGCCAGAGGTCGCCGCGGACCGTGTACGGGTCGGTGAAGTCGAGCTGCGACACCACGGCGCCGCCGTCGCCGTTCCACGCGACCCTGGCGTCGCTGTTGAGCCGCGCCACCCGCCGGAGCTCGCCGGTCCCGGGATCGAAGACGCCGAGCTTCACCGCGTCGCGGCCGTCATAGACGGCGAGGAGGAGCCGGGCGCCGTCCGGAGCGACGCGCGGCTGGATCGCGAGGCGCAGGCCGCACAGCCGCCCGGAAGGCCTCCGCTGGTCGAGGGATGCGCACCGCCCCCCTTCCGCCGGCGCCGGCCGGGCCGCCCGCGCACGCAGCGAATCCTCCCAGACATGCCACGCCGCCGTGAGGGAGATGCCGGCCGCCCGGCCTAACGTCCCGTTCAGCGAGAGGTACGGCACCAGCTGCCCCGCCCCCGCCCGCACCAGCCGCGGCATCACGCTGTCCCCGCGCTCCGCCGCCACCCAGGAGAGGAACCGCGAGCCGAACACGTAGGGCCGGATGCCGCCGGGCCACCGCGGCGACAGCGCGCCCGCCCCGTCGATCGCCAGGCCGTGCCGCTCCGCAGCCGCCGCGGCCACCACGTCGCCGTGGAAGCTCCCGCGGAGCCGCCCGCCCCCGGTGAGCCGCGACTCGTAGTAGACCGCCAGCCCCTCGATCCGCCAGGTCGGCGCGTAGTCGTTCGGGAAGAGACCCGGCGCCCGCCCGAACACCGCGCGCGCCACCCGCCACCAGCCCCGCGCGAGGTCGAGGTCGAAGATGTGGGCGAGCTCGTGGGTGATGACGAGCCGCAGCCAGCGGTCGTAGGTGCCGAGCTCGATCTCGCCGGCGGGGGGGACGGCGTTGATGACGATCACCGGCGTGGGGTAGACGCTCGCCGAGCCGTTCGCCTCGTCCAGGTGGTCGGTCACGACGAGGTCGATGCGCGCATGGGGCGGCGGCAGCTCCGCCGCCAGCGCCGCGAAGGCCGCCTCCGCCTCGCCCGCCGCGCGCGCGCCGAGCTCCCGCTGGGAGGGGCGGACGTGGACGCGGAAGTGGGCCGTCTCGAGGGTCCACCACCGGCCGCCGGGATGGGTCTGGGCGCCTAACGGGCTCGCCAGCGCCACGACCAGCCCGAGCCAGGCGAGCCCGCGCGCCCTCATCGCGCCGGCGCCGCCAGCTCTCGCAGCCACACCTCGATGCCCAGCGCCACTCCCCGCGCGTACGCCTCCTGGAAGGCGGGCGTGCGCAGGGCGTTCTCCTGCTCCGGGATCATGAGGAAGGCGCCCTCGGTGAGGATCGCCGGCATCCAGGTCGGCCGCACCAGCGCCAGGTCCCCGCGGCCCACGCCGAGGTTCCGGAGCCCCATCTCGCGGACCAGCGCGTCCTGGACCAGGAAGCCGAGCCGCACCGATCGCGGCTGGAAGTAGTAGGTGCTGGTGCCGTTGTTCTCGAAGGGGTTCACCCCGTCCGGGAAGGCGTTGTTGTGGATCGAGACCAGGACCTCCGCACCCGCGCGCTCGGCCATGGTGGTGCGCTCGTAAAGGCCGATCGCCGTGTCGGTGGTGCGGACGATCACGACCCGCGCGCCGGCGCCCTCCAGCAAGCGGCGGAGCGCCAGTCCGACGGCGAGATTCGCGTCCGCCTCCCTGAGGCCTGTCGGCCCGGTGGCGCCGAGGGGCGGATGCCCGGGGTCGATGGCGATCGTCCGGCCCCGGAGCGGGTGTGCGCGGTCGATCGCCGGCGGGCGGCGGATCTCCAGCAGCAGGTCGGTCCCGTCCCACCTGGTCCGGTAGCCGAACACGCCGGCGGAGAGGTCGAAGGTCACCGTGACCTCATCGGGCGCGGCCTGCGCCCACGTCATGCGGCGCACCAGCGGGTCGGTGCCGCCGTACTGGAGCCAGTCCAGGTCCGCCTGCGCCCCGTAGATCCGCAGCGTCAGACTCCGGTCGTCCTCGTCCACCCGGAAGGGCAAGCGCGTGCCGAGACTGACCCGGGCCATCACGCTCGAGTCACCGGGCGTCAAGCGCACCAGGCCCACCCGACTCCACGGCGGCGGTGTGCCCGCGGGCAGGGTCCCCGCGATCTCGGTGAGGAACACCCAGGCGGTCGCCGCGTCGGCGAGCCGCACCCGCACGAACTCGTTCACGCGCCCGCTCACCGCAGCGACCGTTCCGTTGCGGAAGAACCAGTCGTACGTGCCGGCCGGCATCGGCATGCCGATGGCCGCGCCGCGGGTGGCGCCGGTGCGCGCGGTGTCGTCGTCGAGGACCACGACGGGCCGGGCCTGCGGGTCCACCAGCGCCAGACGGAGCGGCAGCGGAGCGCGCGCGGTGTCGGCCCCGTTCGCCGCGACGACCCACGCCGCGAGCGCCGTGTCGGGCGCCGCCGGCAGCGTGCCCGCGGACGTCACTGCGGGGAGCGTCCCCCCCAGCGCGGCCGCGGGGAAGATCCCGGCGTACCGGGTCGTCGTGCGCTCGGCGAGGCGCGTGGGGCGCACGTCGAAGGGGCCGTACTCGACCGAGAGGCCGGTGTCGGGCGCGAGCGGGAGGGTGCGGCCACCCGGCAGGCGCACCATCACCTCGGCGCCGGGCGAGGCCCGGAGCGACACCCGGATCATCTCGCCGGGCTCCGCCCACCGGTTCCCACGCGGCTCCAGCGAGGCGCGGTCGATCCAGACGCGGCCCGGCGGCGGGACGAACCGGCGGGGCAACCGGATCCGATGGTCGAGCGACGCGCTGTCGGCGCCGCGGCGCGCGACCAGGTGCAGCGTCGCCGAGGAATCTCCGGGGAGCGGAAGCCAGGCGAGGAAGGCGCCGTTGGGCGCGACCGGCACAGGACGGCCGTCGATGGTCAAGCTCGCGCGGCCGGTCCCGGTGGAGCCGAAGAGGAACGTGCTGTCCCGCGCGGTCACCAGACTGCCCGCGGGCGGGTACACCACGTGCAGCTCGAGCGGGCCGTCGACGGGCGGAATGGCCGGAAGGGACGGGGTTCGGCGGCTCGGCTGGAGCTGGGCGGAGCCATCCCGGACGCCGATCCCGCATGCCAGGAGGATGGCCAGAAGGCGGGTGGCACGGGATGGTGGCATCGGGCGCGCAACCTACACCAACTTGCGTTCCACCGTCAATTTAGCTCAGTTGACCTCCTCCTGAACCGGCCCATATATTGGCCGACCGAACCGCGCCGAACGACTTGCGGGGGCGTTCCTACTCGTGACCACCTGTACGCACTGCGGCCGGAAGAACGAATCTGGCTCGCGGTTCTGCATGGACTGCGGCAAGCCGCTGTCCGTTTCGGCGATGGCGGTCGGCGCACCCGCGGGTGCTGTCGCGCCCGCGACCCGCGTGTATGCCACGGGCGAGGGCGCAGCGGGGGAGCCGGCGACCAAGTGCAGCTCATGCGGGCACGCGGTGGACAAGACGCTGCCCTTTTGCGCCTTTTGTGGCGCCAAGCTGGAGGCCGCAGTGGCCACGTCAGCTCCTCCATGCCCCAAGTGCGGCGCCGCGATCTCAAGCGCCGACTTCAAGTTCTGTCCGAACTGCGCCAGTCCTCTCGGCGCAGCGGGGGCGGCCGCCGCGGCCACGCCGCCGGCGCACGAGGCCACCGCCGTCTTCTCGGCACCGAAGACGGCCCCCAAGCCGCCGGTCCAGCTGGTGCTGGTCTCGGAGGACGGCACCAAGGGGAACCGGTACGCGGCGGTGGGCGAGGAGACGACGCTCGGGCGGGCCGGCGCGGACCTGGCCTTTTCCGACGACGGGTATCTCTCGCCGATCCACGCGATGCTCCTGTGGAAGGACGGCAAGCTCTCGATCCGCGACCTGGGGTCGCGGAACGGCACGTGGATCTTCCTCGAGGGGCCGCACAAGCTGGTGGATGGGGACCTGATCCTGATCGGCTCGCAGCTGTTGCGGTTCAGGCGCCTCGGCTATCCGGGGCCCCACCCGCCGGACGCGGACGCGACGCGGCGGATGGGCTCGCTGGTGCCGAGTGCGGACATCGCGAGCGTCGCGCAATTGCGCGCCGACGGCAGCGTGCGGGACGTGTTCCACCTCTCGCCGGGGCGCGACATCGCGCTGGGCCGGGACCGGGGCGACTGGGCGTTCCCGTACGACCCGTCCATGAGCGGCGCCCACGCCGTGATCCGGTCGGAGGACGCGGACTTCGTGCTGGCCGACGCGGGGAGCCGCAACGGCGTGGCGGTGGCGGCGCGCGGCGACGTGGCGCTCAAGAAGAACTCGAAGATCCTGGTGGGTGACAAGCTGATGCTCGTCGAGATGCCGTGAAGACCTGTCCGGTCTGCAACCGGGAGTTCCCCGACAACGTCAAGTTCTGTCCCAACGACGGGCAGACGTTGCGGGCGAAGAGCGCGTCGGCGGACCTGGTGGGCCAGGTGGTCGCCGACCGGTATCACATCACCAAGAAGCTCGGCGAGGGCGGCATGGGCGCCGTGTACCTCGGCGAGCACGTCAAGATGGGCCGCAAGAGCGCCATCAAGGTGATGACGCAGGCGATGATCCACGACCCCGACGCGGTCTCCCGCTTCAACCGCGAGGCGGCCAACGCCAGCCGGATCTCCCACCCCAACGTCTGCCAGATCTACGACTTCGGCGAGACCAGCGACGGGCTGATCTACCTCGCGATGGAGTTCATCGAGGGCTGCGCCCTCACCGATCTCATCGACAAGGAAGGCGCGCTGATGCCGGTGCGCGCCGCGGCGATCCTCAAGCAATCGGCCGACGCGCTCCAGGCCGCCCACGACCTCAGCATCGTCCATCGCGACCTCAAGCCCGACAACATCATGATCATCACGGGCCGGGACGGCTCGGACATCGTGAAGGTGGTGGACTTCGGCATCGCCAAGGCGATGGCGGGGGACGAGTCGGGCCAGAAGGTGACCAAGACGGGGCTGGTGGTGGGGACGCCGGAGTACATGAGCCCGGAGCAGCTCTCGGGGGACAAGCTCGACGGCCGGAGCGACATCTACTCGTTAGGCCTCGTGCTCTACCGGATGCTGACCGGGGTGCTGCCCTTCCAGGCCGACAGCGCGCAGGAGACGATGATCAAGCGTCTGACCGACGACCCCACGCCGCTCGAGGTGTCGCGGCCCGATATCGTGTTCCCGGCCAAGATGCAGGCGGTGCTCGACCGGGCGCTGGCGCGCTCGACTGCGGACCGCTACCAGCAGGCGGGCGAGTTCGGGCGCGACACGATGGAGGCGGTGGCGGGGCTCGCGGTGCCCTCGACGCGGGTGGACGTGGCCCCCCCGCACTCGGCGGCCACGCAGCTCATGGGCGAGGAGCAGATCCAGGAAGCGACCAGGCACGTCGCCGCGAAGAAGAAGGGCGCGGCGGCGGCGCCCGCCGCGGCCGCTCCCGCGCCGGCCAAGAAGTTCCCGCTGGTGCCGGTGCTGGGCGGCATGGCCGCGGTGGCGGTGCTGGGCGGAGTGGGGGTCTTCGCGATGGGTGGGTTCAAGCGGGGTGGCACCACGGGCGACACGACGTTGACGCAGCGGCCCAACACGACGCTGGTGGCGACGGCGAACTCCACCCAGACGACCGGGCGGCTCCCCGGCAACACGAACAACCCGCCGCCGCCCCGGAACCCCGGCGGGACCAATCCGCCGCCGCGAGTGGACACGCCCGTGCGCGGGACAAACCCGCCGCCGGGCGGCGTCAACGTGGCGATGATCGAAGACTCGGCGAACGCGGCGGTCCGGGCGGACCAGAACAGGCAGGCCAATGTGGCCAGACGGATCGCCCGCTGGGTGTTCTATCAGGCCGACGCCACGGCGAAGCAGAAAACGGACATGGCGGAGCTGATCCTGACACAGCTCGCCGACGCCGACACGGCTGGCATCACCGAGTGGGCCAGGAACGGACTCCGTTACGCGGCGGGTGCGCAGCGGGACAGGCTGATGCTGATGCTGCGCTCCGTAGGGGTCGAGCCATGAGCGGGCCGGTGAAGGTCGAGGTCTTCGGCCGGACCGACGTCGGCCAGACGCGGGACCACAACGAGGACAGCTTCCTCGTCGCGGACCTGACGCGCCGCAACGCCTCGCTCCAGCCCGACGTGCGCGAGCACGAGGTCGGGCCGCGCGGCTCGCTGTTCGTGGTCTCCGACGGGATGGGAGGCGCCGCCGCCGGCGAGATCGCCAGCGACATGGCGGTGGACACCATCTACAACCACATGATCACCGAGTGGGGGAACGACCAGGAGAACACCGAGCAGCGCTTCGCCTATCGCCTGCGCGAGGCGGTCGAGATCGCCAACCAGCAGATCCACGAGTACGCCAAGAGCCACGTCGAGCACCGCGGCATGGGGACCACCACCACGGCCGCCGGCGTCTACCAGGGCGCGCTCTACCTCACCCAGATCGGCGACAGCCGCGGCTACCTCATCCGCGCGGGCCGGATCGTCCAGATCACCAAGGACCAGTCGCTCATGCAGCGGCTGGTGGACGCGGGCGAGCTCACCGAGGAGGAGGCCGCCGTCAGCGAGCGGCGCAACATCATCCTCCAGGCCCTCGGCCCCGACCCGCACGTCAAGGTGGACCTCACCCGGCAGGAGCTGCGCACCGGCGACATGCTCGTGATGTGCTCCGACGGGCTCTCGGGCCTGGTCAAGAACGACGACATGCTCCGCATCGTGACCGGCAACACGGATCTCGTCGCGATCTGCAAGGAGCTGATCGACCTGGCCAACACGCGCGGCGGCCCCGACAACATCACCTGCATCGTGGCGCGGTTCGGCGGCGACGGCCTGCCGGCCGCCGACGGCAACGAGCCGGTGGGCCACCAGGTCTACCCGCTGCTCGACACCGAGTCCACCACCGAGCCGGTGCCGATCTACAAGCCGGAGAGCGTGGAGAGCGGCCGGAAGACCGAAGCGTCGGTGACGCCGCCGCCGGCGGCCGCGCCCCAGAAGAAGAAGTGGTGGCCGTTCTGAGCCCGCGCGGGGACCAGGGGCGCTTCGCCTCGTGAAGTGTGAGATCCGGATCATCTCGGGGGCCCACGCCGGCCAGCACGAGGTCTACGAGAAGTCGTACATCGGCATCGGCCGCCATCCGCTCTCCGACGTCCGCTTCGACGCCGAGAAGGACCTCGACGCGTCCACCCGCCACGCCGCTATCGTCAAGACCGGCGACAACTACCTGCTGCGCGACCTCGGCAGCCGGAACGGGACCTATCTCAACGGCGAGAAGATCGCCGGGGACCGGAACCTGTCGCACGGGGACAAGCTGCGCTTCGGCGTGCACGGGCCGGAGGTCGAGTTCCACCTCGTGAAGGAGCAGGAAGAGGTCATCATGCCGGCGGTGCACGCGCCCCCCGCGCGCGCCTCCGCCTCGCCGTTCTCGCAGCCGGCGCCGCGCGAGACCCGGGACCGGGCCCCGGCGCCGAACCTCCCACCGGCACCCGCCACGGCCAGCCACAGCCCCGCCGACGACGCGCCGCGGCGGCCGACGCCGGGGGGCCGCGGGCCGTCGATGACGTCGGTGCTGCGCGCCGAGGTGCGGGCGCAGGCCACGCGGGTGCGGGCGGTCACCATCGTGCTCTTCATCGTGATGGTCGGCGCGGCCGCGATCCTCCTCTGGCAGGGGAGGACGGCCGCGCAGCAACAGGCGGTGGCCGACACCACGATCACCGGGCTGCGCGTCCGGCTCCGCGACCTCACCGCCGCCAAGGCGGCGGCCGACTCGACCGTGCTTTCGCTCCAGGGCGCGATGAACCGGGAGACCGACCCGACGCGGCGGCAGGTGATCCAACGGCAGTTCGACAGCGCGCGCACCCGGCAGGCGAACATCACCGTGGCGCAGGGCGTCGACTACAACGCCATCCTCGGCGCCAACGCCCGGGCCATCGCGATGATCTACGTCCGCTTCGCGGACACGACGCAGATGTGGACCGGGACGGCGTTCTCGGTGACGACCGGCGGCCTGATGGTCACCAACCGCCACGTGGTGATGAACGAGGCGGGCGAGCGCCCGCGCGACATCGCGATCCAGTTCTCGGGCTCGTCGGACGTGCTCCCGGCGCGGCTGGTGCGCGTCGCCCCGGATGCGGACCTGGCGATCATCCAGCTGGAGTCGGCGGGGCCCTTCCCCGTGGTGGCCGGCCTCGCGGATGGCCCGAGCGACCTGGCCGAAGGGGCGCCGATCGCGCTGGTGGGCTTCCCGGGCGGCGCCGGTGACCCAGGCAGCATCCCGCGTGTGAAGCTCGTCACCGGCGGCGTGAGCCGCATCGTGCCAGATTCCCTGCTGGAGCTGGACGCCTACAGCGGCACCGGCGCGAGCGGCAGTCCGATCTTCGACCGCAACGGCCGGGTCATCGGCGTCGAATTCGGCGGCATCGGCGGGCGGATCATCCGCGGCCTGCCCATCCGCCGCGCCAAGTCGCTGCTTCCCTAGGAGGTCATCGCATGCGCATCCCCGTCCGACCCGCGCTCGTCACGGGGGCGCTCGTCGCCCTCGTCGCGACCGCCTGTGACGTCCCGTTCGCGCCCCGGTGGGACGCCGACTGGAACGTCCCGCTGCCGTCGCAGAAGATCGTGCTGCTGGGCCAGTTCCCCGCCGCGATCGTCCCGGCGGGCACCAGCGCCAACGTGAGCTTCCCGGTGCAGCCACTGGAGCTTGACGCGTCGATCGGCACCATCCTGCAGCAGGAGTTACGGTCGGCATCGCTCGCCCTGACGCTCACCAAGTCGGTCGCGATCTCGGGGACTGACACGCTGTTCGTGGCGTCGAGCCGTGCCAACCTCAGCAACAACGACCCCTCGACGATCGTGCTGCCGATGGCGTTCGCCGCCGCGGACACCCAGGTGGACTCCACGCGCGCCGTGAGCGCGGCGGGGCTCGCCATGCTCCAGACCGTCGCGGAGGCGAAGGACTCGCTGTTCGTGCAGCTCCGCGGCCGGGCGACGAATCCCGGGCCCGGCACCATCACCCTCACGGCCACGGACTCGATCGGCATCAGGCTCGCCCTGATCGCGCGGATCGGCGTCTCCACCCGCAAGAACTAGGAGGATCGCCATGCGTCGCACGATGCTCGCGCTGGCCGGCCTCCTCGCTCCGGCGGTGCTCAGCGCCCAGCTCCCCGACCCCTCGCCGCGCGCCCTGGCGTTAGGCGGCGCCTACACCTCGCTCGCCCGCGGCTACGAGGCCGTGGCCTGGAACCCGGCCATGCTATCGGCCACCGGCCGGCCCGGCTTCACCATCGGCCTGCCGCACCTCAACCTCGAGCTGGGCAGCAACACGTACAGCTGGAAGGACTTCCGCACCTACGCGAACCACTTCCTCTCCGACGCGGACAAGCAGTACCTGCTCGGCCAGATCGGGCTGGACGATTCCGTGCTCACGGTGCGGAACATCACCGGCATCACGCCGATCGGCCTCTCGATCGGCTCGTTCGCCTTCGCGGCGGGCACCGCCGGGGATGTGGACCTCTCGCTGGGGCGCGACGCGGTCGAGCTGGCGCTCTACGGCAACGCCGGCCGCACCGGCGTGGGCGAGTTCTTCACGGCCCGGGGCTCCCGCGGCCGGGGATGGGCCGCCACCACGCTGGCGGGGAGCTTCTCCCACGCCTTCAGGATCCCGGCGGGACGGCTCTCCGTCGGCGTCACCTACAAGAAGATCTACGGGCACGGTCTGGCCCGGGCCAACGAGACGTCGAGCAGCTTCGGCATCAACCCGTCGTTCGCCGTGACCGCGGCGGGCCACGCCATCTACACCAACTACCAGACCGGCTACGACCCCCAGGGCCTCGGCGACATCCTGAGCGGCCAGGGGACTCCCGGCACCGGCTACGGCGTCGACATCGGCGGCGTGCTCCAGTTAGGCGGCCGGGCGATGACCCTCTCGGCGGTGCTGGTCAACGCGGCCGGCAGCATGACCTGGGACCCGTCGCGCTTCGCCTACGAGCGCGCCACTTTCCAGGTGTCGCAGAACGCGAACGGCAACGTGCAGGACACGCTGATCCGGACCACGCTCCAGACCGAGACGCAGATCGCCGCCGACCCGATCGCGCGCGCCTACCGCGATTCGATCCTGGCGAACTCCGGGTTCGCGAAGGTCCTGCGGGTCGGCGTCGCGCTGCGCTCGGGCGCGCTGTCGCTGTCGGCGGGCGGGCAACTCCGCCTGAAGGAGGGACTCGACCGGCAGGCCGCGCAGCAGGTCTCGGGCGGCGCGGAATACCGGCTCCTCGGCCTGGTGCCCATCCGCGTGGGCGCGGCGTCGGATTTCAAGTCCCTGATCCTCTCGGGCGGGACGGGCATCTCCCTGCTCGGCCTCAACATCGACATCTCGGCGGCCCACATCGGTGGGAGCGACCGGCCGGGCGTGATCTTCGGCGTGGGGGCGGGACTGATCTGGTGAAGGGGTTAGGGGTTAGGGGTTAGGGGCGTCCGCCGCGCCACTCGGCGCGCGCGTCCCAGCATCCAGCCCAGGGCCGCCGCCGCCGCGCCGCCGTACGTCCAGGCGGCCGACCCGACCACCACGCCGCCGATGCCGAGCATCAGCCCCAGCACCTGCATCAGCACGGCGGCCACCTCGACGAGATCGGCGCCTAACGCCGACGCGGGCGCGATGCCGACGCGCGCGCGCACCGGGCCCCAGCCCGGGCCGCCCGGCCGCGCCCGGGCATAGAACGCGTCGAGGGTCTCGGCGCGCTCCGGCCCCGTGAGGAGCATCACCGGGACCCACAGCGCCATCGTGCCGAACGCCGTCACCGCGAGCTTGGTCCCGAAGGCGAGCCCCGCCAGGCCGGGCACCGCGGTCAGCAGGATCGCGACCGCCATCCCCACCACCAGCGCGGTCCATTCCGCCCAGGCGTTCACCCGCCACCAGAACCAGCGCAGCAGCAGCACGGTGCCGGTGCCGTTCCCGAAGAGGATGAGGAAGCGGAACACCCGGCCCACATCGACCATGAAGAAGCTGGCGACGGCGGCGACCACCGTGATGGCGACCGTGGCCAAACGGCCGACCAGGACCAGCCGCGCGTCCTCGGCGCCGGGCGCCACGAAGCGCTGGTAGAGGTCGCGCACGGCGTACGACGCGCCCCAATTCACCTGCGTCGAGACGGTGGACATGAACGCCGCGAGGAGGGACGCGAACACCAGGCCCAGCACGCCGGCCGGCAAGTAGCGCCGCATCATGAGCGGATACGCCAGCTCGGGATCGGGGAGCGCGGGGAGCACCACCAGCGCGGCCATCGCCACCACCACCCAGGGCCAGGTGCGGACCACATAGTTCAGGATGTTGAAGAACCCGGCCGCGCGCTCCGCCTCCCGCTCGTTCCGCACCGCCGAGAGCCGCTGCACGAACATCCCGCCCCCGTCGGCGAGACGGTACGACCACCACTGGATGCCGAGGTAGGCGAGGAAGGTGCCGAAGGGGAGCGCGACGTCGCCGGGACGCGGCGTGAGGCGGAGGACGTCGGCGTGACCCGCGGCGATCAGGCGCTCCCGCAGCGCCGCGAGCCCGCCGACCTCCGCCAGGGCGTATCCGGCCACGAGCATCGCGCCGACCAGGGCGAGCACCAGCTGCAGGAAGTCGGTGGTCACCACGCCCCAGAGGCCGGCTGCCGCCGCGTAGACCAGGGTCAGGACGACGATGAACACCACCGCCCAGAGCTGCGGGTCCCCCGGGAGGCCGAGGACGCCGACCACGTCGAGCGCGACCAGGACCTTCCGCATCGCCAGCATCCCGTAGCCGATGGCGATGCAGTTGAGCGGGATGCCGAAGAAGAAGGCGCGGGTGGCGCGCAGCAGCGCCGCGGGCCGGCCCCCGTAGCGCCGCTCGATCAGCTCGGCGTCGGTCATCACCTCGGCGCGCCGCCAGAGCCGCGCCAGCACCACGGCCATGACGACGTGCGCGAACACGAAGCTCCACCACTCCCAGTTGCCGGCGATGCCGCGCCGCGCCACCAGGCCCGCCACGTAGAGCGGCGTGTCCACGTTGAAGGTCGTCGCCGCCATGGAGGCGCCCGCCAGCCACCACGGGATGGCGCGGCCGCCCACGAAGTACTCGGCCAGGCTCTTCGAGCCGCGCCGGGAGAGCCACAACCCGAGCCACAGCGTCCCGCCGAGATACGCGAGGACGACCAGCCAGTCGAGCGCGTTCACGCGGGAAGGGTCAGCGGTTCAACCGGTAAGGAGGGACGCGGCGGCGCGCTGCATGACCTCGTCGCCGCTGAAGGCGCACAGCACGGTGTGATCGCCGGGGATCTCGGCCAGCCGGCGCGGGTGGCCCAGCAGCACGACCACGGCGGGCCGCGCGAGCCGGGACTCCAGCTCGCGCCGGATCGCCGGCTTGAGCGTGGCGCTCCCCTTCCCCGACTTCACGTCGGCGAAGAGCAGCACGACGCGCGTCCCGCCATCGCCTAACGTCAGGCCGTGCTCGGCGATCGCGGCCGCGAACACGTCGCGCGACGGCAGGGGGTACGGCAGGCCGGCGTCGTCGTCGACGATCTCGACGGTGACGGTGCCCGTGAGGCGCGGGAGCCGGCCCCGCAACACCTGGAGCGACGTGCGCGCGAGCGCCGCCCCCGCGGGATCCGGGACCGCGGCCACGGTGGAGGACGATAGGCCCTCCGGCCCTCCAGCGGCGGACCCAGCCCGCGCACCGTGACCGGCCTTGGCCGCTCCGGCCAGCCACGCCAGCACCTTCCGCCGGCGCGCCAGCGCCTCCTTCACCCTGGCACGCGGCAGCGTCCCGTTCTCGATGGCGGCGGCGATCGCGCGGACCACGCCGGCCACGTCCTCGGGATAGAGCAGCAGATCGCAGCCCGCGGCGAGCGCGCGCACCGCGCCCTCCTCCTCCGTCATCGCCGTCAATGCGCCTTTCATGATGAGCGCGTCGGTGACGACGAGGCCGTCGAAGCGCATCGCCCCGCGCAGGAGCCCGGTCAGGATGGGCGCGGAGTACGTGGCCGAGACGCCC
This sequence comes from Gemmatimonadota bacterium, assembly GCA_041484135.1. Classification (GTDB taxonomy): domain Bacteria; phylum Gemmatimonadota; class Gemmatimonadetes; order Gemmatimonadales; family JACORV01; genus JACORV01. The sequence goes on from JBGPHD010000046.1 coordinate 17,799, forward strand.
GACGGGTCGAGGGCCGGATAGGCGACGTGGGCCGTCATGATGCTCGCCACGCCGGCCGCCACGGCGGCCTTGAACGGCGCGAGGTCGGCCTCGAGCGCGGCGGTGTCGGCCGCCACCACCGGCAGCTGGTCATGGGAGTCGCCGGTGGTGCGGCCGTGCCCGGGGAAGTGCTTGGCGCACGCCAGCACGCCTTCGGCCTGGCAACTCTCGATCCAGGCTGCCGCCAGCGCACCCACGCGCGCGGGGTCGGCGCCGAAGCTCCGGGTCTGGATGATGGGATTGGCGGGCTCGATGTCGAGGTCCACATCCGGCGCGAAGATCCAGTTGATGCCGACCGCGCGGGCCTCGCGCGCCGTGAGGCGCGCGGCCTCACGCACCGCCGGCTCGCCCAGACCGGCGAGGGCGAGGAGCGGGGGGAGCGGTGTCAGGCCGCGGACCTGCTGGCCCGCGCCGCGCTCGAGGTCGGAGGCGATGAGGAGCGGGTGCGGCGCGCGGGCGGTGATATCGTCGGTCAGGACACGCACCGCCGCGCGCTCGCCGCCGAAGATGATGAACCCACCCACGCCGAGCGCCAGCGCTTCCGCGATGGCGGGCCCCGCCGGCGCGAACCCGCCTTGCGGGTCCCACCGGATCGCCGGCATCACCAGCTCGGCGTTAGGCGTCATCGCGTCAGCCGCCACGGCACCGGACCTCACGGCGCGTGTGCGTCATGCGGGCGTCACCGTGCCGAGGATCCGCGGGCCAAGGGCGCCGGTAGCGCCGGGCTCGTTCCCCGGCCGGCCGGTCCAAGTGAGATAGCCGAGGAACGCGAAGGCCACGGCCTCCTTCATGTCCCCGTCGAAGTAGAGGTCGTCGAAGGACGCGTGCTCGGGGCCGGGCCAGCACCGCTCGAGGGCGGCGACCAGTGCGGCGTTTCGCGCGCCGCCCCCCGAGCGCACCACGTCCCTGGGTGAGCGGTCCTTCGGGATGAAGCGCGCGGCGCTCTCACCGATGGCGCGGGCGGTGACCTCGACAGCCGTCGCGAGCACGTCCGCCGGGCCGGCCCCCTGCTCCAGGCATCGCGAGATGAAGCCGTCGGCGTAAGCCTCGCCGAACTGCTCGCGCCCGGTGGACCTCGGGGGCGACGCCGCGAAGAACGGGTGCGCGAGTGACTCGGTCACGACGGACGCCAGCACGCGCCCCGACCGCGCCAGGGCTCCGCCTTCGTCGAAGCTCCGGCCGGGGACGAGCCGGCGGACGCAGGCGTCGATCACCATCACGCCGGGGCCGGTGTCGAAGGCGAGGAGCGGCCGGGGGTCGCCCTTGGGCGGAACGAGGGTGAGGTTCGCGATCCCGCCGAGATTGAGGAGGACCCGCCAGCCGTCCTCCCGGGCGAAGAGGAGCCGGTCCACCCGCGGCACCAGCGGCGCCCCCTCCCCGCCCGCGGCCACGTCGCGGGCCCGGAAGTCCGACACCACCGGGATGCCCAGCCGCTCGGCGATCACCGCCGCGCTGCCTAACTGCCAGCTCGCGCGCCGCGGCTCGTGCCAGACCGTCTGTCCGTGCGAGGCGATGAACGCGACCGCCGCCGGCGCCACGCCCGCGTCATCGAGCAGGGTCTCCACCGCCTCCGCGAACCACGCGCCCAGGTCCGCGTGGAGGAGGGCGAGGTCACGCGCGCCGCCCCGCGCGATGGCGTCGGCGATGCGCGCGCGCCGTTCGCCGCCGTACGGGATGGTCCGGCGGGCACGCAGCGCCACCCGGAAATCGTCAGGGGAGGGCTCCTCGATCTTCACCAGCGCCGCGTCCACGCCGTCCAGCGACGTGCCCGACATGACGCCCACCGCGAGCAACGGCCCGCGGGCCTCAGCCACGGGAGTCCCGGCGCTCCCCGTGCGGCCGCGTCACCGGGGGCGGGGGCGCGCCGGCCGCGCGGCGCGTCGAACCGCCGGCCTCGGCAAGGAGGTGTTCGGCGGCCTCGCGGTCCACGCCGCGCTTCATCATCACGATGGCCGTCTTCACCCGGCCCTGCGCGCCGGCGATCGCGTCGCGCGCGGCCTCACGCGGGACGCCGCACACCTCCATCACGATCCGCTCGCCGCGGTCCCGGAGCTTCTCCGACACGGCGACCAGGTCCACCATCAGGTTGCCGTACGCCTTCCCCCAGCGCAGCATTGCGCCCGTCGTCACCGCGTTGAGGACGAGCTTGGACGCAGTGCCCGCCTTGAGCCGCGTCGAGCCGGTGAGCGCCTCGGGACCCACCTTGGGCAGGATCGCCACATCCACGTTGAGGAGCAGGTCCTTCGGCGGGTCGGTGCAGGCGACCAGCACCGTCTTCGCGCCGCGCGCGGCGGCACGGCTGACGGCGCCGCGCACG
>JBGPHD010000047.1:0-19576 GCA_041484135.1 Gemmatimonadota bacterium
CCCCCCTGGCCCAGCTCCCGCTCGATGCGGTAGCTACGGCTCAGGGCGGCACGGAGGCGGGACAGAGTTTCGGTCATCGGCCTACCGTCGTTGCGCCCGCAGCTGGTCGAACCAGTGCAGGACGATGTTCACCGGCGTTCCCCCCAAGGCGGCGTCCGGCGGGCGCACCATCACGAACGCCCGGTCATCCGGGGCCACATCCCAGTCGGTCGTGTTCGCGGTCGAGAACCGCCCGCCGAACAACGCACGCGGCGCTCCGGCATGGAGCTCCGGTCCCGGCGTGACGGGCACCACGTACACCGAGTCGCGGCTCCGGAAGAACAGCTCGCGGCCATTGCGCGCCCAGCGCGGCTCGCTCCCGCCGCCGGTGGAGACCCGCGTGCGCCCGCTCCCTTCCGCGAGGTTGCGCACGTAGACCTCCAGCGCGCCGGTCTCGTTCGAGGCGTACGCCAGCCACCGGCCGTCGGGCGACACCGCGGGGTTGCGCTCGTCGAACGGCGTCACCAGGAGCGCGCGCGCGGTCTGCGGGCTGTCCAACGGCATGATCCAGATGTCGCGGCCCGTCTGTGCGTGGCTCTCCCGGAACACGATCCCGCGGCGATCAGGCGTGGGGCTGGATTCGAAGATCGGGCTCGGCCGCGTGAGCAGCGACTCCGGCCGGCCGCTGCCGTCGGTCAGGATGGTGTACAGGCCGACCCCGCTGGCACCCGTGTTCCGCCCGTACACCAGCCGGTGGCCATCCGGCATCCACTCCCCGTAGGCGCTCGCCGTGTCGAAGGTGATCCGCTGGAAGTTGCGCGCCGCGATGTCCCACACCCAGACGTCCCCGAGAACGGTCCCCGAAGTCGCCCGACGATTCAGGTCCTGGATCGTCACGGCGATGCGGCGGCCATCCTGGGAGAACCGTGGCGCCGTGTACCTCGCCGGGACGGCCGGCAGCGCCTGCGCGCGACCATCGCGGTCCACCAGGACGAGCTCCGACTGGGCGGCCGAGCCGCTCAGATAGGCGAGCGACCCGGTGCGCGCGATGCCCAGCTTGGCGACCTGCGCGGGGCCCAGCCGCACGTTATCGGTCACCGGCTGCGGCGCGCCGGTGAGGCGCAGGCTTCGTGGGTCGAACTGGGCCGCGAAGAGAGTGCCGTCCGCCTCGGTGTAAGCCAGGTATCCGCCGTCCACGTAGTTCGGGCTCATCCCGGCATGCCCGAGCTGTGTCACGCGGCCATTGCCCAAGGTGACCGCCCGAAGGCTGGGGCCCGAGTCGCCGACCGCGGTGAACACGGCGGCGCGGGCGTCGGGCAGCAGGTCGGGGAAGCGATAGGCTTCGCGGAGCGTGGAATCCGGCACCGCCACGTCCGTGGGCTGACCGCCCGCCGCCGCGACGCGCTTGAGCCTTCCGCCCTGAGAGAAGACGATGACGTCGCCCGCGGCCCACGAGGCTCCGTAGAACAACCCCGAGGCGTCACAGATCGTGACCGCGGCGCCGCCGGCCAATGCCACCTTGCGCAGCTTGCCGTCCTGGCGGAAGCCGAGCCACTCGCCATCGGGAGAGAAGAACGGCTGGTCCGCCTCCACGGTCCCCGGGATCGGCACGGGGTCCACGCGGTCGAGCCCGCGCAGGAACAGATGCCGCGCGCCCGCGGAGTCCTGGCCGAGGTAGACGATCCGCGATCCGTCGGGCGACAGCGCGATCGGCGAGCCGGTCCCATCGGTGGCCGCGGCGCCGCGACCGAAGGTCAGTGTGAAGCGCTCGGCGGGCGGCGGCACCGGCCGCGGCGGATGGGTCACCAGCCAGGCGCTCGTGCCGATACCCGCCACGGCGAGCACCCAGGGCACCGCCGCCAGCGCGCGCTGACCGGCGCTCGGACGCGCCGCGGCGCGCGAAGCGGTCCCCGCGCGCGTCGCCGGAATGGCGAAGTCGGTCTTCCCCAGCGCATCGGCGAACTGCGCCGCGCTCGCGAATCGGTCGGCCGGCAGCTTGGCCAGCGCCGTGAGCACTGCCGCCTCGACGTGCGGCGGGATCGTCCGTCGCTGGAGCGTCAGCGACCGCGGCTCCTCCGTCATCACCCGCGCGATGATGGCCTGCGCCGTCGCGCCCACGAAGGGCGGCTCCGCCGTCAGCATCTCGTAGAGCACGCAGCCTAACGCATAGATGTCGGCCTTGGGAGTGATCTCCCGTTCCCCCATGGACTGCTCGGGACTCATGTAGTGCGGCGTGCCCAGCGACATCCCCGTCTCGGTCATCCGCGTTCCGCCGTCGCTGCGCGAAGCGGCGAGTGCGATGCCGAAGTCCGCCACCATGGCGTGCCCGCCGTGGAGCAGGATGTTCTCCGGCTTGATGTCGCGGTGTACGATGCCGTGCTGATGCGCGTACTCCAGCGCGTCGGCCACCTCGCGCGCGATGCGCACCGCGTCCTCGACCGGGAGCTGCTTCTCGCGGTTCAGCCGGTCCCGCAGGCTCTCGCCCTCCACGTACGGCATCACGTAGTACACGAGACCGTCCGCCTCGCCGGAGTCGAACAGCGAGAGGATGTGCGGATGCTGGAGATTGGCCGTGGTCTTGATCTCGTGCAGGAACCGCTCGCCGCCGAGAATGGCCGCCAGCTCGGGCCGCAGGACCTTGAGCGCGACCTTGCGGTCGTGGCGCACATCGTGGGCGAGGTAGACGGTGGCCATCCCGCCCGCGCCGAGTTCCCGCTCGATCTGGTAGCGGTCGGAGAGCGCGGCCGAGAGGCGCTGCACGGCGTCGGTCAGAGGATGTCCCTGGAGAGGAGAGCCGGTCGAAGGTACCGGCGGGAGCCGGGCTCGGAAAGGGCGGCGGGGCTGCTCAATCGCGGAAGGGCGACGGCGTCTTCCGTTGCCCGGGCGCGGGGGTGGTATCGAGCAGCCGCTGCAGCTCCTCGACGCTCATCTCGAACGGGTCGCGCTCGTACCCGGGCGCCGCCGCGGTGCGCGTGGGGCCGGGGTTCCCCTCGACCGGCTCGAACATCCAGTCCGTGCGGCCGCGCACCCGGACCTCCCAGCCCCGGCCATCACGATCCACGAAGCGGCGGTCTCCCATGGCGCGCGAAGATAACCCGCCTTTGCCGCGCGCGCCCCCGCGAGATAGAATTCGCGCCCACCCTCAACCCTCGACGGCCATGCGTACGACTCGACTCGGAATCGCCGGCAGCCTGCTAGTCGCCCTCGTCCCCTCGCTCGCCGCTCAGCGCCCGGCACGGCCGCCCCGCGGTCAGGCCCCCGCCGCGGCTGCCGCATCCGACACCACGCGCCAGGACTCGACCCGGCGCGACGCGCTCGCGCGGTTCGTCGAGAGCACCAACATCCGGCTGGTGGGGCCCGCCGCCTACAGCGGCCGCGTCACCGCCATCGCGGTGCCCACCTCCCGCGAGCCGAGGCCGCGGACCTTCTACGTCGGCAGCGCCGGCGGCGGCGTCTGGCGGACCAACAACGCCGGCGTGACCTGGCAGTCCGTGTCCACCGGCCTCGGCTCCGAGACCATCGGCGACCTCGCCGTGGCGCCCTCCGACTCCAACATCCTGTGGGCCGGCACCGGCGAGAAGAACAGCCTGCGCTCGCAGTACTGGGGCGACGGCGTCTACAAGTCCACCAACGGCGGGCGCGCCTGGACCAACATGGGGCTCGGCGAGACCCGCGCGATCGGGCGCGTCGTCATCCATCCCACCAATCCCGACATCGTGTACGTCGCGGCGCTCGGCCATCTCTGGGGGCCCAACAGCGAGCGCGGCGTCTTCAAGACCACCGACGGCGGTCACACCTGGAGCAAGGTGCTCTTCGTGGACGATACGACCGGGTTCGTGGACCTCGAGATGGACCCGTCGAACCCCGAAGTGCTGTATGCGGCGGCGTGGCACCGGCTGCGCTGGGGCGGCAGCCACATGGAAGGGGTCGGCGCGACGAGCGGCATCTTCAAGACCACCGATGGCGGCGCGACCTGGACCCGCCTGACGAACGGCCTGCCCTCGGGCCGCGTGGGCCGCATCGGCATCGCCATCTCGGCGCAGAACCCGAACCTGGTCTTCGCCATGATCGCGGTGGACCGCGGGGTGAACGACCCGGCGCAGGGCCGCTTCGGCGGCGTCTTCCGGTCGTCCGACGCGGGGGCGACGTGGGCCCAGGTGAACGACCTGGCCGCCAACCCGCACTACTACTATGACGAGATCTTCGTCGATCCCAGCGACAGCAACAACCTGTACGTGACGAGCGCGCCGCTGCTGCACAGCCGGGACGGCGGCCGCACCTTCGCGCCCGACTCGCTGGCCCGCGTGCACGGCGACTACCACGCGGTCTGGATCGATCCGCTCGACGGCTCGCACCTCATCCTGGGGAACGACGGCGGGGCCTACGTGTCGTACGACAAGGGCCGGGCGTGGTGGCACATGCCGATCCCGATGGGCCAGTTCTACACGGTGATCGTGGACAGCGCGCAGACGCCCTACCAGATCTGCGGCGGGCTCCAGGACAACGGCGTCTGGTGCGGGCCGAGCCGGACGCGGGACACCTCGGGCATCGCCGACGCCGACTGGTACCCGGTGGACGGCGGCGACGGGATGTGGGTGCAGATCCCGCCGAACGATCCCGCCACCGTCTATGCGGAGTCGCAGTTCGGGTCGGTCTCGCGGCTCGACCGGCGCACCTGGGAGCGGGACGGCATCCAGCCTCTCTCGCTCGACGCGGGCGCCGAGAGCGGGTACGAGTTCACCTGGGGATGGACCGCGCCCATCCTCGTCTCCCAGCATGATTCGGGCACCGTGTACGTGGGATCGAACCGCCTCTTCCGCATGCGGCGGGGCGGCGACGACTGGGAGACCCTCGGTCCCGACATGACGCGCACGCCCCGGCAGGCGCCCGCGCCCGAGGCGGGCAACACCAGCTATCACGCCATCTTCTCCATCGCCGAGAGCCCGAAGACGGGCGCCGTGCTCTGGACCGGGACCGACGACGGGTTCCTCTGGGTCTCGCAGGACACCGGGCGGACCTGGGCCAACGTCACGGCCAATCTGCCGCGCGGCGTGCCGAACACCTGCTTCGTGAGCACGATCGCCGCCTCATACCACGCCGAGGGCACGGCGTACATCGCGCTCGACTGCCACTTCCGCGACGACTACGCACCGCACGTGCTCACGACGGCGGACTTCGGCCGCACCTGGACCGACATCGGCCAGGGGCTCCCGGCGGGCCGCGGCAGCCTGACGGTCTTCGAGGACCCGCGCAACCCGCGGCTCCTGTTCGTGGGGACGTCGAACGGGGTGTACACGACGGTGGACGGGGGGCGTCGCTGGCTGCGGCTGGGCCGGAACTTCCCCAACGTGATGGTCGAGCGGATGGCGCTCTCATTCGCGCAGCACGAATTGGTGATCGGGACGCACGGCCGCGGCGTCTACGTGGCGGACGTGACCGCGCTCGAGGAGATGACCGACTCGCTCCTCACCGAGAGCGTGCACCTCTTCGCCCCGGCGCAGGCATTCCAGTACCGCCAGCGCAACACCTGGCCGAGCTGGGGGAGCCATCCGTTCACGGCGCCCAACCCCTCGCGCGCGCCCATCGCCTATTACGTGCGCGACGTCCAGGCCGAGGGGGTGCGGCTGCTCATCACGACCGCGGCGGGCGACACGGTCCGCACCATCAACGGTCCCGGCTATCCGGGGCTGCAGCGGGTCAACTGGGACCTGCTGCGCGACCGGCCCCGTCCGCGCGAGCTGGGCGGCCCGACCACGCCGGCGGACCTGCGCCGGGTCCCGCCGGGGGAGTACGTCATCCGGCTGACGCTGGGCGAGCGCCGCCTCCAGCAGCGCATCACGGTGCGCGACTGGCCGGCGGACCCGCTGGGGAGGCTGCGTTAGGCGCGGCTAGGACGCCGTCGAGACGCGGAGCAGCACGTTGCGTCCCTGGTCGAGCGCGAACTCCTTGTAGCGGCTGAGGAAGTCGCGGTACCTGACGTTGCCGGCGTTGCGCACCAGGAGATCGATGCGCATCAGGCGGCCGGCGAAGGTCCGCGTGAAGCCCGCCTCGAGGCCGACCAGCGTGTAACCGCCGGTCGCGAGGTCGAGCGGGTTGAGGCGGTCCTGCCGCGCGACCATCTCGACCTCGAAGCCGGCCCGGGCGCGCGACGCCCAGGAGAGGTCGCCGTGCAGGTCGGCGCCCACCACCACCCGCCGCGGCGGCATCAGCGGCAACGGCTCGCCGGTGCCGCGATTGGTCCCGCGCACGATGTCGCCGCGCGCGTGGAGGGTCAACGCCCGCCCCGCATCCCACTCCGCCGAAGCCTCACCGCCCTCGAGCCGCGCGTTCGCCGCCACGTAGCGGTACACCCGCAGCGAGTCGGGGGGCGTGGGCGCCGGCAGGTACTGGGCGGTGGGCGTGATGTAGATGAAGTCGTCGATCTGATTCCGGTACGCCGCCACCTCGGCGCGGAACGACCCGCCCTGCCACCGCACGCTGACGTCCCCGTTGGTGCCGTGCTCGTCGGCGAGGTCCGCCTTGCCGATCTCGTACCGCGCCTCGCCGAGGTGCGGACCGTTGGTGAAGAGCTCGAAGAGGTTCGGTGCGCGCCACGCGCGGCCGATATTGGCGGCGAGCGCGAGGGACGGGAGCGGCCGGAAGACCAGCCCCACATCCCCGGACCACGCCGAGGCGGTCCGCGTGGTCGCGCTGAGCGCGAGCGTGGTGTTGCTGTCCGCGGCGATGCGCCGCGAATCGACGCGGCCGCCCGCCAGCAGGCTCCAGCGGCCGAACGTCGCCTCCTCGAACAGGAAGGCGGCGCCCCCCCGCACGGTGGCGTCGGGGACGAGCGGGATGGGGCCGCGGGTGTCGTTGGTCTGGTAGAGCCCGGAGACGCCGAAGGTGCCGTGGAGCCACGAGCCCGCGACGTGGTGGGCGAGCACGTCGAGCGAGGCGGTATTGAGGAGGAGATCGAACGCCGCCGTCTCCTGGCCCGGCGCGCCGCCGGCGTCGTCGGAGACCTCGATGAGCGAGTGGCGCTGCCACTGGGCCCTGGTCTCGAGCCGCAGCGGACCCACGAAGTAGTCGCCGCTCACCTGGAGCCGGTCGTCGCCGGCCTTCCGTACCGGACCCTGGTCCGCGCCGCCCCCGCCCCCGGCGGGCGGGCCGTTCGCCTCGAGCAGCTTGAACTCGCCGCCCTGATGCGCGATCCGCAGCGTGGTGGTCCCGCGCGCGTGCCGGAGCCCGAGCGCCGCTTCTCCGCTCAGCGCCGTGAAGCCGGTGTTGTCGAGCTCGCCGTCGGGGGTGTGGAGGCTCGCCGCGCGCCGGAAGGAGAAGCCGGTGCGCCATCCCAGCCCGCGACCCGCGCCCTCGAGGCGCACCGTGGCGCCCGTTTCCGCGTTGTTGGTGGCCGCGTAGACGTCCACCCTGCCTAACGACATCCGCGACATCCCGCGCGCCTCGGGAAGCCCTTCCGAGATCACGTTCACCACGCCGCCCAGCGCGTCCGAGCCGTAGAGCACGCTCGCCGGCCCGCGGATCACCTCGACCCGCTGCGCCAGGCCGACGTCGGCCGAGGGGCCGTCCTCCTCGCTCCAGGAGTAATCCTCGAGGCGCATGCCGTCATCGAGGACGAGAACCCGCGAGCCGGCGAGGCCACGGATCACCGGCTTGCCGATCTGCGCGCCCGTGCCCAGCACCCGCACGCCGGCGAGGCCGGCGAGCGCGTGGGCGAGCGAGACGCCGGGCTCCCGGCGGAGCGCCTCGTCGTTGAGCGCGCCGGTCGGCAGCGGCGAGCTCATGGCGAGCCCGGGCCCGCGGGTCGCGGTGACCGAGATGGGCTCGACCACGACCGGCGAGGCGGAAAGCGTGAGGTCCAGCGCGAGGTCGCGGTCCAGCAGCACCGCGCGCGTCTGCGCCGTGTACCCGAGCTTGCGCGCCACCAGCGTGTAGCGGCCGGCGGGGACGCGCGCCAGGAGGAAAACGCCCGTGGTGTCCGTGGAGCCGCCGCGCCGGATCTCCTCCAGCGAGACGACGGCGCCCGCGACCGGGCGGCCGGCGCCGTCGAGCACGCGGCCCGTCACCTCATGCACCTGGGCCATCGCGGCGGCGGCCAGGAACATGGCGGGTACGAAAAGGAGGACCGTGCGACCGAGACCGGCGACGTAACGCGCGCGGATGGACATGGCGGTGTCTCTCATGGCCTGAGGTACGGGCAACGCACCATCCGCGTTGCCACCGGTGTCCCCGGAACTAGACCTGCTTCTTCCCCTGGCTCGCGACCGCCTCGGCGGCGCGGCGCGCCGCTTCGGGGTCCCCAAGGTAATAGTGCCGAACCGGCGCCAGCGAGTCGTCCAGCTCGTACACGAGCGGGATCCCGGTGGGGATGTTGAGCCCCACGATGTCCGTGTCCGACACACCATCCAGGTGCTTCACCAGGGCGCGCAGGCTGTTGCCGTGCGCCGCGATGAGCACCTTCTGCCCCGACCGGATCACGGGGGCGATCGTCCCGTGCCAATAGGGGAGGAAGCGAGCCACCGTGTCCTTCAGCGACTCGGTGCGGGGCAGCTGATCCGGCGTGAGGCCGGCATAGCGCGGGTCGTGCCGCGGATGCCGCTCGTCGGCCGGTTCCAGCGGCGGCGGCGGCTCGTCATAGCTTCGGCGCCACCGCAGCACCTGCACCTCGCCGAACTTCGCCGCCGTCTCCGCCTTGTTGAGCCCTTGGAGCGCCCCGTAGTGCCGCTCGTTCAGACGCCAGTCGAGGTGCACCGGGATCCACATCTGGTCGAGCTGTTCGAGCGCGAGCCAGAGGGTCTTGATCGCGCGCTTGAGGACCGAGGTGTAGGCGACATCGAACCCGTAGCCTTCCGCGCGCAGCAGCGATCCGGCCGCGGCCGCCTCGCCCGTTCCCTTCTTGGACAGGCCGACATCGGTCCAGCCGGTGAACCGGTTCTCCTTGTTCCACGTGCTCTCGCCGTGGCGCAGCAACACCAGCCGGTGGCCCATGGTCCCCAATCTATATGATGAAGGGGAACGGCCACAAAGCGGCGGCTCTTGACGCGCGCTTCCGCCGGGGCGTACGCTTTCCGTCCTCACACCGTCATCCCGTAGCGGACCCGGAGCCCGTCATGACCCGACCCGTCACCCTGCGCGTGAACGGCGCGACCCGCACCGCCCACGTCGAGCCGCGCGCGCTGCTCGCGCACGTGCTGCGCGACGACCTCGACCTCACCGGCACCCACATCGGATGCGACACCAGCCAGTGCGGCGCCTGCACCGTCCTGGTGGACGGCCGCGCGGTGAAGAGCTGCACCATGCTCGCCGTCCAGGCCGAGGGGAGCGAGATCACGACCATCGAGGGGCTGGCGAAGAACGGCGACCTGCACGCGCTCCAGAACGCGTTCTGGGAGAAGCACGGGCTCCAGTGCGGCTTCTGTACGCCGGGGATGATCATGACGGCGGTGGACCTGCTGGCGCAGAACGCGAGTCCCAGTGAGGCCGAGATCCGACACGCCATCGAGGGGAACTACTGCCGCTGCACCGGCTACCAGAACATCGTCGCGGCGATCCAGTCCGCGGCCACCACCCTGCGCGGCGCGGCGCCTGCCCGCGCCGCGTCCTGAGGAGGGCCCGCCATGCCCACGCTCTTCGGCTCCGGCATCAAGCGGCGCGAGGACCCCCGCCTCATCACCGGGCAGGCCACCTACACCGACGACGTGAAGCTCCCGGGCCTCGTCTACGCCGCGGTCCTGCGCAGCCCGTACGCACACGCGAAGGTCAGGAAGGTCGACGTGAAGGCCGCGAAGGCGGCGCCCGGCGTCCTCGCCGTGTACACCGGCGCCGACATCAAGGACCGCGTGGTCCCGGTGCCGTGCGCCTGGAACGTGCCGAACTGCGATCTCAAGGTGCCGCCCCATCCGCTCCTCGCGCACGAGAAGGTGCGCTACGTGGGGGACGGCGTGGCGCTGGTGGTGGCCGAGTCGCGCGCGGCGGCGCGGGACGCGCTCGACCTCATCGAGGTGGACTACGAGCCGCTCAAGGCGGTGACCGACCCCGAGGCGGCCGCCAAACCCGGCGCCCCGCAACTCCATGCGGACGTGCCGAACAACCTCGCCTTCACCTGGGTGGTGGCGGGAGGCAACGCGGACGAGGCGTTCGCGAAGGCGGAGGTCAAGGTGGCGCTGCGCATCGTGCAGCAACGCCTCCTCCCCACCGCGATGGAGCCGCGCGCCGCCGTCGCGAGCTACAACCGCGGCACCGGCCAGCTCACCCTCTGGGTCACCAGCCAGAACCCGCACATCCACCGGTTCCTCTGCTCGGTCATGCTGAAGCTCCCGGAGCACCGGGTGCGCGTCATCGCGCCCGAAGTGGGCGGCGGGTTCGGCAGCAAGATCCCCTGCTACGCCGACGAGGTGCTGGCGTGCCTCGCGTCGATGGACCTCAACCGTCCGGTGAAATGGACGGAAGACCGCTCCGAGAACTACCAGGCGACGATCCACGGCCGGGACCACGTCGAGTACGTCGAGATGTGCGGCGACCGGGACGGCACGATCACCGGCCTCAAGACGAAGGTGTACGCGGGTCTCGGTGCCTACGCGTCGACGGCGGCGCCGGGCGTCCCCACCATCCTGCACGGCCTCATGTACTCCGGCGCGTACACCATCCCCAACATCCACGGCACCGTCCACGGCGTGTACGCGACGGCGACGCCGGTGGACGCCTATCGCGGGGCGGGCCGGCCCGAGGCGACGTTTCTCGTCGAGCGGCTGGTGGACACGTTCGCGCGGGAGATCGGGAAGGACCCGATCGACGTCAGGCGCAAGAACTTCATCAAGAAGGAGCAGTTCCCGTACACCGTCGCCACCGGCGTGGCGTACGACTCCGGCGACTACCACGGCACGCTCGACAAGGCCCTCGGCATGCTCGACTACCAGGCCTTCCGGGCCGAACAGGAGAAGGCGCGCAAACAGGGCCGGTATCTCGGCCTCGGCATCTCGACCTACACCGAGATCTGCGGCATCGGGCCCTCGGCGGTGGCGGGCGCGGTCGGCTTCGGCGGCGGGCTGTACGACTCCGCGGTGGTGCGGGTCTATCCCACCGGCATGGTCCGCGTCTACATCGGCACCAGCCCGCACGGTCAGGGCGAAGAGACGACCTTCGCGCAGATCGTCGCCGACGAGTTCGGCTATCCGGTGGAGAGCGTCGAGATCGTGCACGGCGACACCGAGTCCACGCCGCAGGGATGGGGCACCTACGGGAGCCGCACCACGGCGGTGGGCGGCATCGCGGTGGTGCTGGCGGCGCGGCGGGTGAAGGAGAAGGCGAAGAAGCTCGTGGCGCACCTGCTCGAGGCCAACGAGGCGGACATCGAGTGGAAGGACGGCGCGTTCGTGGTGCGCGGCTCGCCGGACAAGAAGAAGACCTTCGCCGAGGCGGCGCTGATGGCCAACGTCGCGTGGAACATGCCGGCGGGCATGGAGCCCGGGCTCGAGGCGACCGCCTTCTTCGACCCCACGAACTTCGTCTATCCCTTCGGCGCGCACCTCTGCACCGTCGAGGTGGACGCGGAGACCGGGGTGGTGAAGATCCTCCGCTACATCGCCGTGGACGACTGCGGGCCGCAGATCAACCCGATGATCGTCGAGGGCCAGGTGCACGGCGGCGTCATCCAGGGGATCGGCGAGGCGCTCCAGGAGATCGCGGTCTACGACGCGCAGGGGCAGCTCCTCACCGGCACGATGATGGACTACGCGGTGCCGCGCGCCAGCCAGATGCCGCGGATCGAGACCGGCCACACCGTGACGCCGACCCCCGTAAACCCGTTAGGTGTCAAGGGGATCGGGGAGACGGGCACGATCGCCTCGGCCGCCGCGGTGGTGAACGCGGTGGTGGACGCGCTCTCGCCGCTCGGCATCACCCACATCGACAAGCCGCTCACGCCCGCCCGGGTGTGGGCCGCCATCCAGCACGCCAAGGGGAACGGAGGCGGGCGATGATCCCCCAGACCTTCGACTACGTGCGCGCCCGCACCATCGGGGACGCGCTGAAGGCGCTGGCCGCGAAGGACGGCACCAAGGTGATCGCCGGCGGACACAGCCTGATCCCCATCATGAAGTTCCGGATGGCGCAGCCCACGAAGCTGGTGGACATCGGCCACCTCGCGGAGCTGCGCGGCATCGCTGAGGCGCGGCGGGGCGCGAAGATCGGCGCGGGTACGACGTACCGCGAGCTGATGGAGTCCGCGCTCCTCACCGAGCGGTTCCCGATCATCGCGGAGTGCACCGCCGGCATCGGCGACCTCCAGGTGCGGAACAAGGGGACCATCGGTGGCGGGCTCGCGCACGCGGACCCGGCGGCGGACATGCCGGCCGTGATGCTCGCGCTCGACGCGCAGCTGGTGCTCCGGTCCAAGAAGGGCAAGCGCACCGTCGCCGCGCGCGCGTTCTTCCAGGGCGCCTTCACGACCGCGATGGCGGAGGACGAGCTGCTGGTCGAGATCGTGCTCCCTCCCCCGCCGCGGAACGCGGGCCTGGCGTACGTGAGCTTCGAGCAGGCGGCGTCCGGCTACGCGCTGGCGGGCGCGGCGGCGGTGGTGAAGCGCTCGCGCGCCACGGTGGCCGCGTGCGCGCTGGCGATGACCGGCGTCGCGGACCACGCCTATCTCGTGAAGGCGGCGGAGCAGCTGGTGGGAACGAAGGGCGAGCCGGAGGCCGTCCTCAAGGTGGCCGCCGAGGCGGCGGCGGGGGTGGACGTGCTGGGCGACATCCACGCGCCGGCCGAGTACCGGCGGCACCTGGCGGCGGTGGCGGCGCGGCAGGCGCTGGGGAAAGCGCTCGAGCGGTCGAAGAAGTAGCCGTTGCAGCTCCTGTTCACCGGCTCACCCGACGTAGCGGCGCCGCGCGAGGCGTTGTGGAGCCGGCTCCTCGACCCTTCGGCGGTGGCCGCCTGCGCGCCGGGCGTAGAGTCGGTGCAGGCACTCGACGACGCGCACTACACGGTGGTGGTCGGCTTCGGCGTCGGGTCCATCAAGGCGCGCTTCACCCTCCATGTGGAGTTGTCGGACATCCTCCCTCCCGAGAGCGCGAAAATGCGTGCGCACGGCACCGCGCCCGGCTCGGTGGTGGACGTCGCGACCGGCATCCGGCTCGAGGCGCTCTCGCCGGGTGAGACCCGGCTGCACTGGACCGCGGAGGCCACCGTGGGTGGGACCATCGCGAGCGTGGGCGCGCGGCTCTTCGAGGGGACGGCCCGCAAGATCATGGACAAGTTCTGGCGCGACTTCGCGGCCAAGGCGGCGCTTCCGGCATGAGCGGCGCCCCGCTCTCCATCGACGCGCTCGAGGCCGCGTTCCTCGCCCGGGGCTACGTGGCCGACCGCGACCTCGCCACCGCCGTGTACCTCTCGCTCGCGTTAGGCCGCCCCCTGCTGCTCGAAGGCGAAGCCGGCGTGGGCAAGACGGAGGTGGGTCGCACCCTGGCCACGGTCCTCGGCGCCGAGCTGATCCGGCTCCAGTGCTACGAGGGGCTCGACGTCAACACCGCCGTGTACGAGTGGGACTATCCGCGGCAGATGCTGGAGATCCGGCTCCTCGAGGCGCGGGGCGAGGGCAAGGCCGCCGCGACGCGCGACATCTTCAGCGAGGCGTTCCTGATCCGCCGTCCCCTCCTCAAGGCGCTGGCGCACTATCCCGTGCCCCCGGTGCTGCTGATCGACGAGATCGACCGGGCCGACGAGGAGTTCGAGGCGTTCCTGCTCGAGGTGCTCGCGGACTTCGCGATCACGGTGCCGGAGATCGGGACCATCAAGGCCGAGCATCCGCCACGGGTCATCATCACCAGCAACCGCACCCGCGAGGTGCACGACGCGCTCAAGCGGCGCTGCCTCTACCACTGGATCGACTACCCCACCGCCGAACGGGAGCTGGCCATCCTGCAACGCCGCCTCCCCGAGGTCCCCGGCGTCCTGGCGGTCGAGGTGGTGGCCTTCGTGCAGCGGCTCCGCTCGGCGGACCTGACGAAGGTCCCGGGCATCGCCGAGACGATCGACTGGGCCGCCGCGCTCCTGGCGCTGGGCTCCACGACGCTCGACGCCGAGCGGATCGAGCGCACCCTGGGGGCCCTGCTCAAGTACCAGGAGGACGTGAGCGCGATGCGCGGGGGCGGGGCGCGGCGGCTCCTGGACGAAGTGCGCGCCAGCGCGTGACGGACCGGCCCGGGCCTGACGCCGGCGGACCGCCGGCCGCCGATGCGACCCTCGGCGCGGCGCTCGCTCCTGATGGCGCCGCCCTGGCCGCGAACCTGGTCGGGTTCGGGCGGGTGCTCCGCCGCGCGGGGCTCCCCGTGGACCCGGACCAGACCCGGCACTTCGCGCGGGTGCTCGCGCTGCTGGGCTGGGACCGCCGTGGGGACGTCAAGGCCGCGGGGCGCGCCGTCTTCGTGCGGCGCCGCG
This sequence comes from Gemmatimonadota bacterium, assembly GCA_041484135.1. Taxonomy (GTDB): domain Bacteria; phylum Gemmatimonadota; class Gemmatimonadetes; order Gemmatimonadales; family JACORV01; genus JACORV01. Next base: position 14,407 of record JBGPHD010000047.1, read on the forward strand.
AGGACCGGGCGACATTCGACGCCGTCTTCGATCTCTTCTGGCGCCGCAGCACCGCCCTGGGCGGTGACTCCGGCGCGCTGCCCCGCATCCGGCAGCAGGAGCGGAAGCCGGGCGGTTTCGACCCGGGCGGTCCCGGCGCGGAAGCCGTGGAGACGACCGAGGTGGTGGACACGGTGGCCCCGCGGGCCGCCAGCGCCGCCGAGACGCTCCGCACCGCCGACTTCGCGGAGCTGACGCCGGCGGAGTCGCGCGACGCCGCCCTGATGGTGGCCGCGCTCCGGCCCCGGCTCCCACGGCGGCCCTCCCGCCGGAGCCGGATGGACCGGCATGGGGCCCGGCTCGCCGCCCGGGCCATGGTCCGGAGGTCGTTAGGCACCGGGGGAGAGACGCTCGACTTCCGCTGGCTCCGGCGCACCTCCCGGCCCCGCCCCATCGCGCTGGTCTGCGACATCAGCGGCTCCATGGAGGGCTACAGCCGCTTCCTGCTCCGCTTCGCCCACGCGCTGCAACGGGCCGGCGCGCCGCTCGAGGTGTTCGTCTTCGGCACGCGGCTCACCCGCATCACCCGCGAGCTCCGGGTGCGGGACCCCGACACCGCGCTGAAGCGCGTCACCGGCAAGGTGGTGGACTGGAGCGGCGGCACGCGGATCGGCGCGTCGCTGCGCGAGCTCAACCGCCGCTGGGTCCGGCGCACCATCCGGAGCGGGGCCGTGGTGCTGCTGGTGTCGGACGGGTGGGAGCGCGACGACCCGGCGCTCCTCGCCCGCGAGATGGCCATCCTCCAGCGCTCCTGCCACCGCCTGGTGTGGCTCGACCCGCTCGCCAGCCGGCCCGGCTTCGAGCCCGCGACCGAAGGCCTGCGCGCCGCGCTGCCGTTCGTGGACGACTTCATGCCCTGCGCCAGCGTCGCCTCGCTCGCCGCCCTCTCGGCGCGGCTCGCGACGCTCCCCGCCAAAGGGCGCGTGCGGTCGGCGCGCCCCCTCGCCGGATGAGGACCCGATCGATGCTCCGCCTTCCGCTCCGACGCCATCCGCTGCTTGCCCTGCTGCTCGTGACGACGGCGTGCGCGCACTCGGCCGCCGCGCCGGCTCCGGAGCCTTCCCCGGTCCCCGGTGCGGCCCGCCCGCCCGCAGCGCGACCGGGCGCGGCCCAGGTGCCGGCGACCGACTCGGCGCGCTTCGAGCAGTATGTCGACCGGTATCTCGAGGGCCCGCGCGCGCGGCGTGGCGCCGCCGCGGGCGGCGGGACCGAGGACGAGAACCGGAGCTTCCTCGCGGGCCTCGATGCCGCGGAGGCCACCCGCGCGGCCGCGCGCGCGGACTCCCAGCTCGCCCTGCTGCGCGCGATCGACACCACGCGGCTCAGCGTGCCGCAGCGCATCGACTGGCTGCTCCTCGAGTCGTACCTCACGCGCGCCGACGCCGACACGGGGCTCCACCAGGCGGAGCGCATCCCCGGCCGCTACCTGACGTTAGGCGACCTCACCTGGCGCGTCGCTGGCGACCGGCCGCCGAGGCCCGCCGAGTGGGTGGACATCCGCCGCGACCTCCTCCGCGCGCCGCTCGCCATGGACCTGGGCCGCCGGCAGCTTCGCGAGCCGCCGCCCCTCTGGGTGCGCCTCGCCGTCTCCACCGCGCGGAGCTACAGCGGCTTCCTCGCCGGGGAGTTCCCCGGCCGGGTGCGCGCCACCGCGCCCGATACGCTGCAGGACTCGCTGCTCGCCGCGGGAGACCGCGCGCGCGCCGCGCTCAATGCCTACGCCGCGTTCCTCCAGGACACCCTCCGGTCCGGCGCGGAAGACTCGTGGGAGGCGGGGCGCGCCTACTACGACTGGGTCCTTTCCCACACCAACTTCCTCGGCTTCGGCGCCGACTCGATGATCGCCCTCGGCCGCCGCCTCCACGAGGAGACCAAGCGCGCGCTCGACTCCCTCGCCGCCACCATCCGGCCGGGCACGCCCTGGCGCGTGCTCGCCGACGAGATGCGGGAGCGGCATCCCGAGGCCGGGCACATCGCGGAGGCGTACGCGCGCGCCTCGCACCGCGTGCAGGGGCTCCTCATCCGCGACGACCTGATCGCGATCCCGCCGTGCGAGCAGCTCACCTTCGTGCCCACGCCGCCGCAGCTGCGCGAGACGTACGCGTGGGGCGGGTACGGCGGCATCACGGCGCGCGACAGCGTCATGGTGGGGCGGTTCTTCGTCACCGACGTCGTGCCGTCCATGACGCCGGAGCAGGTGCGCGAGAAGCTCCGGACCCAGAACAACGGCTGGATCAGCGTCATCGCCCTGCACGAGGGGTATCCGGGCCATCACCTCCAGACGGTGTATGCCCGGCGCAACCCGCGCCGGCTCCGCCGGCAGGGGGGCAACAGCTACTACGGCGAGGGATGGGCGCTCTACGCCGAGCACTGGATGGCGCGGTCGGGGCTCTTCGAGGACAGCGACGCCCGGCTGGCGCAGCTCCAGATGCGGCTCTGGCGCACGGCGCGCGTCATCATCGACCCGTCGCTCCACACCGGCCGGATGAGCTACGAGCAGGCGGTCCGGTTCTTCATGGACGAGGTGGGGCTGGAGCGCAGCGCCGCGGAAGCCGAGGTCAACCGCTTCACGACCTGGCCCACCCAGGCGCCGAGCTACATCATCGGCTGGCGCGCCATCGAGGACCTGGAACGGGAGGTCCGGACGGCGTTAGGTGCCCGGTTCTCCGAGAAGCGGTACGTCGAACAGGTGCTGGAGGCGGGTCCGCTGCCGCCGGCGCTGCTCCGGCGCGCGGTGCGGGACGCGAACGGGCTGGGCCGCTGACGGGCCCGCCGCCGCCCCGGTAGCCTCTGCCCCTACCCCACCCGAGGCGCGTCCAGCACTTCCCGGACCATGCGCGCCAGGGTGGCGGGGACGTAGGGCTTGGCCAGGAACGTCGCGTTCTTGTCGAGGTGGTCGTGCAGGATCACGGCCTGGCCGGTGTACCCGGACGTGTAGAGCACCTTGAGCCCCGGGTGGCGTCCGACGAGCCGGATCGCCAGGTCCTTGCCACCCATCTGCGGCATCACCAGGTCCGTCAGGAGCAGGTCGATCTCGCTCCCGCGCGAATCGGCGATGCGCAGGGCCTCGATGCCGTTCGGCGCCTCGATGACGCGATACCCGAGCGCGGTGAGCGTACGGGACGCCACGCTGAGGACCTGCGCCTCATCCTCGACGATCAGCACGGTCTCGGTCCCCCTCAGCGCCGGGCCTTCCAGCACCGGCGCGACCGGCTCCGCTTTCCCGGCCGCCCGCGGCAGGTACACCTTGAACGTGGTCCCGTGGCCGCGCTCGCTGTACACCCAGACGTGACCGCCCGCCTGATTGACGATCCCGTACACCGTGGCCAGGCCGAGGCCGGTGCCCTTGCCCTCGGACTTGGTCGTGAAGAACGGATCGAAGACCCGCAGCCTCACCTCTTCCGGCATCCCCTCGCCGGTGTCGCTGACGGCGAGCATGACGTGATCGCCGGGGACCACCCCCGGACGGGTCTCCGCGTATTCCGGATCCAGGGTGACGTTCGCGGTCTCGATCGTGAGCCTGCCGCCCTTCGCCATCGCGTCGCGCGAGTTGACCGCCAGGTTCACGATCACCTGCTCGATCTGGCCCGGGTCCGCCCGCACCGGCCAGACCCCGCTCTGGAGCAGGGTCACCAGCTCGATGTCGGTCCCGATCAACCGCCGCAGCAGCTTGTCCATGTTGATCGCGACGTCGTTCAGGTCGATGATCCTGGGCTGCGTCACCTGCCGCCGCGCGAACGCGAGGAGCTGCCGCGTCAGCATGGTCGCCCGGTCGGCGGCCTTCCGGATCTCGTCCACGTCCGAGCGCAGCGGAGAGTCCGGCGGCAGGTCTTCCAGCACGAACTCGGTGTTGCTCAGGATGACCGTCAGCAGGTTGTTGAAGTCGTGGGCTACCCCGCCCGCCAGACGGCCCACGCTCTCCAGCTTCTGGCTGTGCAGGAGCTGCGCCTCGAGCCGCTTGGCGCCGGTGATGTCCTCCCCGATGCTGAGCGTGCCGGTGGGCCGGCCCTCCGCGTCCTGCAGCACGGTGTTGTTCCAGGCGATCACCCGTTCCTCGCCCGACTTGGTGAGGATCGGGTTCTCGTGGTGCGGGTGCAGCCCGCGCTCCAGGGTCTCGCGGAAACTGGCGAGCATCGCCGCGTGCTGTGACGCGGGGAGGAAGCGCTCGACCCAGGGCTGGCCGATCACCTCTTCGCGCGTGTACCCCGTCAGCTTGAGGAAGAACGGGTTCACGTAGTCCACGCGACCCGCCGCGTCGAGCCCCAGGACCACCAGACGCACCGTGTCGAACAGGGCCCGGGCCCGCCGCTCGCTCTCGCGCAGGGCCGAGTCCACCTCGAGTCGCTGGGTGATGTCCTCCTGGACGCTGAGGAAGTGCGTGATCGTCCCGCGGACATCGCGCATGGGCGAGACCCAGATGGCGTCCCAGTACATCTCGCCCGTCTTGCGGCGGTTCTGGAGCTCACCCCGCCACGCCTCGCCGGCCGTGATCGTCTTCCAGAGACCCTCGTACACCTCGGGAGGGGTCAGGCCGGACTTGATGATGCTCGGCGTATGCCCGATCGCCTCGGCCGCCGAGTAGCCCGAGATCTGCGTGAAGGTGGGATTCACGTACTCGATCGTGCCGTGGGCGTCCGTGATGAGCACGGCCGCCGGGCTCTGCTCCACCGCCAGGGTCAACCAGCGCAGGTGCGTCTCGGCGCGCCGGCGCTCGGCGTCGGCCCGGTTCAGGGTGGCCGCACCCCAGAACGACGCGATGCTCAGCGCCACGAGGGCCGCCAGCATGGTGAAAGCGAATCCGAAAAAGGTGTCGTACAGTCCGGCCCGGTGCCCATTGAGCGCGAACCAGCTGAGCACCAGGACAATGGCCCCCACGCCGGGCAGGAGCCGGCGCACGATCAGGCTTCCAGGCCCGTCACTCGCCGCGATCCTCGAGATGGGCCCGTCACGATCGCGGGCGAGGATGCCGACGCAGAGCACGAGGAACGCCAGCACGGTGTGCAGCGCCATCTGGGTCGATGGGCCGGTCCCGAGGTCCGCGGAGGCGCTGAACGCGTAGCCGAGCGGGGCGACGAGCGCGATGAACGCCACGGCGACGGTGCAGACCTCGGCGAGCCCCCGGGTTCGCGCC
>JBGPHD010000048.1:0-19144 GCA_041484135.1 Gemmatimonadota bacterium
GCCACCGACACCCTGGCGGGCGCTCCGCCGGCGGTGGAGGCCATCATGCAGCGCGCCCTGCGCCGCTAGCCAGGAACGAAGTCCCGCCAGGCGCCGGAACAGGCAGCTGAAGCGGGTTTGACGATCGAGCGGGTCGGTCCTTTCGGGGGCCGACCCGCTTGGTTCGTTGCAGAGGCTCGACCGACGCGGCGGTGCCGTTTGCCGGGCCCGGCGACGCGGACGGCTGCTAGGGCGCGCGCTCCGGACCCTGCGCCTCGGGCAACCGCGGGAGATCCTTGACCCGTGCGAGGGTCCGCTCGGCGAAGTCGAGTCGCTCGTGGGTCTCCGCCAGCTCGTGGTGCAGGCCGTCCAGCTCGCGCTCGACCGCCGCGAGCCGCTGCTCCAAGTCCCCGCCCGATTCGCCACCGATGCGGCGCGCGATCGCGTGCCCGATCATCGTCTTTGATACCGCGATGATCCCGATGAAGAAGACCGCCAGGACCGGGATCATGACCGCCAGACTCTGCTTGTCCACATGCCTCCCCGGAATGTGTGCCGCTCCCTACGCGTACGAGGTGTTCAGGGTTACGGAACCGCCGCCGGCCACTCCGTGCCCAGCCGCGCCAGCAGCCCCGCGAAGATGTCGATGCCGCTCCACAGGTTGCCGATCCTGAGGTTCTCGTTCGACGCGTGCTGGTTGTTGTCGTAGTTCACGATCGGCACGATGACGAGCGGGACCCGCAGCACCTCGCCGAAGTGGTACATCGGCAGGCTCCCGCCCGAGCTGGGCACCACCACCGGGGGCTCACCTAACGCCTGCTCGACGGTCCGCACCACCGCGCGGGAGAGGGGCAGGTCGAGCGCCGTGCGGACCCCCGGGTACCCTTCGTCCCAGACGACTTTCACGATCCGGTCGTGGGCGCGCCGGGTGGCGGCGTCGGGATCCTCCCGCACGATCAACCATCCCTGGCGGCGGATGTGGTCCTCGACCAGCGCGCGCAGCCGTGCCGGCACCTGGTCGGGCACCAGCCGGAAGTCGATGGACGCCCGCGCCTCGGTCGGGATGGCGTTGGCCGCCGCGCTCCCCACCCGCCCCGACTCGAGGCCCCGGATGTTGAGCGCCGGGAGCATGATGCGGCCCATGAGCGGCGCTCCGGAGGCCTCGGTGCGCGCCAGGCCCAGCTCCGTGCGGAGCGCCGAGTCCACCGGCGGCATCGCCGCGATCGCCGCCGCCTCGGCGGGCGTGGGCGCGAAGACGTCCCCGTAGAACCCTTCGATGAGGATGAACCCCTCGCCGTCGCGCATCGTGCCGAGCAGCTCCACGAGCCGCGCCGCCGGGTTGGGCGCCCAGTTGCCGTAGTGGCCGCTGTGCAGCGTGCGCGCCGCGCCGTAGACCGTGAGCTCGAGCCCCTGCACGCCGCGGACGCCGAAGACCACCTGGGGCCGTCCGGTCTGGTGCGCCGGCCCGTCGGCGAAGATCCAGGCGTCGGCGCGCAGGGTGTCCGCATAACGTTCCAGCAGCGCGCGCACGTGCGGCGAGCCCTGCTCCTCCTCGCCCTCGAAGAAGAGCTTGAGGTTGACGGAGAGGGGGACATGGAGCGCGCGCAGCGCGTCGAGCGCCGCGAGCACCGCCACGATGGGCGCCTTGTCGTCGCTGGCCGAGCGCCCGTAGAGCCGCGCCTCGGCGCCCACGGTGCCGCCCGCGGCGGGGAGCGGCAGGTCGCGGCCTAAGGGACGCGGCCCGTCGCGCAGCACCGGGGTCCACGGGGCGCCGGTCCACGTGGACCGGTCCACTGGCTGGCCGTCGTAGTGGGCGTAGATGACGATGGTGCGCCGCGCGCCCGGCGACGCGAGCTCGCCGTAGACCACCGGCGGCGCGCCCGGGTTCTCGAGGAGGCGGGCCGTCACGCCGCGGCGGGCCAGCATGGCGAGGAGCGCCTGCGCATTGCGGCGGATGTTGGCGCTGTCGGTCGCGACGTTGGGGATGGCCACCAGCCCCGCCAGCTCGCGCACGATCTCTGCCTGGTGGGCGGCGCGCCAGGCCCGCACGCCTTCGCGCAACGCGGCCGGGTCCGCCGGTGCGCCCTGGGCCGCCACCGGCACGGCGGAAGGACCGACGACGCATGCGCCGGTCAGCACCGCGCCGAACAGCCATCGGCCCCGGGCGATCATGTCGCCTGGGGGGCCGACTTCACGACGCGGTGGTAGACGAGCATCAGCGCCGTGGTGAGCAGTCCCACCCCCGTCACCACGAACCACATCCGGTGCGGCGTGTGCAGCTCCTCGCCGTAGTGCTGCGAGAGCCAGCCGCCCAGCGGGCTCCCGACCAGGTCGCCGACGGCGACCGGGAGGAAGGCGAACCCCATGAACAACCCCTGCTGCCCGGGCGGCGCGAGGCGCGACACGTACTCGTAGAAGCGCGGCGACAGCACGATCTCGCCCAGGGCCAGCACGAACAGCGCGGCGATGACGAGCGGCGTGCTACCGCCCACCGTCAGGATGAGCCAGCTCAGCGCCGAGATGAGGACGCCGATGGTGATCGCAGTGAAGGCCGGGATCTTCCGCGTCAGGTAGTTGACGATGAAGGTGAGCGCCACCACCGTCGCGGGGTCCACCGTGAGGAGGAGATCCGCGTCGGCCGACGGGTTCACGTCATGGAGGAAGAGGGGCAGCGCCACGTACTGCTGCCAGAAGACGACGTAGAAGCCGGAGAAGATGATCAGGAACGTCATGAACCGGAGGTTGGCGAAGACCACGAACATGTTCTTCAGCGCCTGCGCCACGCTGGTCGCCTTGCTCTCGGCGCGCCCGGGCTCCTGGTAGAACAGGAGGGTGAACACGAACATCGCGAAGGTGAAGAGCGCGCTCACGCGGAAGACGTTCTCGATGCCGAGCGTGGTGCGCACCCGGTAGGCCATGAGCGGCCCGAGCATGCCGCCGACGTTCACGATGGTGTAGTAGATCGAATAGCCCAGCGACCGCACGCTCTCGGTCGAGGCGCGGGCCGTCGTCCCGGCGACGATGGGCTTCACGAGCGGCGGCCCCATCGCCGGTATGATGAGGATCAGGAGGACGAACCAGTACAGCGGCATCGCGTCGCGCAGCGGCGCCATGAAGCCGGCCGTCACCGAGCCGAGCAGGAAGTAGCCCACGGTCAGGATGAGATAGGCGGCGGCCAGCGTCCGCCGGAACCCGAAGCGGTCCGCCAGCGTGCCGCCCACCACCGGGAAGAACCAGAGGATGAAGCCGAAGATCCCGGTGAGCTTGCCGGCGTCGGTCCTGGAGAGATGCAGCGTCTCGACGAGGTACAACGTCAGCACGGCCTTCGGGGCGTAGAACGCCAGCCGCTCGAACAGCTCGGTGAAGTTCGCCACCCAGAAGGCGGGCTGGAACCCTTCCCGGATCTCCTTCATCCGCTGCGCGACGCTCACGCCGGTCCTCCTCCGCTCAGTAGCGCGGGAAGTTGAAGACGGTGACGGACGAGACCTGCTCGCGGCTCCGCGTGACGTCGTCGGGCTCGCCGCGCAGGATGCCGAACTGCTGCCTCAAGCCGAACCGGAGCTCCGGGCCGAGCCCGCGGGAGAGCGGGATGGCGAGGTCGAGCCGGTAGGTGAGGCGCGAACCGCTCGGGAACGCCAGCCGGAGCCCGCACCCGACCGAGCCCACCAGGCCCGTGTTCTCGCCGAAGACGGCGTCGCCCGCCCAGCCCCGTCCGATATCGACGAAGGCCACCGTCCCGATGTCCACCGCGCCCAGAGCGGTGCCGACAAAGTAGCGATGTTCGCCCTGCGCCACGACCCGGCGCCCCACCGGCAGCCCGCTGTACCCGAACCCGCGGACGCCGTTGCCGCCGCCGAGCAGCAGCTGGAACGGCGTGCTGGTGTGCCAGCCCCCCGCGCCGGAGAGCCCCACGACCACGACGCCGCGCTCGCTCACCGCGCTGTACATGAGCAACTCGCCCGAGGCCAGCACGCCGTCCCAGCGGTGCTGGTCCCGCAGGTACCGCCCCTCCCACTTCCCCCGCGCGAAGACGAGGGTGCGGTAGTCGGGCGCGGTGCCGGCGTACACCTCGGCGGCGGCGAACCAGTCGCGCTGCAGCCCTCCCGTGCGGAGCAGGCTCCCCCCCAGGACGATCCCGGCTTCGACCCCCTCCCGGATGTCCTCGATCGCGTTCACGCCGTCCACGCCGCCGTGGGACATGAACTTCAGGTTGCGCCAGCCGAGCAGGACGTGCGCGCGCACCCGGCGGCGCTCGGGATACCGGCCCGCCAGCGCCGCGGCGGCCAGCGAGTCGTCCACGGAGCGCGGGGCGAGGGGCGGGCCTTCCACGTACAGCCGCTCGCCCGAGAGCCCTGACCCCAGGACCAGGAGGTGGCCCGGCTCGCCGAAGCGCCACGCCACCCCCACGTCGCTGCCGAAGGAGACCACCGGCTGCGCCACGGTGCCTAACGTCGGGCTCACCAGCGGGAACGGCTCCTTGCGGTACCGGCTCGACTCCCGCCACGCCCGCCGGTCGAGCTCGCTCCCGAACGGCTGGAGGATGGTCTGCTCGGCCACCGGCCCCACGCTCGACCGGCCGAAGACCACTTCGGCGTCATGGTGGCGGAAGAGCTGGTGGTTCTGAATGCCCACGTCGAACCCGGGCCGCCGGCCCAGGTCGTTGAACCGGAGCTGCACCCGGATCCCCCGGCCGAGGACGCTCTCATGGCTGAGGCGCACCCGCTTGACGGCGCCGCCGGACTCGACGCGCACCGCACCGCGGAGCGACCAGTCGTCCCGCGTCTCGACCACGACGTCGGCGCCCCCGTCCTGCGCCGGCACGCTCGTGACGCGCGCGCTGCGGATGTACGTCTGCGCGCGGAGCAGCCGCTCGCTCTCCGCCAAACGCCGGGGATCGCACGCGTCCCCTTCCGCGAAGAGCAGCTCGCGGCGGATCGTCTCGGGACGGGTGCGCCAGTGGAGCGCGTTGGCGAAATGCTCGAAGAAGTTCGGCAGCGGCCTGGGGTCGGTGCCGAAGAGCGGCGCGTTCGCGATGCGGATGCTGCTGACGGGCCGGCCGTCGCAGGCCGACTGGGCCGCGGCCGCGGCGGGGAGGGCGGCGAGCGCCAGCGCGCCCAGGAGGACGGCGCCGCGCAGGTCTACGAGAAGAGGTCGGGGTTCTTCGGCTCGTCTTCGGCCGGCGGCGACAACAGGCCCTTGAGGCGCTCCTCCCACTTCTCCACCTCGAAGTGTCCTTCGTTGGAGAGCACCCGCCGCAGCAGCGGCGAGAGGTCGGTCAGGGCGTCCAGCAGGTCGCCGATCACGACCCGCGCCTCCTCCATGCGGAAGATCTCCTCCGGCGCGGTGACCATCTCCTGCAGGATGGCGCGCTCCGACCGCGACGCCACCATCGGCTCCGCGCGCGTGCCGCAGTACACTTCGGTCCGCCGCCCGGGACCCCGCCCCTCCTCGATCGGGTTCAGCCCGACGATCTCATCCGACCGCCAGTACTTCCCATAGCCGAGGTACACCATGCGGCCCGTCTTGATCTCCATGGACATGACGCCGGCTCCGGCGAGAAGGAAGGCCTACCTGCCCATCCGCTTCTTCAGCTCCTCGAGCTTGGCGTCCGCGTCCGCCTCCCGCGCCGCGCGGTCCACCTTCGCCTTGAGGATGTCGTGCTCGAGGTCGACCTCGGGCCGGTCCATGCCCGCCGCGCCGAGGCCCGCCCAGGCCCGGTCCGCCGAACGGTCCGCCTCGGTCCCGCCCCGCCGCTTCGACGCTTCCATGAGCTGCGCCGACATCTCGGCGAGGTCGCGCTCGGCGAGCGCCAGCTCGTCCCGCTCCGCCGCGTCCTTCTTCTCCAGCATCGCGAGCCGTTCCCGGTGCTTGGCGAGATACCGGTCGGCGACCGCCACCGTCTCCGTGTCGGCGATCCCCTCCGCCAGGGCGCGCCGGCGTTCGGTGGTCTCGATCTGCACCCGCTCGGCCGCCAGCTGCTGCTCGGTCTTCGCCAGCGCCTGGCGCGTCGCCGCCACCCCGGCCTTCGCCTCGATCACCGCCTCGCGCATCGCGGACGCCAACTCGGAGAGATCGGCCGGCGGTGTCGCCGCCGCGAGGGCCGCTTCCAGGGCGTCACGCAGCCGCTTGAACATGGCCCTTCCCCCTGGCGTTCAGCTCTTCTTGACCGTCTTGGCGTAGAAGGCGCTCAGCACCTGGCGGGTGCTCCGCGACCGGCACTTCGGGCACGCGGGCGACGTCGCCCGGTGCTCGGAGATCCGTTCCGTGACGGTGAAGCGCTTGTGGCACTTCTGGCACTGGTAATCGTAGCTGGGCATGGCCACTCCCCCGGCGTCAAATGCTGCAGATGGATATTGACCGGAGCGGGGAGAGACGGCAAGGAGCCGCGGTGACGGCGGCCCGTGGTGCTGCGCCGGCGCGGACGGCCGGCCGCGACACGCGTGTCAGTGCGGAGGGCGGCCGAGTTTCATGAGGTCGGCGACCTGGCGCATCAGCCGGTCGGGCGAGTCGTGGCGCGGGAAGAGGAGCCGGTCGCTCAGCCGGTTGAGCGCGACCCGGAGCGCGCCGAACCGCTCGCCGGCCTGTCGGAGCACGCCATCGAGCCCGTACCGCTCCGCCAACGCGTGGCCGCTCGCCATCCGGAAGCCCGTGCTCCCCACTTCTTCGTAGTAGGGAAGGTCCGGTCCGCCCTTGCGTGCCCGCCGCGCGGCGATATAGTCGGGAAAGATCCCCGCGAGCCAGAGGGCGAAGTTCCCCAGATGCGCGCGCACCCGGAACTGGCGTTCGCCTTCGGCGCGGCCGGCCTCCGCCACCAGATCCACCAGATAGGCGTAACGATTCTCGTCATGCAGAGCGATGCGGTACGCCCGGTCCTTGTGGCCGAACGCCAGCACCAGCGACGCGCAGTAGTCCGCGATGAGGCGGTCGTCCACCCCGACTTCCCGGAGGTGGTGGCGCACGGTCACATAGAGGAAGAGCGCCGGGGACGGCGCGGTGAGCCCCCGATGGGCGAGCAGGGCGGGCATCAGGCGGGGATCGTCCCAAAGGACGTCGGGGCCCTCGGCCGCCGCGCGCGCCTCGAGCCGCTGCCGCTCGCTCTCGCGCCCTCCGGCCAGCAGCTGCACCGCCAGCCGTTCGTCGTCGGCCGAAAGCGCGGTCCGCACCGTCGTCGCGATCATGGTTGACCCTCTCCAGGTCCTCGAGGAGCTCACCCATCTCGGCCGGACCCTGGCCGGGGCCCTCCGCCGCGAGACCGTCGCCGAGCGCACCGCCGACTGTGTCCGCCGGCTCTTCGACCCGGCCGCCCTCGCGGTGTCGGTGGACGCCGCGGACGCGCCGCCGGGTTTCTCGCTCGCGGTGGCCTATGGGGTCCCTACACCGTCCGCCGACGACCCGTTCCTCGCCGAGGCCGCCGCCGCGCCCCGTGTGATCCGCGTCACCGGCCCCCACCGGTTGGGCGCGCCGCTCACCGCCGCCAATCACACTATGGGAATGATCGGCATCTGGGGCAAGCACCAGGACCCGTTCGCCGAGGAAGCGGAAGCGGTGCTGGCTGCGGTCGCGGCGCAGGCCGCGCTCGCGCTCCAGAACGCGCAGCTCGTGACGCTCCTCTCGACGGGCAAGCGGGACTGGGAGCAGATGGTGGACGCGATCGGGCCCGGCATCTGCATCGTGGACCCGCGCGGGACCGTGCGGCGCGCCAACCGCTCCTTCGCGCGCCTGGTGGGCGCGCCGGTCACCGCGCTCGCGGGCCGGCCCTGGCTGATGCTCCTGCCCCCCGCGTGGGCCGAGCCGGTCGGGAAGGCCCTCGCCACGCCCGGCGGCGAGGGGGGCGAGATCCGGACCGACAAGCGCATCTACACCGTCAACGCGCACGGCATCCAGGGTGACGAGCCGGGCACCATGGTGCTCCTCATCGTGGATACGACGGTGACCCGCCGGCTCCAGGAGCAGCTGATCCAGTCGGAGAAGCTCTCCGCCATCGGCCAGCTCATCGCCGGCGTCGCCCACGAGCTCAACAACCCGCTGGCGTCCGTCCTTGGCTTCGCGGACTTCCTCACCGAGGCCGCCGACGTGCCGGGGAACCTGCGCGAGCCGCTGCGCGTGATCCAGGAGGAGGCGCAGCGCGCCGCCGGCATCGTGAAGAACCTGCTCACCTTCGCGCGGCGGCAGGACCAGGAGCGCCGGCGCCTGGCCATCGGCCCCATCCTCGAGCGCACCCTCGCCCTCCTCAAGAACCAGCTCATCGGCCTCAAGGTAGAGCCGATGCTCGTCATCGAGCCCAACCTGCCCGAGGTGGAGGGGAGCGCGAACCAGCTCCAGCAGGTGCTCGTCAACATCATCAACAACGGGGCGCAGGCCATCGCCGCGACGGAGCGGCCCGGCACCGTGGTGGTGCGCGCGCGGCCGTGGCTGGACGGCATCGCCGTCGACATCGTGGACAACGGGCCGGGGATCGCCGAGGAGTTCCAGAGCCGCGTCTTCGAGCCGTTCTTCACCACCAAGGCCGAGGGCGAAGGCACCGGGCTCGGACTCTCGATCTGCCAGGGTATCGTGAAGGAGCACGGCGGGAAGCTCACGCTGAAGTCCACGCCGGGGCACGGCGCCACGTTCACGATCGAGCTGCCGCCCGCGCGCGAGGCCGAGGAGCTGGCGGCGCTCCCCGCCCAGACCACCGTGGGGAGCGGCCGCGTGCTGGTGGTGGACGACGAGCCGCAGATCATCCACTTCATGCGCGCCACGCTCGAGGCGTGGGGCCACACGGTGGAGACCGCCGCCGACGGCCAGGAGGCCCTCGGCCGCGCCCTCACCGAGCCCTTCGATCTCATCATCACCGACGTGCGGATGCCGAAGCTCGGCGGCCGCGAGCTGTTCGAGCGGCTCCGGCGCGAGGCGCCGGAAGTCGCGGCGCGCGTCGTCTTCGCCACGGGCGACACCGTCCGTGACGACACCATGGCGTTCCTCGCGGCCACCGGCCGCCCCTGCCTCCACAAACCGTTCAAGCTCGCCGAGCTCAAGCACGTGCTCACGGCGGCATTGGAGACCCACGCATGAATCGCGACCTCGTCGGCGCCGCCCTCGCGCTCGGCATCATCGGGACCGCCGTCATCGCCCCCGTCGTCCTCACGGGCAGCGGCAGCCCCCGCGAAGACATGTACCATGCCTGGGCCGAGGACACGGTCTTCACGACCACCGAGATCCGGCCCGGCGTCTTCTTCGCCGTCGGCCGCCAGGGCCAGATCGTGGGCGCCAACTCGGTGTTCATCGTCACCGACCGCGACGTGATCGTGGTGGACGACCACATCACGCCCACCGCGGCGCGCGCGCTGATCGCCGAGATCCACCGCCTCACGCCCAAGCCGATCCGCTATGTGATCAACACCCACTTCCACTACGACCACACCAGCGGCAACGGGGTCTTCGGCCCGGATGTCGAGATCCTCTCGCACCCCAGGACCCGGGCCCATCTCATCGCCAACGGCCAGGAGTCCATCCGCCAGCAGCTCGCCGCCCTGCCCGCGACGATCGCCGGCGTGCAGGCGCGTCGCGATACCACGCGCAACGACTCGGTGCGCACCCTGCTCGACCGCCAGCTCACCGGCTACCGGCAGATGCAGGCCGACTACCAGCAGCTCACCGTGGTCCTGCCGAGCATGACGGTCGATTCCTCGCTGGTGTTCTACCGCGGCGGCGGCCAGGAGCTGCGGGTGTTCTTCATGGGCCGGGGCCATACCGAGGGCGACGTCGTGGTCCAGATGCCGCGGGAAGGCCTCATGCTGGCCGGGGACCTCCTGACCAACACCGCGGGTCCGCCCAACATGATGGACGGCTACGCGGGTGAGTGGGGCGCGACGCTGCGCCGCCTGGCCCAGCTCGACTTCACGACGACCCTGCCGGGCCATGGGAACCCGGTCGAGGGCAAGGCGCGCTACCTCGCCACCGCCGACTTCATGGACGGGTTCTGGCAGCAGGTGGGGGACCTGGCGCGGCGGGGCGTGTCCCGGGACAGTGTCGGCGCCCAGCTCGATCTCTCCCGCTACACGGCGACCTTCCCGGCGCTGCGCAACGGGATCAACCCGATCAACGTCTGGCGGGCGTACGATCTGGTGACGGGGCGGGCCAACTAGCCTAGATTCAGGGATGATCTACGTCCTCGTCCCGACGTACAACGAGGCCCCGACGGTCGGACTCCTCCTCTGGAAGGTCCGGCAGGTCTTCACGGCCTTCGCGCGCGAATACCAGCTCCTGGTGGTGAACGACGGCTCGACCGACGCCACGCCGGACATCCTCGCGCCGTACACGCGGGCGCTGCCCCTCACGCTGCTGACGCATCAGCGGCGCGAGGGGTACGCCCGGAGCCTCGAGGAGCTGCTCCGCCTCGCCGCCGGCCGCACCGACCGGCCGCGGCGCGACCTCGTCGTCACGCTCCAGGCCGACTTCTCCGACGCGCCCGACGACGTTCCCGAGCTGGTGAAGCGCATCGAGGGCGGCGCCGACGTGGTGGTCGCGGATGGGCGGCGCCGCGACGGCCTCCCCCGCGGCGAGGCGCTGGCCCGGCGGTGCCTCACGCCGCTGGTGCGCCCGGCCCTCAAGCTGGAGGGCGTGACCGACTACGTGAGCACCCTGCGCGCCTATCGCCTCGCGCCCCTCACCCGGCTCATCCGGGAGCGCGGCACCCGGCCCCTGCTCACCCACGACGGCTGGGCGGCGGACCTCGAGCTCCTGGTGCGGGTCTCCCGCTACGCGCGGCGGATCGAGTCGGTGCCGGCCGCCGGCACGGTCGCGCCGCGGCAGCGCGCCTCCCGCGCCACGCCGCTCACCTCGGCGATCGCGGCCTGGCGCGCCGCCTACCGGCTCGGCGCGCTGGCCCGGAGCCCCGCCGAGCCGCCCCCCCCCGATGAAGACGAGTCGTCGCGCCCGCCCCGTCCCCCCCGGCGGGGACGCGGCCGCGGTCGCGGGCGGGGGCGCGGGCGTCCGCCGGCCCGACCGGTCCCCGCCCCGTCCGTCGCGTGAAGCGCGGCACGCTCGCCATCGCGTTAGGCGCCGCTGCCGCCCTGGCCGGCGCGCCAGCCCTCGCGCCCCAGGACCCGCCCGCGCACCCGGCCGCGGCCGCGCGGGACCCCGCCCACCCCTTCGCTCCCGGCGAGCGCTTCGAGTACGACGTGAAGCTGGGGATCTTCCGGGTGGGGCGCGCCAGCATGGAGGTGCTCCCCGAGGACACCGTGCGCGGCGAGCCCGTGTACCACGTGGTCTTCGTCGTCCGCGGCCGGGCCATCTTCTACTCGATGAACGACTCGCTCTCCTCCTGGTTCAGCGTGCGGGACCTCACGTCGCGCCGCTTCGTCCAGGACAACGAGGAGAACGGCAAGCCCCGCTACCGCCGCTACGAGATCCATCCGGGACAGGGGTACTACGTCCGGAACGACCGCGACACCGCCGCCACGGTGCGCGAGCCCCTGGACGACGCGTCGTTCTTCTACTTCGCCCGGACGCTGACCCTCGAGGTCGGCCATAGTTACGACTTCCCGCGCTACTTCATCCCGGACCGGAACCCGGTCACCCTGCAGGTGCTGGGCCGCGACACCATCCAGACCCCCGCGGGCCGCTTCGCCACCATCGCCATCCGGCCCATCTTCCGGTCGCGCGGGCTCTTCTCGCAGGGGGGCCAGGCCACCATCTGGTTCTCCGACGACGCCGCCCGCATCCCCGTCCGCATCCGGAGCCGCCTCAGCGTGGGGACGCTGGACATGTCCCTGCGCGCGCGGCGCTGACCCGCGTGGCCGAGAGCGTCCCGCCGCCCCCCCCCGAGGCCGACCTCAGCCGCGTCCGGACCGTGCCCATCACGGGGCGCGCGAACAAGGTGGAGTCCGCGCTCCTCGCGCACCCGCCCGGCGCCGACCGTTCGTTCGACGCCTTCCTCGCCGCGCTGCCCGACATCCTCGCCGCGTCCGACCTCAAGGCCGTGATCGCCGCGATCGCCTCCGCGACTGGACGCCGAGGCGTGATCGTCCAGGCGGGCGGGCACATCGTCAAGACGGGCATGGGGCCGCTGCTCATCCACCTGATGGAGCGCGGCGCCATCACGCACCTCGCCATGAACAGCGCCGCGTCCATCCACGACTTCGAGCTCGCCGCCTTCGGCGGCACCAGCGAGGACGTCGCGGCCGGCCTGGGCGACGGCACCTTCGGCATGGCGGAGGAGACGGGCCGCGAGATGAACGCCGCGATCCGCGAGGGCCGCGCGCGCGGCTGGGGCATGGGCGAGGCGCTCGCGCATGCGCTCGCGGCGCGGGCCGCGCTCCCCGGGCGGGACCAGTCGCTGCTCCTCGCCGGACGGCGCCTCGGCGTGACCGTGACCGTGCACGTCGCCATCGGCACCGACATCATCCACCAGCATCCGGACGCGGACGGCGCCGCCCTCGGCGAGACCTCGTTCCGCGACTTCAAGCGGCTCGCCGCCGCCATCCCGTCGCTCCACGACGGCGGCGTGGTGCTGAACCTCGGCAGCGCCGTCATCATGCCGGAGGTCTTCCTCAAGGCGCTCACCATCGCGCGCAATCTCGGGAACGGCCGCCCCACCGGCTTCGTGGCGGCGGACTTCGACATGATCCGCCACTACCGGCCGCGCCTCAACGTGGTGGACCGCCCGACCCGGGCCGGGGGGAAGGGCTACGCCATCACCGGGCACCACGAGATGCTGGTGCCCCTCCTCGTCTGGGGGGTGGATGCGGCGCTCCGCAGGCGTTAGGCTCGCGGCGGCGCTGCTCTGGGCGGCGGCGCCGGCGTGCACCCGCCAGGTCGCCCCGCCCGCGCCCGAGCCCGCGCCCATGGGCGGGATGGCGGTCGAGACCGCCGCGGCGCGCGACGTCGTGGGCGCGTTCATCGCCGCCGAGGCACGCGGCGACGAGGCCGCCGACACCCTGCTCGCGCCCGGCGCCGACTTCGTCGCCACCGGCATCGTCCGCACCAACCGGCCGCGCCTCGCCGCCATGATCGGCCGCGGCGACGGCACCATCGAGGAAGCCCGGTCCGAGACCTCCGGCAGCTTCGCGTGGGTCGCCGTCGTCTACCGCTGGGTGGGCCGCACGCCCGACACCGAAGGCCGCGCCCGCGCGACGTTCATCCTCGAGCGCACGCTGGCCGGCTGGCGGATCAAGCACACGCATTCGAGCGCGGTGGCGAGGTGGGAATGAGAAGGAGCGGGTGGGGGGTGTGAAAAGAGGCGCCGCGACTAAGCCGCGGCGCCCCCGACACCCGACACTCCAAACCCCACACCCTGCTTCTAGATCTCCGGCGGCCGTTCCCCCGCGATCATCTCGCGGACCCGGCGCGCCGTGGAGGGCGCGATGAGCTTGAGGACCCAGTATATCACCAGCCCGACCAGGGCGAGCTGCAGCAGCATCCACGCCAAGCCGAACGCCAGTCCGAGCAGGCTCAGCGCCAGCTTCAGGACGAAGAAGCCGACGACAGCGAGCACCGCGTACCCGAGGATCTTCCTCAACATGGTGTTGCCTCCACCCGACTTGTTGACCGTCCCTACGAAGCTATCCCCCGGGGTGTTTCGCGCAACCTCCGGCCACGGCCGCCGATGAAGGACTGCCTCGTCGTAGGCGGCGGCCTGATCGGCGCCGCGTCGGCCCGCGCTCTGGCCGCCGCCGGCCGCACCGTGCTGCTCCTGGATCGCGGTGCCGCGGGCCGCGAGGCGTCGGCCGCCGCGGCCGGGATGCTCGCCGCCCAGATCGAGGCCGCGCCCGGGGACCCGCTCCTCCCGCTCGCCCTCGCGGGGCGCGAGCGCCACGCCACCCTCGCCCTCGAGCTCGAGCGGGGCGGCGCCCCGCCCCTCGGCCTAACGTTCGGCGGGATCACCATCGTCGCCCTGGACGAGGCCCGCGCCGAGGACCTCGCCGCCCAGGTGGACGCCCAGCGCGGCCTCGGTCTCGACGCCGAGTGGCTCGACCGCGCCGCACTCGCGCGCCGCCATCCCGGCATCGGCGCCGAAGCGCGCGGCGCGCTCCTCTCCCCGCGTGACGGCTGCGTGGACAACGCCGCGCTCACCGCGGCCCTCCTGGCCGACGCGGTCCGCCGCGGCGCCGAAGTCCGGGAGCAGGAAGAGGTGACCGACCTCGAGATCGCGAGCGGACGCGTCACCGGCGTGCGCACCGCGCGCGCGCGCTACGAAGCCGGTACAGTCGTGCTCGCCGCCGGCGCGTGGTCCCCCGGGATCCGCGGCCTGCCGCGACCCATCCCCATCGTGCCGGTGCGCGGCCAGATGGCCCTCGCCACGTGGCCTCCCGGCGAACCCAAGGGCGTCCTCTTCGGGCGCGGCGCCTACGCCGTCCCGCGCGGCGACGACGCGCTCCTCGGCAGCACCATGGAACACGCCGGCTTCGACAAGGCCACCACCGCCGACGGCATCCGCCACATCCGGACCGAGACCGGCGCGCTCCTTCCGGCGCTCCTCACCCAGGCCATCCGCCGGACCTGGGCCGGACTGCGCCCCATGACCCCCGACGGCCGGCCCATCCTCGGCCGCGACCCTGAGGCTCAAGGGCTCATCTACGCCACCGGCCACGGCCGCAACGGCATCCTCCTCGGCCCGCTCACCGGCGACATCGTGTGCGACCTGGTGGTGCGTGATGAAACGGCCTGGGACCTGGGGCCGTATTCCATTGGGAGGTTCGCCAGGCCGAGCTGATGTATACAACCTGCGGGTTCTGCTCCGGACAGTTGGGCGGCGACGGCGCCGCCTCCGGCCTCGCCGTCGGCAAGCGCTTCGCGTTCGACGCCTGGAAGAGCCGCGCCTGGGTCATCTGCCAACGCTGCGGACGCTGGAACCTCACGCCTTTCGACACCCGCATCGACACCATCGCGGCCCTCGAGAAGATGGCCGCGGCGGGCCGCGTGGCCGCCACCAGCGAGCAGGTCTCCCTCATCCGCGCCGGCAGCTATGACGTGGTGCGGGTCGGGAAGCCCCGGCGCGTCGAGATGGCCACCTGGCGCTACGGTGAGCGCATGAAGGCGCGCGAACGGGAACGCCTCAAGGTGCTCGTCCCCACCATCGTCGTCTTCGTCGGCGCATCGATCGCCTTCAACGCCGCGCTCGGCGGATCGTTCGGCTACATGATCGGGCAGGTCCCGTCCATGGCGGACAACATCTACACGGGCATGGTCGGACGGCGGAAGGTCAACATCGAGCCCCCCGTGTGCTCCGCCTGCGGCAACGTGATGGTCCTGCGCTCGAAGCACATCCGCCACGCGCGCCTCCAGGAAACGGCGCATCACGACCTCGCACTGCTGCTCTCGTGCCCGTCGTGCCGCCGCGAGGGCGCGCTCCTCGAGGGCACCGACGCCGAGCTGGCGCTCCGGAGCGGCCTCACGTACGTCAACCTGAAGAGGGCGCGGAAACTGAAGAAGAAGGCGCCCGAGGCCGCCTCGTTCGTGGACCGCCACGGCGGACCGGAGGAGTTCATCAGGAACTCCGCGCGCATGGAGCTCACCGTCTCGCGCCTCGAGGGCACCGAGGCCCTCGCGCTCGAGATGGCCGTGGATGAGCAGGGCGAGCTGCGCGAGCTCGAGCGGCAGTGGCAGCAGGCGGAGGAGATCGCCAAGATCGCCGACAACCTCCTCGTCGGACCGGCCGTCGAAGAGGAGTTCCGGCGCCTCAAGGATGGTGGTCAACCGCCTGGTTGAAGAGGGGTGGCTCCCCCCCTCCGGGCGGGCTATTATTCGCCGCCAACATGCCCGACCGCCCGCTTCCTCTCGTTCAGATCTCGCCGCGTCGCGCCGCGCCGCTCGTCCAGGCAGACCCCAACCCGCGCAAACCCGCCTGGCTCAAGGTGAAGGCGCCGGGTGGCGCGAACTACGTCGAAGTCCGCCATCTCCTCAAGGACCTCAAGCTCCACACCGTGTGCGAGGAAGCCCACTGCCCCAACGTGGGCGAATGCTGGGACCACAAGGCGGCGACCTTCATGATCCTCGGCGACACCTGCACGCGGAACTGCGCCTACTGCGCCATCGCGCACGGGACGCCGCAGCCCCTCGACGAGGAGGAGCCGCGCCGCCTGGCCGAGGCGGTGGCGGCGATGGGCATGCGCCATATCGTCGTGACGTCGGTGGACCGCGACGACCTGCCGAACGGCGGGGCCGAGATGTTCGCCGGCGTGGTGCGCGAGACCCGGCTCCGGACCCCGGGGACGACGGTCGAGCTGCTGATCCCCGACTTCAAGGGGAGCGAGGTGGCCCTCCGCATGGTGGTCGAGGCGCGGCCCGACATCCTCAATCACAATCTCGAGACGGTGGACCGGCTTTACCGCGTCGCGCGGCCGGGCGGACGCTACGACCGCGCCCTCGAGCTGCTGCGCCGCGCCAAGGCGATGGACCCCACGCTGCTCACCAAGTCCGGCATCATGGTCGGGCTGGGCGAGCGCTGGGAGGAGTTGCTGGTCGCGATCGCGGACCTCGACGCTGTCGGCGTGGGCATCCTCACCATCGGCCAGTACCTCCGGCCGAGCGCGACGCACATGCCGGTCGCCCGCTACTACTCGCCTGACGAATTCGCCGAGCTGAAGGCCGTGGCCGACGGGCTCGGCTACCGGCACGTCGAGTCGGGGCCGCTGGTCCGCTCGTCCTACCACGCCTGGCAGCAGGCCGAGCGCGCGGGCGCCGCCGCCGGATGAAGACACGGGAAACGAAGTCGGGGGGCCGCGTCTCGCTCTCTTCGCCCGCCCTCCCCTTCGCCGGCGAAGACCCGGCGCTTCTGCGGCGGCTCCTCCGCGACATGCTCCTCATCCGCCGCTTCGAGGAGCGCGCCGGCGAACAGTACGCGCTCGGCAAGATCGGCGGCTTCTGCCACCTGTACATCGGACAGGAAGCGGTCGCGGTGGGCGCCATGTCGGCGCTCCGCGACGACGACACCATCATGTGCAGCTACCGCGAGCACGGGCAGGCGCTGGCGCGCGGCGTGCCCGCGCGGGCGGTGATGGCGGAGCTGTTCGGCAAGTCGGGCGGCGCCTCGTCGGGCAAGGGCGGCTCGATGCACATCTTCGATGCCGAGAAGCGGTTCCTCGGCGGGCACGCCATCGTGGGCGGCCACATCCCGCTCGTCACCGGCGCGGCCTTCGCCATCAAGTACCGCGACGGCGACCAGGTCGCCGTCTGCTTCTTCGGGGAGGCGGCGGTCAACAACGGCGCCTTCCACGAAGCGCTCAACATGGCGACCGTCTGGAACCTGCCGGCCATCTACATCTGCGAGAACAACCGCTACGGGATGGGGACCGCGATGGAGCGCGCGTCCGCGATCTACGACATCGCGGCCCGCGCCTGCTCCTACGACATGCCGGCCGAGACAGTGGACGGGATGGACGTCGTGGCGGTGCGGGACGCCATGGTGCGCGCGGTGCAGCGCGGCCGCGAGCGCCACACGCCGACGCTGCTCGAGATCCGCACCTACCGCTTCATGGGCCACTCGATGGCGGACCCGATCCACGGGCACTATCGCACCAAGGAAGAAGTGGAGAAGCAGAAGCTGCGTGATCCGATCATGACCTTCCACCAGCGCCTGGCGGACGCGGGCCTCCTCGACGACGTGGCCTGGGAAGCGATGCGCGCCGAAGTCGATGCCGAGATCGATGACGCGGTGCGCTTCGCGGACGAAAGCCCGGACCCCGAGCCCGCCGAGCTGTTCACCCACGTCTTCCGGGGCTCGTAGTGTCCACGCTCACCTACCGCGACGCGCTGAACCAGGCCCTCCGCGAGGAGATGCGCCGGGATCCACGCGTCTTCCTCATGGGCGAGGAGGTCGGCGTCTACCAGGGCGCCTACAAGGTGAGCCGCGGGCTCCTCGAGGAGTTCGGCCCGATGCGCGTGGTGGACACGCCCATCACCGAGCTGGGGTTCGCCGGCGTGGGGGTCGGCGCGGCGATGGCCGGTCTCGTCCCCGTGGTCGAGTTCATGACCTTCAACTTCGCGCTCCTCGCCATCGACCAGGTGGTGAACTCGGCGGCGAAGATGTCCTACATGTCGGGCGGGCAGGTGCCGGTGTCGATCGTCTTCCGCGGGCCGGGCGGGGCCGCGCTGCAGTTAGGCGGCCAGCACTCGCAGTCGTTCGAATCGTGGTACGGCAACGTGCCCGGCCTCAAGGTGGTGGCGCCGGCGACGCCGGCGGACGCCAAGGGCCTCCTCAAGAGCGCGATCCGCGACGGCAATCCGGTGGTCTGTTTCGAGGGCGAGATGCTCTACAACACCAAGGGCGAGGTGCCGGACGGCGAGCACCTGGTGCCGATCGGCCTCGCGGACATCAAGCGGGCCGGGACCGACGTGACGCTGGTCGCCCACTCCAAGATGGTCGCGGTGGCGCTCAAGGCCGCCGAGGAGCTGGCGAAGGAAGGCATCAGCGCCGAGGTGGTGGACCCACGGACCATCCGCCCGCTCGACGTGGCCACCATCGCGGGTTCGGTCCGGAAGACCCACCGCTGCGTCGTGGTGGAGGAGGGCTGGCCGCAGTTCGGCGTCGGGGCGCAGATCGTGGACGACATCCAGCGCGAGGCCTTCGACGACCTGGACGCGCCGGTCCTCAGGGTCACCGGCGCCGACGTGCCGATGCCGTACAACAAGCACCTCGAGAAGCTCGCCAAGCCGGACGCGGCCAAGGTCGTGGCGGCCGCCAAGAAGGTCCTCTACCTCTCCTGACGCGATGGCCACCAAGGTCGTGATGGAGGCGCTGTCCCCGACGATGGAGGAGGGGCGCCTCGTGGCGTGGAAGAAAAAGGAGGGCGACGCCGTCACGACCGGCGACACGCTGGCCGAGGTCGAGACCGACAAGGCGGTGATGGAGCTGGTGGCGCGGGGCGACGGCGTCCTGCGCAAGACGTTCGTCGCCGAAGGTGCCACGGTCCCGGTGGGTACGACGGTGGCGATCGTGGGGACGCCGGACGAGGACATCTCGGCGTTGGCGGGAGGCGGTGCATCGGCGGCCGCCGTTCCGGTGCCTGCACCACAGGCCGTGGCGGCCGGCGAGGCGCGGCCCGGGGGGCGTGCCGAGGCGAGCACTATCGGGGCGCAGACCGGCACGTCCCTCGGGCCGCCCGAGCCGGCCGCGCGCACCTTGGGCGCGCCTCCCGGGCCGACCGAGCCGGCCACGAGCATCGCAGCGGGTCGGGTGCGCTCC
>JBGPHD010000049.1:0-18364 GCA_041484135.1 Gemmatimonadota bacterium
AGGGCCGGCAGGGTGAACACGTAGAAGCCGATGTCGCGGCCGAAGACTGGATCGGCGATCCCGAACGGCGTCCGGTAGATGGCCCGGAGCACGATGTCCCAGGCCGGCTCGGCGCCGATGCCCACCAACAGCCCTAACGCCCCGGCGATCGGCAGGGTGAGGCGCCGCAACGTCGCCGGGACGTTCAACAGCGGTGCGGACCGCCCCAACTGGAACACCATCGGCTCGGGGACGAGCCCCCGCTGCGCCAGCCGCAGGTTCAGGTACAGCACCAGGGTGGTGAGACCGCCCACCGCGAGGAACAGCAGCCCCCGCGTGGTCCACTCCCGGGTGAAGACGACCTGGTAGCCGACCTCCTGGAACCACCACCAGTCGGTGAGCACGGTGGCGGCGGCGGGCAGCAGGAACAGGGCGAGCACCAGCGCGGCACCGATCGCCAGCGGCAGCACGAGTCGCGTTCGCGACCTGGCACGTGGCAGTGTCATGGGAACCTCCAGCGTACGGCGCGAACCTTACCCGGCAACCGGCGCTGGGTCCAGTACCTTGACAGCGTGGCGCACACCGTGGAGAGTCCGTCACCATCGCCCCTTCACGGAGTCCTGGGCTCGTTGGGCAGGGCCCCCGAGAGCCGGCGCCCGGCAGACCCCACACCGTCGCACCCCAACGGAGGACCGATCCATGAGCGATGAGACCAGGAGAAACGCCGGCTCCTCGAACGCCGCCAAGGTCGGCATCGGCTTCGGGAGCGCGCTGGCGATCACGATCTCCTGGAGCGCCAACCACTCGATCCTGTGGGCCATCTTCCAGGGCGCGTGCTCCTGGTTCTACGTCATCTACTACGCCATCAAGCACCACTGATCCATACCGCCGGCCACCACACAACGGAGCACCCATGCCCTTCGACCTGACGGAGAGCATCGCCATACTCGACCGGACGCCGGCCGTCGTCCGGTCATTGCTGACCGGCCTCCCGCCGGCCTGGACCTCGGGCAACGAAGGGCCGGACACGTGGAGCCCGTTCGACATCGTCGGGCACCTGATCGACGGCGACGAGCTGGACTGGATCCCGCGCATGCGCATCATCCTCTCGCAGGCGCCCGGCCGCCGCTTCGTGCCCTATGACCGACTCGGATACCGGCGCGTCAACGCCGGCCGCCAGCTCGAAGAGCAGCTTGACCGCTTCGCGGCGCTGCGGGCGGAGAGTCTCGGGACACTGCGGAGCAGCGAGCTTTCTCCCGCGCGGCTGGCCATGACCGCGGAGCACCCCGAGCTCGGCACCGTCACACTCGCCCAGCTGATCGCGACCTGGACGGTGCACGACCTCGGCCATATCGCGCAGATCACCCGCGTCATGGCCAAGCAGTACCGCGAGGCCGTGGGGCCGTGGCGCGCGTACCTGCCCGTCCTGGATCGGTGACACCACATCTTCGAACTGCTGCTGTGACGCCTCCCGTCGTGACCCTGGGTCTCTCCCGCCGCGATTTCGCCGCCGCCCTCGCCGGCACGTTCACCGCCGGACTGGCCAGGCCGGCGACGGCCTTCGCCCGCGGCGGGCCGCGGCGGCCCCGCCCGTCCCCTTCTCAGCTGGCCTGGCAGCGCGACGAGCTGGCGCTCTTCCTCCATTTCGGCGTCAACACCTTCAGCGACCGCGAGTGGGGGGACGGGCACGAGGACCCGGCGAGCTTCGATCCGGCGCGACTCGACGCGCGGCAATGGGCGCGCGCCGCGCGCCAGGTCGGCGCTCGCTCCCTGATCCTCACGGCCAAGCACCACGACGGCTTCTGTCTCTGGCCCTCCAGCGTCACCGACCATTCGGTGGCCCGGAGTCCGTGGCGCGGCGGGACCGGCGACATCGTCCGTGAGTTCACCGACGCCTGCCGCGGTCAGGACCTGCGCGCGGGACTCTACCTCTCGCCGTGGGACCGGAACGCCTCCGTGTATGGCGACTCACCCCGCTACAACGACTTCTATTGCGACCAGCTCACGGAGCTGCTCACCCGGTACGGCCCCATCGCGGAGGTCTGGTTCGATGGCGCCAACGGCGAGGGGCCGAACGGCCGCCGGCAGGTCTACGACTGGCCACGCGTCTTCAGCCTGGTGCGGCGGCTCCAGCCCGACGCGGTCATGTTCTCCGACGCGGGCCCCGACGTCAGGTGGTGCGGCAACGAGGCCGGTGTGGCGGGGGACCCGAACTGGTCCACGGTAGACCCCGACGCCGTCCCCTTCCCCGGCGCCCCGGGTGACGCCGTGATCGCGGCGCTCCAGCACGGGAATCCCGCGGGCTCGGTGTGGCGCCCGGCCGAGACCGACGTGTCCATCCGGCCCGGCTGGTTCCACCACGCGGCGGAGGACGAGCGCGTGAAGACCGCGGACGAACTCGAGAGCATCTGGTACACGTCGGTGGGGCGGAATTCCAAGCTGTTGCTCAACGTGCCGCCCACGCGGGACGGACTCCTCCACCCGACCGATGTGGCGCGGCTCGCCTTGCTGCGGGTGCGCCTGGCGTCGTCGTTCGCCGTGGACCTGGCCGAGGGGCGGCCGGTTCGCCGGCGGGCCACCGGTGAGCGAAGCGTCACGCACGAGATCGACCTCGGCCGCACCGTGACGGCGGGTATCGTGCGGCTCGAGGAGGACATCACGCACGGGCAGGCGGTGGCGCGCTACGCGGTGTACGGCGCGGAGGCCGAGGACTGGCACGAACTCGCGCGTGGCAGCACCATCGGGTACCGGAAGCTCGACCGGATCGCCCCCACGCCGGTACGCCGGCTGCGCGTGGTCGTGGAGGACGCCGTGGCGACGCCGCGCGGGCTCGCGATCGGGCTTCATGCCGGCGACTGACCGGCCACCATACGTAGCTCACCTTGCGTCCCGCCGCCGGCCGCATCTTCTTCCCCCGGTGCCCACCCGTGCACCTCGCAACCTGCACCAGCATCGAGAGCACTCATGACGCGCAAGCCGACTCCCGGCAGGTCGAGGCCTGCCACCGGCAGCCGAGGCGCCCCCGCGGATCCCGATGGCAGGCGGGCGGAGGAGGCGCTTCGCAACGCGGAAGCGCGCTACCAGGCGCTGTTCGCGCACTCCCCTTACGGCGTGCTCCTGATCGACGCGGAGACGGCGAGGACGATCGACTTCAATGACACGGCATGCCGGCAACTGGGGTACACGCGCGAGGAATTCGCCGCGCTGACGATCTCCGATTACGAGGCCCGGGAGGGATCGGACGAGACCCGGCGGCACATCCAGAAGGTCCTGTCCTTGGGGACCGACGACTTCGACACGCAGCACCGCACCAGGCACGGCGAGATCCGGCAGATCCATGTCTGGGCACAGGCCCTTCACCTGGGTGAGCGCCGTGAGCTGTACTGCATCTTCCAGGACATCACCGACCGCACCCGGGCGGAAGCCGCCCTCAGGGAGAGCGAGCGATCACTCCGCGAGGCCCAGACGATCGCCGGCCTGGGCAGCTACATACTGGATATCGCGACCGGATCCTGGAAGAGCACGGCAGTGCTCGATCGTGTCTTCGGAATAGACGACCAGTACGTCCGCTCGGTGGAAGGCTGGGTCGCGCTTCTGCACCCTGAGTGGCGAGCCACGATGGTCGCCTACCTGACCGAGGAGATCATCGGCAAGGGAACGCGATTCGACAAGGAGTACCAGATCGTCAGAAGGAACGACCAGGCGGTACGATGGGTGCACGGTCTCGGCGAGCTGGAGTTCGACGATCAGCGTCGACCCGTCAGGATGTTCGGGACGATCCAGGACGTCACCGAGCGCAGGGTGGCGGACGAATCCCGGCAACTGCAGAGCGCCGCCCTGAACGCCGCCGCCAATGCCATCGTCATCACCGACCGGTCGGGCGTGATCGAGTGGGTCAACCCCGCCTTCACCCGGCTCACGGGCTACACCGCCCAGGAAGCGGTCGGCAGGAACCCCCGGGACCTGGTCAGGTCGGGCAAGCATGATCAGGCGTTCTATCGGGACTTGTGGGACTCCATCCTCGCCGGGAACATCTGGCGGGGCGAGATGGTCAACCGCCGCAAGGACGGCACGCTGTATTCCGAGTCCCAGAGCATCACGCCGGTCCGGAGCGAGTCCGGCGCCATCACGCACTTCGTCGCCGTCAAGGAGGACATCACCGAGCGCCTGCAGCTGCAGGCGGAGTTCCTGCAGGCGCAGAAGATGGAGAGCGTGGGCCGGCTCGCGGGCGGCATCGCCCACGACTTCAACAACCTGCTCACGGTCATCAACGGCACCGCGGACCTGGTCCTGAGGGGCCGGAGCGAACAGGACGAGTTGCAGGCGGACCTCCAGGAGATCCGCAAGGCCGGGGAGCGGGCGGCCTCGCTCACGCGGCAACTGCTGGCGTTCAGCCGCAAGCAGCTCATGCAGTTCAAGGTCCTGAGCCCGAGCACCGTCATCGCGGGCATGCAGAGCATGGTCCGGCGACTGATCGGCGAGGACATCAACCTGGTGATCACGGTGGCGGGAGACCCGGGTCGCGTTCGGGCCGATCCGGGGCAGATCGAGCAGGTGATCCTGAACCTCTCCATCAACGCCCGTGACGCCATGCCCAGTGGCGGCACGCTGACCATCGAGACGCGGGAGGTCACGCTCGATGAGGCCTATGCCGCGTCGCACCCGTCGGTCGTGCCGGGACCGCACGTCAGGGTGACGGTCAGCGACACGGGCGTCGGCATGGACGAGGCGACCCGCCAGATGATCTTCGAGCCGTTCTTCACCACCAAGGGTCCGGAGCACGGCACGGGGCTTGGCCTGGCGACGGTGTATGGCATCGTCAAGCAGAGCCGCGGCACCATCTGGGTGGACAGCGAAGCCGGCAAGGGGACCACCTTCACGATCTATCTGCCCCGGGTCGGGGAGCATGCGCCTGAGAGCCGGCAGGCCAGGGCCGCGGCCGCGGCGCGGGGAACCGAGACGATCCTCATCGTCGAGGACGAGGACGCGCTGCGCCGCGTGGCCATTCGCATCCTCGAGTCTGCCGGCTACACGGTGCTCAGCGCCGCCAGCGGCGCGGAGGCCCTGCGTCTACTGGACCGTTGCGAGCAGACCGTGCACCTGTTGCTGACCGACGTCGTGATGCCGGGCATGGGAGGGCCGGAGGTGGCGGAGGGCATGCGTCGCATCCGCCCGCAGCTGAAGGTCCTCTTCACGTCCGGCTACACCGACGACGTCGTGGCACGCCACGGCGTGCTCGACGAGCACGCCCACTTCATCGGCAAGCCGTATACGATCCCCGAGCTGACGGGCAAGGTGCGGCAGGTGCTGGATTCGTAGGCCCGGGATCCGCGCCTCGGCGCCGCCGGCGGGGGCGGCATGATCGAGGTCTTCGGGCTCTCCAAGTCCTATGGAGCGATCACCGCTGTGGACGGGCTGTCGTTCGCGGTCGCGCCGGGCGAGGTGCTGGGCCTCGTGGGCCCGAACGGCGCCGGCAAGACCACCACGCTCCGCAGCCTGTGCGGCATCATCAATCCCACGGCCGGCACCATCCGCGTCGCGGGGCACGACCTCGCGCGGGAAGGCCCGAAGGCCAAGGCGCTGCTCGCCTTCGTCCCCGACGAGCCGCAGCTCTTCGACTACCTGACGGTGGAGGAGCACCTCAAGTTCGTGGGGCGGCTCTACGGCGTGGCCGACGCGCCGGCCCGCGCTCCGGCACTGCTCGAGGAGCTGGAGCTCACCGAGAAGCGGCGGGCGCTCCCCGGCGAGCTGTCGCGCGGGATGAAGCAGAAGCTCGCCATCGCGTGCGGCCTGCTCCACCGTCCGCGGGCGCTCATCCTCGACGAGCCTTTGACCGGGCTCGATCCTGCGGGGATCAAGAAGATGCGCGCGACCATCGCCGCGCGGGCGCGCGAGGGCGCGGCGGTGATCCTGAGCTCGCACCTGCTGAACCTCGTCGAAGAGCTGTGCACGAGGCTGCTAGTCATCCGGCGCGGGAAGTGCGTGGCCCTGGGCACCCTCGCCGAGATCGTGGCCGAGCGCCCCGCGCTCGCCGGCCTCAGCCTCGAGGACATCTTCCTCAGCCTGACCGGCGACGACGGCGGGACGGCATGACGGGCACGGCCGGCGCGCTCGCCTTCCTCATCACCCGGACGACCTGGAACCGGATCGCGCGGCAGATCGCGCGGGTCAAGAGCCCGCGCTACGCGCTCGCGCTGCTCGCCGGCCTCGGCTACTTCTGGCTGGTGTTCGCGCGGCCGGGCGGCACGTCGCGCGCGGCGGTGGCGTCGGGGTTCGCTCCCGTGATGGGTTCGCTGGCGGGGATCGGCCTCACGGTGACGGTGCTGGTGTGGTGGCTGGGCGGCGGCGTCACCCTGGCGCTCGCGTTCCAGCCGGCGGAGGTGCAGCTCCTCTTCCCGGCGCCGGTGACGCGACGCGGCCTGATCGCCTACCGGATCCTGCGCGCGCAGGTGCTCCTCCTCGTCAGCTGCGTCATCTGGGCGCTGCTGATGCGACGTTGGGGCGTCACGATCGGCGCCCCGCTACGCTTCGCGACCGCCTGGGCCCTCTTCTCCGTCATGAGCCTGCACCGCCTGGCGACGGCCCTCGTCATGGTGCCGCCCGTGCTCGGCGGGAGACGGCTCCTGCGCTGGACGGGCCGGATGACCGCGGTGGCCGCCATCCTCGCGCTCGTCGTCGGCGTCGGTCCCGAGCTCCGCCGCTTCGGTGACCTCGGCTTCGCGGACGGGATGCGCGCGGTGGGGGCCGCGCTCACCGTCCCACCCGCCTCCTGGGCGCTCGCTCCCGCCCGCCTGATCCTCGCGCCCCTGTACGCGACCACCCCGGGGGCGTGGGCGCTCGCGTTCGCCGCGGTGGCCGGCGTCATCGTGCTGCATCTCGGCTGGCTGTTCGCGATGGACGTCGAGTTCGAGGATGTCGCGGCGACGGCCTCCGCGGAGCTGGCGAAGCGGATCGCGGTGTTCAAGTCGCGCCGCGCCGGCGGCGTCGCGATCGTCCGACCCGGCAAGGTCACCCGGGACTGGCTGCCCCTCGAGCCCGTCGGGCTCCCGGCGGTGGCCATCGTGTGGAAGAACACCATCTCGCTCATCCGGACCGGGATCGTCCGGACGGTGATGATCCTGGCGGTGATCCTGGTGGTCACCTCGCGGCTCCTCTCGTCCACGGCGGACGGCGGCGGCGGCGCGGCACTGGCGCTGCCGTTCGCGGCGCTCGCCCTGGTGATCTTCGCGCTGGGCCCCCGCGCGGTGCGCAATGACCTCCGCCAGGACCTGCTGAACCTGGCATCCATCAAGTCGTACCCGTTGACGGGCGCCGCCGTGGTGGCCGCGGAGATGACGTCGCCCACCCTGGTGCTGACGCTGCTCCAGCTCATGATGGTCGTAGCGGGCTACTTCACCATGCCGGCCTCGGCGCGAACCGCGCTCGGCGGCGGACCGACGGCCGCGCTCGTCGTCCTGACGCCGGTCGCGCTCCTCGCGCTCAACGCGATGACGATCGGCATCCAGAACGCCGCCGCGTTGATCTTCCCGGGGTGGGTGCGCCTGGGACCCGACTCGGGCGGCATCGAAGCCATCGGCCAGACGCTCCTCGTGACGATCGGCTCGATGATCGCGCTGTTGCTGTCGCTCATCGCCCCGGCGTTGGCCGGCTCGGTGGTGTTCGTCCTCGCCAAGCCCGCGCTCGGCGTCACGGCGGCCGCGCCGGCGATCGCCGCGGGCCTCGTCGTGCTCGCGGCCGAGATCGCGCTGCTGGTGAGCGCACTCGGCCGCGTCTTCGCGCGGACGGACCCCACCGCGATCACCTGAATCCGGAGCGCAGGACCGTGGTTGCCCGACCCCGCCTTTGGTCCCACATTCAGGCGCCCAGGACCGGTACCCCGGGGGAGGGATCGCACTGATGGACCCGCAGCCAGCCGCGTCCACCGTCCACATCGAGCGCCTCAGCGTGCCGCCGTCGGCCATCGACGCGCTCGGCCACGTCAACAACCAGGAGTACCTGCGCTGGATGCAGGAGGTGGCGATCGCGCACTCGGCGGCCCGGGGCTGGCCGATGGAGCGCTATCTCGCCATCGGCGCGGGCTGGGTGGTGCGGTCCCACTTCATCGAGTACCTGCGGCCCGCCTACGCGGGGGACGCGGTCCGCGTCACGACCTGGGTCGCGGACGTCAAGCGGCGGAGCTCGACGCGGAAGTACCTCTTCACGCGCGAGGCGGATGACCGGGAGCTGGTCCGGGCCGAGACGCTGTGGGTCTTCGTGGACATCGCGACGGGGACCCCGCGCGAGATCCCGGAAGAGATGCGGACCGGCTTCCTGATCGTGACCGACGGCGCGGAGGCGCCGCGCGCGGGATGAAGATCGCGTTCATCGGCTCGCACGGCGTGGGCAAGACCACGCTCTGCTTCGACCTCGCCTCACGCCTCAAGCGTCTCGACCTGCCGGTGGACATCGTGAAGGAAGTGGCGCGCGCCTGCCCGCTCCCCATCAACCGGGAGACGACGCTCGCCGCGCAGGCCTGGATCCTCCACACGCAGATCGCGCAAGAGATCGTGGCGCAGAGCCAGTACGAGGCCGTGATCTGCGACCGGTCGGTGCTCGACAACTACGCCTACCTGGTGGTGAGCGCCGGGCGGCGGGCCGAGTACGACGCGCTGGTGGCCGAGTGGGTGGGGAGTTACGACGGGCTCTTCAAGGTGCCGGTGCTCGAGGCGCCCACCTTCGACGGCAAGCGGGACGTGAGCGCCGACTTCCAGCGGGAGATCGACCGGACGATCGAGGAGCTGCTCGCGGCCTTCGCGGTGCCGTGCCACCGCCTCTCTCCCGACTACCGCGACGGCTGGGTCGAGACGGTGCTGCGGGCGATGAAGCTGCCGCTCCACCCGCCGCAGATCGACCTGTTCGGGGCGCGCGCGTAGCGCCCCGGCCCGCTAGAAGCTGGGGCTGAAGGCGTTCGAGGTGAGGTCGCCCAGCGCCTTGTGCCAGAGATGCTTGGGGTTGTTCTCCACGATGGTCACGGTCTTCCGCATCCGCGTCAGCACCTCCGGCTCTTCCTCGTCGTACACGTCGCCCTGCAGCAGCTTGATGACGTCCAGCCGGTAGCGCGGGTCCCGGATGAACGCGGTGAACAGGATGTTGAGCCGGTAGTAGACCGAGATGAAGTTGTACCAGTTCTTGGTGCCCCGCCGGATGGTCGTCTCGAAGTTGTCGAAGGCCTTGTGGCTGCAGTCGCCGGTCTCGAGCGCCTTCAGGATGTCGGTGTGCACGAAGCGCGCGCTGTTCAAGGCGATGCTGACCCCGGTCGAGAAGATCGGGTCCACGAACCGCCCCGCGTCGCCGACCATGCAGAAGTTGTCGCCGCAGATCCTCGTCATCGCGTAGCTGTAGTCGCCCTCCTCGGAGAACGGACGCACCTGCTCCGACGCGCGGAGCGCCCCGCCCAGCTCCGGGCGTGTGGACACGCAGTCCCAGAAGAACTGCGTGCGATCGGCGGCGGCCTTGAAGTTCTTCTTCTGGGTCACGACGCCGACGCTGGTGACCGTGTCCGTGATCGGGATCTGCCAGACCCAGCTGTTGGTGATGGGGAGGAAGTGGACGTAGATGAAGTCCTGTCGGTCGGTGTCACCGCCCACCGCGACGGTGCGGTCCAGCCCCTCGAACCAGGTGTGGATGGCGTACTGGTCGAAGATCGGGTCCTTCACCTTGAGCTTGAGCCGGTTGCCGAGGAGGGTCTTCCGCCCGCTGGCGTCGGCCACGATGCGCACGGTGCAGGAGAATTCCTTGTCGCCCATGGCATAGCGGATCCGCGGGAACTTCCCGCTGAAGTCCACGTCCTTCACGGCCACGCCCTCGCAGACGGCGGCGCCGAGGCCGTGGGCGTGCTGCAGGAGCAGGTTGTCGAACTTCCCGCGGTCCACGTGATAGGTGTAGTTCTGGTTGACGCCCGGCTGGTCGCGTTCCTCGAAACGGATGTCGGCCACGCAGTCGGCCTCGAGCCCCTCCCACTTGTGGTCGAACGCGCGCTGGCCGCCCGCGGCGGTCCAGACCGCGCCGAACTTGTGTGGGAACTTCGCCGCCTCCATCACCGGCAGGAAGTCGAGGTCGCGGAAGACGCGGGTCGAGGAGGGCACCAGCGACTCGCCCACGTGCGGGCGCGGGAACAGTTCGCGCTCGAAGACGACGCACTTCACCCCGGCCTTGGCGAGATAGGCCGCCAGGCCGCCGCCGGCGGGCCCGCCGCCGATGATGCCGACGTCGAAGTCAGGCTCCTCGAGGATCACGCCGCCACCCCCGGGCCCGTCCGTCCGTGCCGGACAGCGTCCCGGGCCAACATCTCCGCGAAGACCTCCGCCCGGTTCGCCTGACAGCTCTCCTCGTTCAGGTCCGGCCGCTCGATGATGCGCCGCCGGTACCGGTCGAAGCCCGTCGGGTCCTCGAGCAGCGTGAAGAACCGGTTGTACTTCTCGTAGTTCTCGAAGAAGTCGCCCGAGAGCATGTAGTGGCCGGCCGCCATCGCGCTCTCGTGGCGCCGGTGCACGTTCCCCTCGACGCCGACGTCGGCCCAGGTGATGGCGTGGGGGTTGTAGAAGAGCTTGATCATGCGGTGCACGAAGCCGTAGGCACCGTTCACCTGGTCGTACGCCTTGACCATCGCGTCGGTGACGCCCGGCAGACCGGCGGCGAGCTTCTCCTTCAGCGCCGCGGCGACGAGGAACGCGGTCTTGATCGAGAGGAAGACGCCGCTCGAGAAGATCGGGTCGATGAACCCCCGCGCGTCGCCGATCATGGCGTAGTTGCCGCCGAAGTGGTTCTTGACCTCGTAGGAGTAGTTGCCGTTCACCTGCACGGGCAGGGCCTGCGCGGTGCCCGCCAGCAAGTCCCGCACGAAGGGCGCGCCGTTCAGCTCCTGCATCATGAGGTCCTGCTGCCAGTCCTTCGAGCCCGCCGCTTCGAGCCGGCGACGCTCATCGCGCAGGAAGGAGTTCTGGGCCACGAACCCGGCCGTCACCCGGTCGGGGCCGAGGGGGAAGACCCAGATCCATCCCTTCTTCTCCTCGCCGACATAGACGATGAGCGAGAGGCCCTCCTCGAGCCCGCCCTTGAGCGTGACTCCCGTCCAGTGCGACCAGAGCGCGGTGCGGTCCAGCTCCTCGCGCGGTTTGCGCCACCCGTGCCGCGCGCCGAGCAGCGCGTCCCGGCCGGAGGCGTCGATCAGGAAGCGGGCGGTGTGCGTCGTGCTGACGCCCGCCGCGTCCTCGGCCACGACCGTGACCGCCTCGGCGGAGGTGGTGATGTCCACGTCCTTGACCTTCGTCTCCTCGTAGGCCTTGGCTCCGAGACGCCGGGCGTTCTCGAGCAGCACCTGGTCGAATTCCCCGCGGAGGACCTGGAACGACAGGTAGGTTTCGTTCTTGATGACGTGGTTGAAGCACCAGCTCGTGGAGGCCACGCCGTCCTTGTTGATGAAACGCACGCCCGGCTTGCGCACGAACCGGCTCTTGAGCTCGCCCACGACGCCAAGGTCCGCGAGCAGGCTGTAACAGAAAGGCAGGAGCGACTCGCCGACGTGCTCGCGAGGGAACTTCTCCTTCTCGAAGAGCACCACGTCGTAGCCGTCCCGGGCCAGGAGGGCCGCCGCCGTCGAGCCCGCGGGCCCGCCACCGACGACCACCACATCATGCGCGTGTTCCGTACTCACTCTCGTCCTCTCATCTGGGGCCTCGCGCGCCCAGGGGTCGCGCGGTTCGGTGGTGGAGTCGCAAGAAGCACGCCCGAGCGTCGGCTCGTGCCGGCGCCGGATCTGAAGCCTCAAGTCATTCGGGGCCTTCAATATACGCGGTCCACCCGAGAGACGCAGTAGCCGCCGTCACCAATCTGTGGGCGCCCCGCGACAGGCCGTTGGCCGGTCGCCGCAGGCCGGCGAGGTCCTCGTGGAGCGCGCGTGCGAAGTCTTGACGCGGGCGCGGGACGGCCTTAGAGAAGGCGATGCCCGTTCTCAGCAATCATGTGAACCGCGCCGGCGGCACGCCGGGCGGCGCCACCACCGTGTTCGCGCTCAACTTCCACCGCCAGGACAAGGTCACCCACCCGTTCGAGCTGGCCCAGCTCGAGCGCGAGCTGGCCGACCCCGACGTCTTCTCGTGGGTGGACATCCAGGGCCCCGACATCGGCCCGCTCAACGACGTGCTGCGCCGCCTCGGGATGGACCTCGTGCTGGTGAGCCACTTCGACCGGCCGGAGATCCTGCCGCGCATCGTGGAGCGGCCCGACTGCCTCGCCTACTACCTCTACGAGGTCGAGGACCCGGAGCAGCATCTCGACACGTCGCACGGATTGCGGGACCTCGAGGTCGAGCGGATGATCCTGGTCCTGGGGGACGACTTCGTGCTCACGTACCACCGCACCGAGCTGGACGTGGTGAACAACGTGAAGGAGCGCTGCGCCGAGAGCTTCCGGCTCTGGGGGAAGACCCAGGGCTTCATCGCGTTCCTGTTCCTCCAGCGGTGCCTCTACGACTACGCGCACCTCAATCTCGCGAACGACAACTTCCTCGACCGGCTGGAGCAGGAGGTCATCGCGGGGGACCCGAAGCAGCTGGCCCGGGACGTGGTGGCGACGGGCGGGAACATCCTCACCCTCAAGAAGCTGGCGGCGAGCCTGCACATCGTGCTGATGCTCCTCGCCACCAAGCGCAGCGTCTTCGTCAGCGAGGAGTCCCGGGCCTTCTATCAGGAGATGAACCAGAACGCCGTCTCGGTGCGCGCGGCGATCGACTCCTCCCGCGACCTGCTGGACGGGGTCATCGCCTCGATGCAGGCCAAGGCGGCGCAGCGCACCGGGGACATCGCCCGCGTCCTCACGGTGGTGTCCACGGTGATCCTGCCGCTCACCCTGGTGGCGGGGATCTACGGGATGAACTTCGAGTACATGCCGGAACTCAAGATGCGGCCGGCGTACTTCCTGGTGCTGGGCGGGATGGCGCTCCTCGGGGCGGCGCTCATCGGGACCTTCTGGCGGCTGGGGTGGTTCTCGCGCCGCGGCGGCGGCGGGCGCCGTTAGGCCCGGCTCAGGCGACCTTTTTCTTCCCCAGCGCCTTCCGGAGCGTGGCCACCGCGCCGGCATGATACGTCTCGTGCAGCGCGATCTCGTAGATCGACTGGCCCAGGGTGTGGAAGTACGCGTTCTTGGTCAGAGCGGGCCGGTCGAAGGCGGCGTCGTCCGCGGCCTGCTCGACCAGCGCCACCAGGGAAGCGTGCGTCGCATCGAGCAGCGCCCAGAGCTCCGCGACCCTGGGGTAGCGCGTGGCGGCGGTGGGCTCGGGCGCGCCGGTGTCGCAGACCGCGCGCACCGCTTCCGGCACCAGGCTCGGCTTGCCGCTGAAGAGCCGGTAGACCAGGTCCTGCGCGGCGGCGATGTGGCCCAGATGCCAGGCGGCGGGATTGGTCTTCGTGCCGCCGGCCTGGATCGCTTCCGCGTCGGTGAAGTCACCGGCCCAGGCCTTGAGCCAGCCGCGGGCGTCGTTGAGCGTACCGAGCAGGGCCTGGCGCAGCTGCATGGGGGATCTCCGGAGGAAGTGCGCCAAAGCTGCCCGCTCGCGCAACCGGTGTCAAACCACCCGGAATCCGCTAAGTTCGCGCCATGACCGGTCCGCGCATCGCTCCCTCCGCCCGTCCCCGCCCCGCTTCCCGCGACGAGAGCCGCGACCTCGGCTTCGGCGCCGTGGTGGCGCGGGAGTCGAGGCAGCGGCTCCTCAACCGCGACGGCAGCTTCAACGTCCGGCGCACCGGGCTTCCGTTCTTCCGCACGCTTTCCATGTACCACCAGCTGCTGACGATCTCGTGGACGCGGTTCCTCGGCCTGGTAGCCGCGGCGTACGTGATCGTGAACGGGGTCTTCGCCGCGCTCTTCCTCGCCTGCGGCCCCGGCGCCCTCACCGGCGTGTCGGAACCCGACCCCGCCGCGCGCTACGCGCACGCCTTCTTCTTCAGCGTGCATACTCTCGCCACGATCGGCTACGGCAACGTGGCGCCCGCCAGCTTCGCGGCCAACCTGCTCGTCACCCTGGAGTCCCTGATCGGCCTGCTCGGCTTCGGGATCGCGGCGGGCCTGATGTTCGCGCGCTTCTCACGGCCGACGGCGCGCATCCTCTTCAGCGACCGCGCGGTCGTAGCGCCCTATCGCGGCATCCAGGCGTTCATGTTCCGGGTCGCCAACGAGCGCAGCAACCAGCTCATCGAGGTGGAGGCGCAGGTGCTGCTGACCCAGCGGCGCGCGGATGGGAGCGGGGACCGCGAGTTCCTGGAGTTGGGGCTGGAGCGGCGGCGGGTCACCTTCCTGCCGCTCTCGTGGACCGTGGTGCACCCCATCGACGAGACGAGTCCGCTCGCGGGCGCGACCGCGGAGTCGCTGCGGGCCGCCGACGCGGAGCTCCTGGTGCTGCTCACCGGCTTCGACGAGACCTTCTCGCAGACGGTGCACGCGCGCTCGTCGTACCGGGCCGATGAAGTGGTCTTCGGGGCGCGGTTCGTGAGCATCCTGGACACCGGGGACGACCAGCTCGGCGTGGACATCGGGCGGCTGCACGAGATCGAGCGCGCGCCGGCGTAACGCCGCCTACGCGCCGCCCCCGCCCCCCGGCGTCTCCACCCGCACCAGGTCGCCGGCGACGAGCTCCACCGCGACCTTCGCGCCGACCGGCTTCCCGTTGACGAGGTTCACCCCGGGCGCGCCGTCACCGCCGCCCCCCTGGCCCCGCGGCGCGATGGCCCGGCGCTCGGTGATGAGCGACAGCGAACAGGGCTCGAGCGCGCGGAGCTCGCGGATGACGCCTTCGCCGCCGGCCCCGCCGTGGCCCGCGCCTCCCGGCTTGCCGCCGGACCCCGTGCGAAGCGCGTAGCGCTCGACCCGCACCGGCAGCTCCATCTCCAGCACCTCGATCGGCGTGTTCATGGTGTTGCTCATCCCCACGTGCACGCCGGAAGGGCCCGGCCCAGCGGCGCTGCCGCCCTGTCCGCCACCTAACGTCTCGTAGTAGGTCCACCGGTCGGTGCCGAGGATGACGTTGTTCATCGTCCCCTGCCCTTGCGCCGCCACCGGCGCGCCCGCCTGGGCCAACGCCAGGAAGAGCACGTCCGCGATACGCTGGCTCGTCTCGACGTTGCCGGCGGCGACCGCGTGGGGCGGGCGCGCGTTCACCAGGCACCCCTCGGGCGCCGTCACCTCGACGCAGCGCGCCACGCCGCCGTTGGTCGGGACGTCCTCCGGGATGAGGCACCTCGCCACGAAGAGCGCCGCCGACTTCGCCACCGAGAGGGGGCAGTTCACGTTCCCCGCGCAGGCGGGCGCGGTGCCGGTGAAGTCCACGGCGAGCCGGCCCTCCCGCACCGTGACCCGGACCCGGATGGGCAGCAGCGCGTCGGTGATGCCGTCCCCTTCCAGGAAGTCCTCGGCCTCGTACGTGCCTTCCTTCAGGCCGTGGAGGGCGGCGCGGGTCCGGCGTTCGGCGTAGAGCAGCAGGTCCTGCACGGCGCGCGCGAGCCAGTCGTCGCCGTGGCGCGCGAGCAGCTCGCGCCAGCGGTCGCCGCCGCGCGCCGCCGAGGCGAGTTGCGCGGCCAGGTCGGCCCGGCGGACATCCGGCTCCCGCATGCGGCCGACCAGGTCCTCCACCACCTCGCGGAGCGGCTCGCCGTCCACGGCGAGACGGGTGGGCGGGATGATCACGCCCTCCTCGTAGAGGGTGCGCGCGCCCGGCGGCATCGAGCCGGGGCGTGCGCCGCCCACGTCCGCGTGGTGCGCGCGGACCACCGCGTACGCGATCGGCTTGCGCGCGCGCGCCATCGCCGGGTCCCCGCTCGGCCGGGCGCGGGCGCCCTCGGCGCCGGCCACCGCCTCGATGATGGTGATGTCGGGCAGGTGCGTGCCGCCGGTGTAGGGATCGTTGAGGACCCAGACCTCGCCGGCGCGCGCGTCCCGCTTGATGACGGCGGCCACCGCGTCGGGCATGGCGCCGAGGTGGACGGGGATGTGCGCCGCCTGCGCGATCAGCTCGCCCTCGGCCGTGAAGAGCGCGGCGGACGAATCGCGGCGCTCCCGCACGTTGGGCGAGCGCGCGCTGCGCACCAGCACCGCGCCCATCTCCTCCGGGATCGCGGCGAAGAGCTGGGCCATCACCTCCCGGTCAACCGGATTCAGCATCGCCCCGCCCCAGCAGGATCGCGCCCACGCGGTTCACCTCGCCGCCCCATCCCCTCGGCACGAACGCGGTCGCGTTCCGGCCCGCGATCACCGCGGGTCCCTGGATACGCTGGCCGGAGGCCACGCCGTCCCAATCGTAGCCCGCCGCGTCCACGACGCCCTCCTCGGTGCGGATGTCGAGCCGCGCCATCCCGCCCACCATCGAGCGCCGCGGCCAGCCGATCTTCTGCGCCGCGGGCGCGACCCGGCCGATGCCGCGCAGCTCCACGACCTCGACCGTGGCGCCCGCGTCGCTGTGCCCGAAGGCCCGCTGGTGCGCGTCGTGGAAGTCGGCCGCGATGCGCGCCCACGCGCCCGCGGCGCACGGCACGTCGAGCTCGTAGCCCTGGCCCGCGTACCGGCACTCCGCCACGAACCCCACCGCCGCGCCCGGCAGGTCCACCGCGAGCTGCGCCGTGAGCCCGGCGGCGAGCCCGTCCGCCACGCCGGCGAAGGCCGTCACCTCCCGGTGCACCGACGCGGACCGCTCCACCATGTCCGCCGCCGCCGCCATGCCTAACGCCGACAGGACGCCCGCGTGGGGCGGGAGGAGGACCCGGGGCACGCCCACCAGCGCCGCGAGCGCGCACCCCGAGAGCGGGCCCGCGCCCCCGAAGGCCACCAGCGTCAGCGAGGCCGGGTCGAGCCCGCGCTCCACCGAGACCCGCCTCAGGGCCCTCGCCATCGTCGCCTCCACCACGCGCACCATGCCGAGCGCGCAGGTGACCACGTCGAGGCCCGCCTCCGCCGCGAGGATCGCGACCGCCCGCACCGCGAGGTCGCGGCTGACCCGGACGCTGCCCCCGAGCACCGCGCCGTCCTCGATCCAGCCCAGGGCCACGAACGCGTCGGTCACGGTGGGCCGCGTTCCGCCGCGCCCATAGCACGCGGGCCCCGGCACCGCGCCCGCGCTCTCGGGCCCCACCCGGAGCGCGCCCCCGGTGTCCACCCAGCCCAGCGACCCGCCTCCCGCGCTCACCGTCTCGATGGCGATGTGGGGCACCGCGAGCGGCACACCCGCGATGGCCCCGTGCGCCGCCACGGTCGCCTCGCCGCCCAGCACCACGCCAGCGTCGGCGCTGGTGCCCCCCATGTCGAGCGTCAACAGGTCGGTCACGCCCGACTGCGCCCCGATCATCGCCGCGCCCTCGATCCCGCCGGCCGGCCCCGAGAGCGCGAGCCACACCGCCCGCTCCGCGGCGAGCCCCGCCGGCAGCGCGCCGCCGTTGGACGCCATCACCCGCGGCCGCGCGATGTGACGCTCCGCCGCGTCGGCCGTGAACCGGGCCACGTAGCTCCCCACCCGCGGCCGGAGGAACGCCTCCGCCGCCACGGTCGAGGTGCGCTCGTACTCGCGCATCCGCGGGACCAGCTCGTGCGACGCGATCACCGGCACCGCGGGGAGCGCCGCGCGCAGCGCCTCGGCGAGCCGGCGCTCGTGCGACGGGTGGCGGAAGGCGAAGAGGAGGGAGATGGCGACCGATTCGGGTTCGAGCGCGCGCACCGCGGCCACCGCGGCCGCGAGCGCGTCGTCGCCTAACGGGGTGACCACGCCGCCCGGCCCCATGCGCTCCACCACCCCGACGATGCGCTCGCGCGGGATCAGGGGCGGCGGATGGTGGCGGGTGAGATCGTACAGCGAGGCGCGGTCCTGGCGCCGCAGCGCCAGCACGTCCTCGAACCCGGCGGTGGTGACGAGCGCCGCCCGGGCGCCCTTCCGTTCCAGCAGGGCGTTGGTCGCGATCGTGGTGCCGTGGATCAGCGCCTCGGGCGCCTCGGTGAGCTCCGCCTCCTCGTACGCCGCCCAGATGGCGCGTTCCGGCGCGTCGGGGGTGCTCGGCACCTTCGACACCACCAGGCCCCGCGGCCCGAGCGCCACGAGGTCCGTGAAGGTCCCGCCGACATCGACGCCGACGCGCATCAGTCCGTCACATCGAGGGCCCGAGGAACACCGCGTTCGCGAACAACGGCAGCAGCCCGCGGTACTGGTCGCGGAAGTTGGGGTCCCCCGCGAAGCCGATCACCCGCCCCCGGCCCACGCTCTCGGTCCAGAGGTACACCGACTCGGCGAGCCGGTCCGGCACCTCGGGCCAGAGGTACCCGGCGAGGCGCAGCCGGCCGCGCGCCGCGTAGCGCACCACCGCCTCGCCGGCCGCGA
>JBGPHD010000050.1:0-17797 GCA_041484135.1 Gemmatimonadota bacterium
CTTCCGGGCCGACGCCCTGCGCTTCGCCGCCAAGCTCGAGCCCGGCGCCTACGACATCGCCTTCGCCGACCCGCCGTACACCACGCAGCACGCGACCCGGATCGCCGCCCTCTTCCGCGAACGCCCGTTTGCGCGCATTCTCGGCGTGGAACACGACGTGCACGAGGACGTCGGCGCGGGTGACCACAGGGTCTACGGCAGCACGATCCTGACGTTCCTCGAGGCTCCCGGCCCTGACCACTGACCACTGCCGACCGCTGCGCTTCTGCGCGTCTGCCAACTGAGGCTTATGACCCGACTTGCCGTATACCCCGGATCGTTCGACCCCGTCACCCGGGGGCACGAGGACTTGATCAAGCGCGGCCTCGTCTTCGCCGACCGCGTCGTGGTGGCGGTGGCCACCCAGGTCTCCAAGCAGCCCCTCTTCACGACCGAGGAGCGCGTGGACCTCGTCAAGCGCACCGTGGGCGGGGAGGACCGGGTGGAGGTGCGCGCCTTCGACGGGCTGCTGGTGGCGTTCGCCAAGGAGATCGGCGCGTCGGTGATCGTGCGCGGGCTACGGTACGTCAGTGATTTCGAGTATGAGTACCAGATGGCGCTCATGAACCGGAAGCTCTCGCCGGGGATCGAGACCGTGTTCCTGGTGCCGGCGTTCGATCTCACCTACCTCTCCTCGTCGCTGGTGCGGGAGGTGGCGCGTTTCGGTGGCGACGTGAGCGCGCTGGTGCACCCGCTCGTGTCGGAGGCGCTCGCCCGCAAGTTCCCCAGCCGCTAGCCGTCGTGCACGCGTTCACCGACGGGCTCCTGCGCCGCGCCGCCGCGCTCCAGCGCCGCGTGGTGCTGAGCGAGGGCGACGACGACCGGGTACGGGGCGCGGCCCTCCGCCTGGCCATCGAGGGGGTCGCGCGGGTCACACTGCTCGGCACGTCCGCCACGGCGACCTGGGCCGCAACCGAGGCGCCGGGCGTCTCGGTCCGCATCCCGGCCGAGGACCCGATGCTCTCCCGCGTCGCGGACCTCTTGAGGGAGCGGAAGCCGGACAAGGTCGAGAGCGCGGCGGCGGCCCGCGCGCTGGCTGCGGACCCGCTGCGATTCGCCGCCAGCCTCGTGGCCCTCGGCGAGGCTGACGCCACGGTGGGCGGGGCGGCGCACGCCACCGCCGACGTGTTGCGCGCGGCGCTCTGGACGGTGGGCCCGGCCCCCGGGATCGTCACGGTCTCGAGCAGCTTCTACATGGTGACCTCGGCCCGCGGCGTGCTGACCTTCGCGGACTGCGGCGTGGTCCCGTATCCCACCGCCGAGGAGCTGGCCGAGATCGCGCTCGCCGCCGCGCGCGACCGCCGGCGCATCGTCGGCGACGAGCCGCGGGTGGCGTTCCTCTCCTTCAGCACCAGGGGGAGCGCCGCGGGCGAGAGCGTGGACAAGGTCCGAAGTGCCCTGGCGCGCTTCCGGGCGGCGGCCCCCGGCGTCGTCGCCGACGGGGAGCTCCAGGTGGACGCCGCGCTGGTGCCGGAGGTGGCCGGCCGCAAGGCGCCGGACAGCCCGCTCGCGGGCCGCGCCAACGTCCTCGTCTTCCCCGACCTTGACAGCGGCAACATCGCGTACAAACTGGTACAGCGGATGGCGGGCGCCCTGGCGTTGGGCCCCATCGTCCAGGGTCTCGCGCGGCCCTGCTGTGATCTCTCGCGCGGGGCATCGGTCGACGACATCGTGCTGGTCTCGGCGATCGCCGCGCTCCAATCGGTCACCCCGTAGTTCCGGCCCGGGAGGGCGCATGACGTTCACGGTTCGCAAGGACGCGAAAGGCGTGCTGGTCGTCGAGGTGGATGGCCAGCTCATCGTCGGGAACCGGCAGGAGCTCAAGGGCAAGATCCTGGACGCCCTCGAAGCCGGCGACCGCAAGTTCCTCATCGACTTCACCCGCACCGGCTACATCGACTCGTCGGGCCTCGGCGTGCTGGTCTCGCTGTCCAAGAAGATCCGCGACGAGGGCGGCGACCTCCGGCTCGCGGGGCTGAACGAGGACCTCAAGACGCTGTTCGAGCTGACCAAGCTCGACACGCTCTTCGCCATCACCGACTCGCCGTCCGAGGCGCTCGCGGCGTTTTGAGCGAGCCGCTGCGGGCCGAGCTGTCGGCCAACGTCGCGCGTCTCGCCGTGGACCCCGGCCTGGGGCTCGACGCCGAGCTGACCCTCACGGTCCCCAACGACGTCGCCGTGATCGAGGACGCGGTTGACCTCGTGACCCGCCACGTCGAGGCGCATTTCGTGGACCGCCACAGCATCCG
Organism: Gemmatimonadota bacterium; assembly: GCA_041484135.1. GTDB lineage: Bacteria > Gemmatimonadota > Gemmatimonadetes > Gemmatimonadales > JACORV01 > JACORV01. Next base: position 2,289 of record JBGPHD010000050.1, read on the forward strand.
GTTCAACCTGCGCGTCGCGGTCACCGAGGCCCTCGCCAACGCGATGTTCTACGGCGCCGCGGCCGCGGCCGGCGGCATCGGCATGCGGGTCCGCTTCGGCCGGCACACCATCGAGGTGGAGGTGACGGACCCCGGCAACGGGTTCGACCCCTCCCGCATCCCCGATCCCACCCTGCCGGAGAACCGCGAGCGGCCTAACGGCCGAGGGCTCTTCCTCATCCGCCACCTGATGGATGAGGTCCGCTTCAACGCCAAGGGGAATTCCATCTGCATGATCCTGCGCCGCGCCTAGGGGGCCTGGAGACGACGCTCCAAGCCATCCGGCAGCTGGTGGGCGGCGAGGTCCAGGTGTGGCGGGTCGAGGGCGACCGGGTGCGGGCGCTGTCGGAGGAACGGGGTGCGTGGTGGCCCACCTTCGCCGGCGACGCGGGCCACGCGATCGCGACCCCGAAGGGCCCCGCGTGGCTGGAGCCGGTGCCGGGCGGCTCGGGGACGTGGATCCAGCTCGGACCCGACGCCACCGACGCGGCGACGCGCGCCGAGCGCGCGCGGACCGGGGCCGCGCTCCTCAGCGGCACCATGGCCGGCGAGCGCGAGATGGGCCTCATGGCGGGTGAGCTCGCCACCCGCTACGAGGAGATCGACCTCCTCTACACCATCAGCGACATCCTCGGCCGCACCGTCAAGCTCGACGAGGCGGCGCGGACCATCGTGCGCGAGGTGTCCGGCGTCGTGGGCGCGCGCCGCGCGTCCATCATGGTGCATGACGCGCGCGAAGGCCTGCTGCGCGTCGTCGCGGGCCGGGGCCTCGATCCGGGACAGCTCGCCCCGGTCTCCGTGGACGATGACTGCAGCATCGCGGCCGAGGTCTTCCGCGAGCGCACGCCCCGCACCTACGACGCCACCAACGGCGAAGCGCACGAATCCTGCCAGCCCGGGCGCAACTACAAGGGCAACAGCTTCCTCTGCGTCCCCATCCTGTACCAGCCGCCCGACGGCCCGCCACGGCCCGTCGGCGTCATCAACCTCACCGACCGCCTCGGCGAGGACGTCTTCACCAGCGGGCACAAGAAGCTCGTCATGGCGATCGCCAACCAGATCGGGGCCGCCATCGAGAACGCGCGCCTGGTGGAGGCCGAGCGCGAGGGCGCGCGGCTCAGCACCGAGCTCAACCTCGCGCACGAGCTGCAGCTCGCGCTCCTGCCGGCGCAGACGCTGCTCGCCAAGAGCGGCGACATCGGGGCGCGCTCCCAGCCCGCGGAGTTCGTGGGCGGCGACTTCTACGACCTCATCAGCCTCCGCCGCGACACGGTCGGCGTGATGATGGGCGACGTCTCGGGCCACGGCCTCGCCGCCGCGATGCTGATGGCGCATGCCATGTCCGCGGCCGGCATCCTGGCCCAATCGGCCGCCTCGCCGGAGGAGGCGCTGATGCGGCTCCTCGAGGACATCGGCGACCGGCTTCGCCGCACCGAGATGTCCATGGGCCTCTTCTACGGGGTGGTGGACCGGCACAGGAACGTCCTCCGGTACGCCAACGCCGGGCACCCCCACGCGTTCGTCGTGCCGGGCGACGGCGGCCCGCCGGTGCGCCTCGCCGCGACCGCCCCGCCGTTAGGCCTCGCCGGCGAGAGCGTCGTCCTCGGCGCCCAGGTGGGGTGGCACCGGCGCGACCTCCTCTGTCTCTTCACCGACGGCATGGTGGACACCCGCGACGCGGCGGGCGGCTTCTACGGCGAGGAACGCCTGCTCACCGCGGTGCGCGCCCATGCCGCGCAGCCCGCGCCGGAGATCGTGGACGCCGTCTTCGCCGACCTCGCCGCGTTCGAAGGTGGCGCCCAGGACGACGACCGCTCGCTGTTCGTGCTGCGCCGCTGACGTGGGCGCGCGGCTTGGCCAGCACTTCCTCTTCGACCCCCGGATCCTCAGCCGCATCGCCGACGCCGCCTCCCTCACCCCGCGCGACGCAGTGCTCGAGATCGGGCCGGGGAAGGGCACGCTCACCGCCATCCTCGCCGCCCGTGCCGGCAGCATCATCGCGATCGAGAAGGACCCGCGGCTCGCCGCCGACCTCGGGGCGCGCTTCGCCGGGTCGAACGTGCGGCTCCTCGAAGGCGATGCGCTGGAGGTCCCGTGGCCTGACGTCACGGTGGTCTGCGGCAACATCCCCTACCAGATCACGTCGCCGCTCATCGAGCGGGCGCTGACACCTCCCCGCCCGCGGGTCGTCGTGTTCCTGGTCCAGCGCGAGGTCGCGCTGCGGCTCGCCGCGGCGCCCGGGTCGAAGACCTACGGCGCGCTGTCAGTGGGCGTGCAGCTCGTGGCCCGCGTCGAGAAGCTGTTCACCGTGCGCGCCGGCGCCTTCCGTCCGCCGCCGCGCGTCGAATCCGCGGTGGTGCGCCTCACGCCCCTCGAACGGCCGGTCGCCGCGAGCCCGGCGGAGGAAGCGGCCACCCGCGCGCTCATCCGCGCGGTCTTCCAACGCCGACGCCAGCAGCTCCAGCGATCGCTGCGCGAGGCGTTCGACCTTCAACCTTCAACGGTGGGTGGGCTGTTGGCGGCGGCGGGGTTCAACCCGGCGTCGCGTGCCGAGGAATTGTCGCCCGCCGAGTTCGTCACGCTTGCCCGCGCCCTTGCCGCCGCCTAGGTTTGTGAATTCGTTCACAAGGCATCGTCGTGCGTCACGTCGCTCCGTCAACGGTCCGTCGCCTCTCGCTGTACCTCCAATACCTCGACCAGTGCGAGCGGGAGGGAAAGGCGACCGTGTCCTCGCGTGCGCTGGGGGAGCGGGGCGGTGCGACGCCCGCGCAGGTGCGGAAGGACCTCTCGATCTTCGGGTCGTTCGGGAAGCGCGGCATCGGGTACCCGGCGTCGCTCCTCGCCACGCGGCTCCGTGACATCCTCGGCCTGGGCCGGCGGCACCGGGTGATCCTGGTGGGCGCGGGGAGGATCGGGGCGGCGCTCGCGAACTACCCGGGCTTCGAGGCGCGCGGCTTCGAGATCGCCGCGATCTACGACTCCGATCCCTCGAAGGTCGGCGTCACGCTCGACGGGACCGCGGTGCGCCACATCCGCGACCTCGAGGCGGACCTCGCGGCACGTCCGGCCGACATCGCGGTCATCGGGACGCCGGCGGCGGCGGCGCAGGAGGTGGCGGGGCGGCTGGTGCGCGCGGGGGTGCGCGCGCTGCTCAACTTCGCGCCCGTCACGCTCGTCGCGCCGCCCGAGGTCACCGTGACCAACGTGAACATGGCGCTCGAGCTCGAGGCGCTCTCCTTCGCGCTCACCCGCCGGCGCGCATGAGCCCGATCCACGTCACCTCCGAGATCGGCGCGCTGCGCTCGGTCCTGGTGCACACGCCAGGCAACGAGCTCCGGGGCGTCACGCCCGGCACCCGCGAGGACTACCTCTACGACGACGTGATCGACCTGGAGCACGCGCGGAAGGAGCACCGGCACCTGGTGGCGGTGCTCGAACGCTTCACCGAGGTCCTCCAGGTACGCGACGCGCTGGTGGAGATCTTCGCCAAGACCGAGGTCCGGGACCGCCTGGTGGGACGGGCGCTCGACATCGTGCCGTCGGACGCCCTGGCGCAGCGGCTGGCGCGCCTGCCGGTGCGCGAGCTGGTGGACGTGCTGGTGGCGGGCGTGGTGGAGGAGCCGGGGCCTATCGCGGCGGCGCTGAACGAGCAGGGCTACATGCTGCCGCCCCTCCCCAACCTCTTCTTCACGCGGGACGCCGGCATCGTCATCGGGGACCACGCCGTGATCGGCTCGATGCGCTACGACGTGCGCTGGACCGAGGAGCTGCTGGTCTCGGCGCTGTTCCGTTTCCATCCGGCCTTCTCCAACGCCGGCATCCTCTACGACGGCTCGGAGGAGCGGCGCACCAACTTCAGCCTCGAGGGCGGGGACGTGCACCCGCTGCGCCCCGACCTCGTGGTCCTCGGCTTCTCGGAGCGCTCCTCGCCGGCGGCGCTCGATGCCCTCACCGACCTGCTGTTCGAGAAGTGCGGCGTGAAGGACGTCATCGTGGTGGTGATGCCCAAGGAGCCCACCGCGATCCACCTGGACATGATCTTCACCCAGGTGGACCGCGAGATGGCGATCGTCTACCCGCCGCACTTCGTCGGGCCGGAGCGGCTCGCGGTGCTGCACCGGCGCAAGGGGCACACGGCGGTGAAGGAGATGCCGAACCTCTTCGCCGCGCTGCACGCGGTGCGGCACCCGCTCGAGCCGATCTTCTGCGGCGGCGCCTCCCGCACCGACCAGGAGCGCGAGCAGTGGGGCTCGGCGTGCAACTTCGTCTCGGTGCGGCCGGGGATCATCGTGGGCTACGACCGCCACGACGCCACGCTGCAGGAGATGCAGAAGGCCGGCTTCCGGATCGTCCCGGCCCGCAAGTTCCTCACCGGCGAGGAGGTCGTGGCCGAGACCGACCGCGCCGCCCTCGTCATCAAGGGGAGCGAGTTGATCCGGGGCGGCGGCGGCCCGCGGTGCATGACCATGCCGCTCCGCCGCGACGATCCGTGAGGACTCTCTCCGAGCGCGCCCTGGTCTATCTGCGCGAGGGGCCGCGCCAGCCCCTCGACATCACCCGCGACATCCTCGGCCTCCAGCGCGCCAATCTCGCGGTGGCCGAGCGGCTCGTGATCGCGTTGCTCGGCGCGGACCCGCGCTTCACGTTCGACGTGGACGGGCGCTGGAGCGTGGTGCCGGAGCCCGCCTGGCGGGGCGTGCCGCTCCGCGACGTGCGCTTCGCGGTGGTGGACGTCGAGACCACCGGCATGCGGGCCCGCCACGGGGACCGCGTCACCGAGATCGCGGTGGTGCACGTGGACCGCGAGCGCATCGAGGTGGCCTTCGAGTCGCTGGTGAACCCCGGCCGTCCCATCCCACCGCGCATCATCTCGCTCACCGGCATCGACGACGCCCTGGTGCGGACGGCGCCCCCCTTCGAGGAGATCGCCGACCGGGTGCTCGCGGCCCTCGCGGGGCGGGTCTTCGTCGCGCATAACGCCCGCTTCGACTGGCGCTTCGTGGAGGCGGAGGTCGAGCGGGCGCGGGACGCGATCCTGCGGCCGCCGCGGCTCTGCACCGTCCGCCTCACCCGCCTGCTCGTCCCCGAGCTGGAGCGGCGGAACCTGGACAGCGTGATCCACTTCTTCGGCATCGAGACCGACCGTCGCCACCGCGCGGCCGGTGACGCCGTCGCCACGGCGCAGGTCCTCCACCGCCTCCTCCAGCGCGCCGAGACGGCCGGCATCCGGACCTGGCAGGAGCTGGAGGTGATGGCCGGATGAGCGGGGCGCTGGCGTTCAAGGTCGGCGGCCTCGCCTGCTGGACGCTGGAGGGCGGGCGCCAGCGGCTGGACGGCGGCGCCATGTTCGGCGTGGTGCCCAAACCGCTCTGGGAGCGCCGTATCCCCGCCGATGAGCGGAACCGCATCCCGCTCGCGATGCGCTGCCTGCTCGTGGAGCACCCGGACGGCCTGGTGCTCATCGACACCGGCCTGGGCAACAAGGAGAACGGCAAGTTCCTCGACATCTACGGCGTCGAGAACGCCGGCACGCCGGGTCCCACCACGTTGGAGGACTCGCTGCGCGCCGCTGGGCACGGGCCGGAGGACGTGCGGTGGGTGATCAACACCCATCTCCACTTCGACCACGCCGGCGGCAACACGGTCAAGCGCGAGAGCGGCGCGGTGGACCTGGCGTTCCCGAACGCGGCCTACGTCGTGCAGCGGCGGGAGCTGGAGTTCGCCTCGACGCCTAACGAGCGCATCCGCGCGAGCTACCTGCCGCCCAATTTCGCGCCGGTGACGGACGCGGGAAGGTGGAGGCTGGTGGACGGCGAGGTGGACGTGCTCCCCGGCATCCGCGTCCTCCCCACGCCGGGCCACGTCCCCTTCCATCAGGCGGTGCTGGTGAGCGACGCGGGTGAGGCGGCCTGCTTCCTCGGCGACCTGGTGCCGACGTCGGCGCACCTGCCGGCGCCCTGGATCATGGGCTACGACCTGGAGCCGCTCGTCACGCTGGCCACCAAGAAGGCCCTCCTGCCGCGCGCGGCGGCCGAGGGCTGGCAGCTGGTGTTCGAGCACGACCCGGTGGTGGCGCGGGGCAGGGTGGGACGGGACGACAAGAAGGGCTGGACGACCGAGTTGACGGAGCGGATCGCCGCCGGGGGATGAGGCGCGGGGGCGGCCGCCGGCCTCGACCCTACGCGGCCACCGGCGGCAACTCGACGATCTCGAGCCAGTAGCGGCCGAGCACGTTCATGGCCTCCACCAGCCCCGAGAAGGTGACGGGCTTGGAGATGAACGAGTTCACGCCGAGCTGGTAGCTTCGCACCACGTCCTGCTCGAACCGCGATGTGGAGAGCACGACGATGGGAATATCGTGCAGCGTCTTGTCTCCCTTGATCACCTTCAGGGCCTCGCGCCCGTCCAGCTTCGGCATGTTGAGATCCAGGAGGATCAGTCCGGGCCGCGGGGCCTTCCCGGTCTCGCCCGCGTACTCTCCGCGCTGGTACAGGTAGTCGAGCAACTGTTCGCCGTCCTCGACGAACTTGAGCGAATTCGAGATGTGCGCCTGCTCCAGCGCCCGCTTGGTGAGCAGTCGATCGTCCTCATCGTCGTCGCAGATGAGTATCGTGATCGGGATCTTGTGCTTGTCGTTCGTCATGATGCGAATCCCAGGGTGGCGTGCGTGACCGGCAGGGTGACCGTGAAGGTCGCGCCCTGACCGGGAGTGCTCGTTGCCGCGATCGAGCCGTTGTGCTGCTCGACGATCTTCTTGCAGATCGCCAGGCCGATGCCGGAGCCTGCGTACTGCGCCCGGCCGTGGAGTCGCGTGAACATCTTGAAGATCTTCTCGGCGTACTCTTCGTTGAACCCGATCCCATTGTCCGTGACCGTGATCGTGCACTGGCGGCCGTGGGGGCTCGAGCAGCTGAGCCGGACCACCGGCGGTGTGTCCGTCCGGCGGTACTTGAGCGCATTGCCGATCAGGTTCTGCAACAGCTGGCGCATCTGGAGCGCATCGGCATCGATCACCGGCAGCGCTCCCACCTCGACGCGTCCGCCCGCCTCCGCGATGGCCGTCTCGAGGTCGGCGATGACCTCCCGGGCGATCCTGGCGAGGTCCGTGGAGACGAACAGCTGGACGCGCGTGGACACCTGCGAATAGGTGAGCAGATCGTTGATCAGGGTGCGCATGCGGGCGGCCGCGTTGAGCATGCGCTCGAGGTGCTGGCGGGCATCGCCCGCGAGCGCCGGCCCGGCGGACGTGTTCAACAGGTCGCCGAACGACAGGATCTTGCGCATCGGCTCCTGCAGGTCGTGCGACGCGACGGACGCGAACTCGTCCAGCGCCGCGTTCGAGCGCTGCAGCTCCCGGCGCTGCTCCGCCAGACGCGTTTCCGTGAGGCGGCGCTCCGTGACATCCTCGATCGCCAGCAGGATGATCCGCGGCAGGTTCGGTCCCTGGGACACGAGCCGGGCGTTGAGCAGCATGATCTTGCGCCCGATGCCGGGGAACACGTGGTCGACATCGAAGTCATTCAACTGCGGCTCCACCGCGAGCTTGTCGCGCAGCAGCTCGCGGAGCGGTGCGATGTCCCACTGGCCGTCGCCGAGCGTGAAGAGGACCTCGCCGATCGTGTCCTCGGGCGCTACCCGGAAGGTGCTGAAGAAGGCGCGGTTCGCCTGCGTGACGCGGAATTCGGGGTCCAGGACGATGAGCGGCTCCCGGACGGTATCGACGATATCGATCAGCAGCTGATGGGCGGCTGGCACCTCGCCCGCCACCCCGCTGCGGGGCGCCATGGGGACGGTCTCGATCTCGGACACCGCACTTCTCCTCTGCACGAGGGGCCGTGAATCTCCTCAGTGGCTGATGGTACCGTAACCAAGGGACGGCCGCTATCGCACGACGGTGCTAGAAATCCGCGCTCTCTCGACGTATGCTTGGACTCGCGTTCGACCACCCTGCAGGGGCTAAGGCCATATGCCTATGAGCGATACGATCACGGTTGCCATCATCGACGACAATCGCCTGGTACGCGAAGCGCTCACCGTGATGCTCAATAGCCTCCCGGATATGCGCGTCGTCGCCTCGGACGTCGTGGACTCGGCATTTCTGGCCGCGACGAAGCCGCAAGTGCTCCTGCTCGACGTGGGGCTGCGCGACCAGGACAGCCTGCGCGTGGCCGCCACCCTCAAGGAGGAGAATCCGGGCGCGAAGATCATCGTGATGGATCTCCTCCCGGTGAACGACGAAGTCGTGGAGTTCGTGAACGCGGGGGTGTCCGGGTTCGTCTTGAAGGACGCCTCCTTCGACGAGTTCGTCGCGACCATCCGGTCGGTCGCCGCGGGACAGAAAGTGCTGCCGCCCCGCATGACCGAATCACTCTTCTCGCAGATCGCGAGGGTGGCCGACGGACAGGAGAGTTCGCAGGTGCTGGAAGCCGTGCGCATGACGCGGCGCGAGCGCGAGGTGATCGAGCTCATCGGCGAGGGATTGAGCAACAAGGAGCTCGCCCAACGTCTCAACATCGCGACCCATACCGTCAAGAGTCATGTGCGGAACGTCATGGAGAAGCTGGCGTTGCACACGCGGTTGCAGATCGCCGCCTATTCCCACCGGGAGGGGACCGCGTAACGGCACGCTACCTCAAGTAGCGTACCTACACTTTCATCCGTTCGTGCGATTGGCGCCGTGGGGCGTCACCCGTATCCTGCCAGGCACAGCAATTCACCCGCGATATCGAGGATAGATCTGTGAGACGTTTCCCCGCAGGGCTGAGGATCGAGCGGGATCGTTCCCCTTCGCCGACCGTTCAGCGAGCTGCCCCGGTGCCTTCGCCGCGCGCCCTGACGTGCGCGGTGCCCGTCTTCCTGATCGAGGACAACCGCCTGTTGCGTGACGGCCTCTCGTCGCTGCTCAGCGCCCAGGGGCTCGACGTGGTCGCTACCGCCCGCAGCGGACACGAGGCGATGCAGGAGGTCGCGCGACTGAAACCGTCGCTCGTCCTGCTGGACGCCGTCCTGGGAGAGCGTGAGAGTCCGCGGTTCGTGCAGGAGATCCGGCAGAGCTTCCCGGACGTGAAGGTGATCGTGATGGGGCTGCTGCCGGCCCACGAGGGCTTCGTCGACTTCATCAAGGCCGGCGTCACCGGGTTCATCATGAAGGACGCCACGATCGAGGAGTTCGTCACGACGATCCTGTCGGTGGCCGACGGGATGAGCGTGCTGCCCTCGCTGCTGGCGAGTACCCTGTTCTCACACGTGGCGACCGAGGCCCCGGCCCGCCACACGCGCGGAGCGAGGGCCGAGGTCCAAGTGACCGTGCGGGAACGCCAGGTGATCGAGGCGATCGCGGAAGGCTTGTGCAACAAGGAGATCTCGACTCGGCTGAACATCGCGACGCACACGGTCAAGAGCCACGTGCACAACATCCTCGAGAAGCTGTCGCTGCACACGAGGCTGGAGGTCGCAGCCTACTCGCACGAGCTGGGCAGAGAATCGTTGGTCGCTGCCTAGCCACGGTGCCCTGAAGAAGGCTGGACGACGGAGTTGACGGAGCCGCCGGGAGTTGAACCGCAGGGTCAGCCTGCGACCCCCGTCGGGAGGGCGTGGGCGCTCCGCTCCCCGAAGTAGAAGCGGAACGTGTCCCGGCCGGCGTCTTTCGCCTCATGGAGAGCCCGCGCGGCGTACTTCATCAGCGTATCCGCATCCGGCGCATCCGTGGGCGACACGGCGATGCCGATGCTGGCCGTCAGCGCGACCTTGTGGCCCTCCACCTCGAGCGGCGGGCGCAACGATTCTCTCACCGTGTTGGCGACCATCTCGGCGCCGTCGGGATCGCCGGCGGAGGTCACCACGATCAGCCCGAACTCATCACCCTCCAGGCGCGCGGCCGTGTCCATCGGTCCGAGGCATCCGACCAGCCGGTCCCCTACGTGGCGCAGCACCGCATCGCCGTTCGCGCGTCCCAGAGCGTCGTTCACGGCCGTGAACCGGTCGACGCCGACGCAGAGCACGGCGACGATCCCCTTGCGCTCTGCGGACCGGTCGAGCGCCCGCGTCAGCAGGTCGCGATACAACGTCCGGTTCGGAAGACCGGTGACCTGGTCGTACCGCTCCAGCAACCGGCCGTGGTTCCGCGATTCCCTGAGCAACAGGCGCACTTCCAGCAGGTTGTGGATGCGGGTCAGCACCTCGACCCGATCGAACGGCTTGCTGATGAAATCCTTGGCGCCGGCCTGCAACGCGCGCAGCTTGTGCTTGGGCTGGGCGGTCACCACCAGGACTGGCAGGTAGCCCTCCGTCTCGATGGGCGTGAGGTCGTGCATCACCTGGAATCCGTCCATGCCGGGCATCAGCAGATCGAGCAGGATCAGGTCGTAGCCGTGCTCGCGGTACAGCCCGCAGACCGCGCGCGGATCGGTGGTCGTGGTGATGGACGCATAGCCGGCGTCGCGCAACATGCGCTCGAGGAGGAGCACATTGACCGCGATGTCGTCAACGACGAGAATGCGGGCGTTCAGGATGTCGGCAGGAGTGATCATGGCTCGGTTCCGTCCTCAGAGGTTGCGATCGGTGGGCCGGACGTCCTAATGGTGACAGCCTCGACGGTGCGTTCCGGCGCCGCGGACATCCCTCAGGCCTTCCGGGTGCGCAGGCCGGCCCCGATCAGCACGGCGCCGCCCGCCACCGCGACGATGCCGACCCACACCGGGATGTCGCGCTGCTCGTCGATCGACGCTTCGAGGCCCCCGACCCTCATCATGCTGCGGTGCGAGGGATAGCTGATGCCTCGGGTGAGCGCGAGGACGCCGAGCACGGCCACCACGATACCGCCGATCATCAAGGGCTTCATACGCAGCTTCCAGTGAGGGGATGCCCCGCGCCGCTCGGGCGCGGGGCCTCGCAGGTCCGTTCCGGCCTCGATGAGCGCATAGGGGCCGAGCGCGGACCGCTTATCGCGCACGGCGCCCCATGAGAGCGTGATACGCCACCAGCAACAGCACGGCGCCGGCGACGGCGACCATCAGGCTGTACAGGTTGAGTCCGGTGACACCCGACATCCCGAAGGCGTGGAAGAGCCAGCCCCCGGCCACAGAACCGACGATACCGAGCACGATGTCGAGCACGAACCCTTCGCCCGCCTTGTTGACGAGCTTGCTCGCGATGAAACCGGCGAGGAGCCCGAGGATGATCCAGGCTAACAGGGACATCACAGCCTCCAGTGCAGGGAGCCGGGTGCGGCGGAAGGGTACACGTGATGCAGGCCGGGGAGGCGTGCAACTCTTCACGCGTTCGGGTCGGACGCCCTCCGCCGCTGAGCCCGGTCAGGCCGTCTCACGCGAACGGCCATGAGACAAGTACCAAGATGCCGTCGCGGCTGCGTGCCGCCCATCGTTCATCCGGGGGAAAACCGATCTAGCGCGGCGAGTGGACCGGCGGGCTGTCTCGACCGAAGGGACTAGCCCGGGAGATCGTCGCTCCGGCCGATGGCGGAGCGCGACGAAGGGGAACAGATTTAACCCAGACGCTGCGCGCCCGCGGCGGCGCGGAGGGGCATGCCGATGATCGCTCGAACGCAGATCCGCAGTCGAACCCGCTCTCTCCCGAAATCCCTCACCGGCGTCCGGGGGCTCGACGAGGTCACGGCGGGCGGGCTTCCCAAGGGTCGGACGACGCTGCTGGTGGGCGGCGCAGGCTCCGGCAAGACGCTGCTCGCCACCGAGTTCCTCGCGCGCGGCGCCGCCGAGCTTGGGGAGCCGGGTGTTCTGCTCAGCTTCGATGAGTCATTCGCGGAGCTGGCGGCGAACGCCGCGTCCATCGGACTCGACCTGCGTGCGCTGCGCGCGCGCGGGCTGCTGGCCACGGACTTCGCCGAGATCGAGCGCTCCGAGGCCGGGGAGAGCGGCTCCTACGACCTCGGCGGTCTGTTCATCCGGCTCGATCAGGCGATCAACGCCGTCGGTGCCAAGCGGGTAGTGATCGACGGCGTGGACACTCTGTTCGCCGGCTTCGCCTCGCCGGCGACCCTGCGCACCGAGCTCAGGCGCCTGTTCCGTTGGCTGAAGGCGAAGGGCGTGACGTCCGTCGTCACGGCCGAGCGCGCCACCAACGGGCTGACGCGCCACGGGATCGAGGAGTACGTCAGCGATTGCGTCATCGTGCTCGACCACCGCGTCGTGTCGCAGACGGCGACCCGCCGCCTGCGGGTGGTGAAGTACCGCGGGTCGCGGCACGGCACCAACGAGTACCCGTTCCTCATCAGCGACGACGGGATCTCGGTGCTCCCGATCACGTCCCTCGGCCTGCCGCGGCATGCCTCGACGCAGCACATCTCCACCGGCGTGCCGGGCCTGGACGCGCTGCTGGAAGCGGGGGGATTCTACCGCGGCAGCAGCATCGTGGTCACCGGGACCGCGGGGACCGGCAAGAGCACCATCGCGGCGCGGTTCGCGGACGCCGCCTGCCGGCGCGGTGAGCGCTGCCTCTATGTGGGGTTCGAGGAAGCCGAGAGCGAGATCATCCGCAACCTGCACTCCGTCGGCCTGCGCCTCGACGCGTGGAAGGCTCGGCGCAAGCTGCGGATCCTCACGGCGCCGGCGACGAGCTGGGGCATCGAGCGGCACCTCGCCGAGATCGACAGACAGGTGCAGGAGTTCGAGCCGCAGGTCGTGGTCCTGGACCCGATCTCGAGCCTGGTCTCGGTCGGTGACCCGGCGGATGTGCGAGCACTGCTGGCGCGACTGGTGGACGTGATGAAGCACCGGCAGACCACGGTCCTGTGCACCGATCTCGCGCCCGGAGGGACCCGCGACGACGCGACGGGCCTGCTCCTCTCGTCGCTCGCGGACGTGTGGATCGTGCTGCGCAATACGCCGTTCAGCCACGACCGCGGCCGCGAACTGTGCATCCTCAAGGCCCGAGGCATGGCGCACGCGACCGGGGTCCACGAGCTGCGGCTCGGCCGGCGCGGCGTGGAGATCAGAAAGCGCGGCAACGGTTCCGCCCGGCCGGCAAGGGCATGAAGGCTGGTGCTCCGAAGCGTGGCGCGCGAGGTGGACGTCCGGCATCGCCGGTGTACCGCTTGCGGCTGTACGTGGCGGGCCAGTCCCCACGGTCCCTGGCGGCGCTGGAGAATCTCCGTCGCTTGTGCGACACCCACCTCCCGGGCCGCTGCCGCATCGAGGTGGTGGACCTGCTGGAGCATCCGGACCGCGCGCGGCGGGACCAGATCATCGCCATCCCCACGCTGGTGAGGCAGTCACCGCCGCCGCTGCGGCGCCTGGTCGGCGACCTCTCCGATTTCGAGCGTGTCCTCGCGGGCCTGGAATTGCAACCAGTGCGGGGAGAGCGCTGAGCGATGGGCCGCCCGCGGGAGACCCGCGCGCGCGCGGACCCGGCCTCGGCGTTGCGGGGGCGGCTGCGGCAGGCCGAAGAGACGCTGCGCGCCATCCGGCAGGGCGAGGTGGACGCCTTCATCATGATCGGCGGGGGCGGACCGCGGGTCGTGGCGCTCGAAGGGGCCGACCACCCCTACATCGCCCTGCTGGAGCGGATCAATGAAGGCGCCGTGACGTTGAGCAGCGCCGGCGAGATCCTGTATGGCAACCGGTTCTTCGCCGGTTTCCTGCGCGTCAGGCGTGAGCGGGTGATCGGATCGCCCTTCCGCGAGCTCGTGGCGCCGGAGGACCGCCCCCTGTTCGACTCCCTGCTGGCGCGGGGCATCGAGGGCGGCAGCCGTGGCGGGCTGACCCTGGTCGCAGCCGACGGCACCCGCCACCAGGTCCTGCTGTCGCTCAGCCCCCTCGCGCCCGTGCTGGAGCGCGGGCCGTCACCGGCGCCGGGACGCATCGGGGTCATCGGCATCGTGACCGATCTCGATGATCTGAAGGCTGCGGAACGATTGTTGGAGGCCCGCGTGCGGCAGCAGGCCGCCATCGTCGAGCTCGGTCAGCGCGCGCTGGCCGGCATCTCCGTCGACGCGGTCCTGGAGGAAGCGACGCGGCTGGTGTCTCGCGGACTCGGGGCGGCGCAGTGCGCGGTCACGGAGCTGCTCCCCGACGGCGAGCGGTTGCGGATCCGCGCGGTGACCGGCGCGCCCGCCAGTCGCCTGAACACCGTGGTAGCCTCCATTGAGAACTCGCCGTCGTGGGAGGCCCTGCGGTCGGGTGGGCCGGTGGTGGTGGACGACTTTGCTGCCGATCCGCGTTTCTCGCACCAACCTGCGCCAGCCGGGTGGAGCGTTGCGAGCGCGATCACCGTCGTGGTGCCCGGCGACGGCGCTCCGTTCGGCGTGCTCGGGGCGGCAAGCCCCAGTCCGCACCAGTTCTCCAGGGATGACATCCACTTCCTCCAGGCCGTGGCCAACGTCCTGGGAGCGGCGATCATCCGGAAACGCTCGGAGGACCTGCGCCGCTGGCTCCTCGAGGAACTGACCAGGTCGCGGGACGATGAGCGGCGCCGCCTCGCGCGCGAGCTCCACGACGAGACGAGGCAGTCGCTGTGGGCCCTCGTCGTGGGCCTGGACGCTCTCGAGACGGTGGCCGTGCTGGAACTGGCGCGGGACGCGGCGCACCGGCTGCGGGCGATCGCCGCCCGAACGCTCGACGACATCGGCCGCCTGGCGCGCGGGCTCCACCCCGGCGCGCTGGACGACCACGGGCTCGTCGCCGCGGCGACCCAGTACCTGCGCGACTTCACGGCGTCCTACGGCGTCCCGATCGAAGCGGATGTCGGGACCCTGGAGGGGCGGTTGCCCCCGGAAGTGGAGATCACGCTCTACCGCATTCTGCAGGAGGCGTTGACCAACGTGGCCCGGCATGCGAGCGCGCGTTCGGTGCGCGTCACGCTCCGCCGCGCCTCCGCGGCGATCGAGTTGACCGTCGCGGACGACGGGACCGGCTTCCGGCCCCTGCCGGTGCGCAGCCCCATGAGGCCTGGAGGGCTCGGCCTGCACGGGATGCGCGAACGGGCGTCGATGCTCGGCGGGGAGGTGACCGTCGTCTCTCAGCAGGTGGGAGGTACGATCGTGACGGCCCGCATCCCGCTGCCGGAGGTGGCCGACCAGTGAGCCCGACCAAGGATCGGATCCGGGTCCTGGTGGCGGACGACCACGCGGTCGTCCGGGCCGGCATCCGCCTGCTCCTGGAGGCCCAAGACGATATCGAGGTCGTCGGCGAAGCCGCGGACGGCGTGGAAGCGGTGCGTCTGGCCCGCGACGCCGACCCCGACGTCGTGCTACTGGATCTCTCGATGCCGGGCCCGGGTGGAACGCCGACGATCCTGGCGATCCGGCGGCGGGCGCCGCGGACGCGCGTGCTCGTCCTCACGATGCACGAGGAGGACGCCTATGTCCGCTCGGCGCTGGACGCCGGCGCGGCCGGGTACGTCGTCAAGCACGTGGACGGCCCTGCGCTCGTCGCGGCGATCCGGTCGGTCCATGGCGGGCGGATCCTCGTGAACGTCTCGCGGGCGGCCGACACCCC
>JBGPHD010000051.1:0-17709 GCA_041484135.1 Gemmatimonadota bacterium
CCGCGCGTTGGCCTCGAAGTCGAGATCGCTCCAGCGGTAGACCTGCCGACCCCACATGATCGAGCGCCCGCCGACCTGGCGGCCGCGGATCCAGTCGAAGCGCGTCGTGCCGTCGGTGGTGTACGGGTTCTCCCGGTCGCTGACGAAGAACTTCCCGCTCCACTCGTCGCAGGCGTAGCACTTGGACTGGATGGGCTTGTCGGGATAGAGCCGGCCCGCGCCCCAGCCGCGGAAGTGCTGCTCCCAGGGCTGGACGTGCATGACGTAGTCGGTGGCGGGGTCGATCGGGCCGCCCGCCTCGAGGACGAGGGTGCGCAGGCCGTGCTCGGTCAGCTCCTTGGCGGCCCAGCCGCCGCTGATCCCGGAGCCGACCACGATGGCGTCGAAGACGGGCGGCATGTCAGCGCCCTCCCGCGGCGCGCGGCAGCGGGGCCGACCCGTCGAAGCGGCCCGGCATGAACTGGGCGTGCAACTCGTCGCGCTGGCCGACCTCGCTGGTGTAGTAGCCGTAGAGGGTCAGGCCCTTGATGCGGGAGAAGAAGTGCTGCGGCGAGCCCGCCGGCATCGCGCGGGACTCGGCGTCGAGCCCGGTGAGGATGGCGGATTGCTGGGGCTCGAGGAGCTCGAGGAAGGTCTTGCCGAAGTCGGCCTGGCTCCGCGAGTCCACGTCGGCCAGGCCGCGGAAGAACGCGGCCCGCTCGTCCTCGTGATACCACTCGCCCACGATCACCTCGATGAACCCGACCACGCCCGCTGCGCGAGCGCCCGGCGTGTCGGTGGCGGGCATGATCAGCTCGCCGATCTGGTCGATGGTGGCGTGCTGGTGGTCGTCGAAGCCGGGATGCCGCCGCGCCGTGGTGACACCGTGCACCGTGTCCCGGCCGAGGGCGAGGAGCTGCCGCGGCGAGAGGTCGGCCAGGACGGGGATGCCGGCTACGCCGAGAAGGCGGAGCACGTCGCGTCGCTGCATGGGAGGCTCCTGGGGTAACGGGACCAAGATGCGGCCCGCTCGCTGGACAGCGCAACTCGGCGCGGCCATCTTGGCGCTCCATGCTGACCGTCGTCCTCGCCGCCGCGCTGCTGGCCGCACCTCAGGGCGACAGCGCCATCGCCATCATCCCCCGCCCCGCCTCGCTCACGCAACAGCCGGGCGCGTTCACCCTGAACGCGCGCACGGTGATCGCCGTGGATGCCGCCACCCGCGCACTCGGCTACCAGCTGGCCGACTACCTCGCGCCCGCGACCGGGCTCCGGCTCGCCGTCCGGGACGGGCATGCGGCCGCGAACGCGATCGTCCTCCGGATCGCGCGGTCACCCGATACGCTGGGCGAGGAGGGCTATCGCCTCACCGTCACGCCGCGGCTCATCACCATCAGCGCCTCGGCGCCGGCGGGCATCTTCTACGGCATCCAGACCCTGCGTCAGCTCCTGCCGCCCCAGGTCTTCCGCGCCGCCCCGGTCCTCGGCGTGACCTGGAGCGCGCCTGCGGTCACCATCGCGGACGCGCCGCGGTTCTCGTGGCGCGGCGCCCATCTCGACGTGGCCCGCCACTTCATGCCCAAGGAGTTCGTCCGGAAGTACCTCGACCTGATGGCGATCCACAAGCTGAACCGCTTCCACTGGCACCTCACCGAGGACCAGGGTTGGCGGCTCGCGATCGCGCGCTATCCGCGCCTGACGGACGTCGGCGCGTGGCGGCGCCGCACCGTGATCGGCCACCCGGGCAGCGACTCCACCCAGGACCAGTACGACGGGAGGCGGCACGGCGGGTTCTACACCCAGGACGACGTGCGCGAGATCGTGGCGTACGCGGCGGCGCGCTTCATCACCGTGGTCCCGGAGATCGAGATGCCGGGCCATTCCCAGGCCGCCATCGCGGCCTATCCGGAGCTGGGCAACACCGGCGCGCAGCTCGAGGTCTGGGACAGCTGGGGCGTGAGCGAGAACATCCTGAACCCGGGCGACTCCACGATCGCGTTCTACCAGCGCGTGCTCGAGGAGGTGATGGCCCTCTTCCCCGGCCCCTGGATCCACATCGGCGGCGACGAGGCCGCCAAGGCCCAGTGGCGGCAGAGCGCCCTCGCGCAGGCCCGCATCCGGGAGCTGGGGCTCCACGGCGAGGACGAGCTGCAGGCCTGGTTCATCCGGCAGATGGACGGGTTCCTGAGCGCCCGCGGGCGGCGGCTCATCGGCTGGGACGAGATCCTGGAGGGGGGCCTGGCGCCTAACGCCACCGTGATGTCGTGGCGCGGCACCGCCGGCGGGATCGCCGCGGCCCGGGCCGGCCACGACGTGGTGATGACGCCCGGCTCGCACACCTACTTCGACCACTACCAGTCGCGGGACCAGGCCAGCGAGCCGCTCGCCATCGGCGGGTTCCTGCCCCTCGACACCGTGTACGCCTACGAGCCGGTCCCCGCGGCCCTCACCGCCGACGAGGCGCGGCACGTCCTCGGCACGCAGGCCCAGCTCTGGACCGAGTACATCCCGGACCCCAAGCAGGCGGAGTACATGGCGTTCCCGCGTCTCTGCGCGCTGGCCGAGGTCGCCTGGACACCGAGACCGCTCAGGGACTACGCGGATTTCCGGATGCGGCTCGCCACGCACCTGAAGAGGCTCGCCGCGCTCGACGTGAACTACCGGCCCCTCTAGAGCTTGGTGAGCCCCGCGCCCGGGCGGGTGACGAAGAAGCGCGACCCGACGGCCGGCCCCGGGAACGCCACGCGATAGCGCTCGTTCCAGCGGGCGCGGAAGCCCTCCACCTCCCCCTGGCTCACCACCAGCGCCCAGACGCTGCCGCCGAAGCCTGCTCCGAAGGCGCTCGCGGCGATCGCGCCGAGATCCCGCGCGGTGCGGGCCAGGAAGATCGTCTCCGGGATCTGGTTGCCGAGACTCCGCTCCGCGATGGCCTGCGAGCGATCCACCAGCGCGCCCATGCCCTTCAGATCGCCGCGGGCGATCGCGTCCACGACCGCCGGGATGAGCGCGCACTCCTGGTCGAACTGCTCGCGCCGGCCTTGCGGCCATTGCCCTCTCGGCCCCGAGACGTCCCGGACCATCCGGTTGTACTGATCGAGCGCCCCGCCGATCTTCTCGGCCTCGACACCGCTCACCGCGACCACGAACGCCCAATGCGGCGGCAGCGTCACATCGCGCTCGCGGCGCACCGGGCGCCACGCGTACTGCGCCAGCTCGCCGGTGCGGCAGCAGAGGATCGCGGTGTGGTCCTGGCTCCCGCCGCGCGTCCCCACGCCCGCGTCGCCCGCCAGCGCGCCGAACGCGCCGCCCATCTCGATCGAGCTCAGGTACGTGGCGAGGTCTTCCGGCGACGTGATGTTCGCGGTGTACTCCGGGCGGGACGCTAGCTCGTTGACGTCGGACAGGGCGGCGAAGGTGCCCACCACCATCGCGCTGGAGCTGGAGAGGCCCGCGGCGCCCGGCAGGTCGCCGCTGACGCGGATGTCCGCGCCCCGCAGCCGCCCCGGGAAGTTGAGGGCGATCCGCTTCGCCACCGTCATCGGGTAGACGGACCAGTCGCCGGCGCGCGTCGCCAACTCGGGCCCGATCTCGCAGTCGAGGTCGCCGTACTTGTCGGACGACATCCGCAGGCGGGCATCATCGCGCGGGGAGACGTCGAACCGGAGGCCCTGCTCCGTCGCGCACACCAGGCTCCGCCCGCCGGCGTAGTCGGTATGCTTGCCAAGGACCTCGATCCGGCCCGGCACGAACCACCCCCGCTCGATCATAGCGCGACCTCGACACCCCTCAGCCGTTCGGTCACGAACGCGATGTCGCCGCGACTGGTGAGATCGAGCACCGGCCCCGGGCACGGCACCACCGTGAACGGCACGCCGCGGGTCACGGCGAGACGCACCGCGTCCGGAAGCTCCCGCTCGCCGTTAGGCGCCGGCGCCACGTCGCGGCAGGCGGCGAAGATGGCGGCGGTGAACGCCCAGAGGTTCATGCTCACGAGGTCGTGGTCCGCGCGCCCGCCGTCCACCAGCGTCTCGAGCCGTCCGTCCTCCGCGGCGCGCGCCACCGGGAAGGACGCCAGCCGCTCCGGGCCGAGGTTGCTGGTGGCGAGGAGACTCGCGCGCTCGAAGCCCGCCATGCCGCAGCCCTCGAGCGCCCGCAGCGCCTTGAGCGCGCTCACCGGGTAGAGGTCGTCGGCGTTCATGACGAGGAAGGACCCGCCGGATGCGAACGTCTCCGCCGAGAGCACCGCGTCCGCCGTGCCGCGCGGCTCGGGCTGGACGGCGAAGGAGACCCGCACGCGCACCGGGACCGCCTCCCGCTCATACCGGTCGCGCACGGCGCCGTGATCGGGCCCGATAACCGCGCAGACTTCCTGACAGCCGGCATCCGCGAGCGCGGCAAGGAGGTAGTCGAGGAAGGGACGTCCCACCGGCACCATCCCCTTCATGCCGGCCTCGGCGGCGGCGCGCTGCGCCGGAGCGAGCGCCGGGCCAGGGTCGGCGCGGCGCATCCGGGTGCCCAGACCGCGGGCGAGGATAACCGCTCTCGTGTGCGCCACTGCCTAACGTCCACCGGGGACGGTCTCCGCGCCCGACCACAGCTTCGGGAGCAGCCGCACCAAGCCCAGGCCGCTGATCACGAACAGCCCCAGCCATACCGCGCCCTGCGCCGTCTTCCCGTAGAGGAAGCTCCCCGCGCCGAACAGCGCCGCGTACACGAAGCAGCAGCCCAGCACCCAGCCCAGCAACGCCTGCGGCAGGCTGTCGGGCGAGGCCGCGACGCCGGCCGCCGCCCGCACCGCGCGCCAGCCGGGGCCCGCGGGCCGGACCAGCTTGTAGAACGCGAGCAGCGCGCCCGGCTCGGTGGGACTGGTGAGATAGGTGGCCAGGACCCAGACCACCGTGGTCGTCGCCACCGTGAGGAGCAGCGCGATGTGCGTCTGCACCGGATGGCCCATCTTGCCCGCCACGAAGAACGCCACGGCGACGACGAACGAGCTCACCATCGCGGCGATCTCGCTCCACGCGTTCACCCGCCACCAGAACCAGCGCAGGAGGTACAGGAGCCCGGTGCCGGCGCCCACTGAGAGCATGAGGTCGAAGCTCGCGCGCGCCGAGTCGAGCACCAGGGTGAGGAGCGCGGCGCAGAGCATGAGGAGCGCGGTGCCGATGCGGCCCACCAGCACGTAGTGGCGCTCATCGGCGCCCGGCTTGAGGAAGCGACGGTAGAGATCGTGCACCAGGTACGAGGTGCCCCAGTTGAGGTGGGTCGAGAGGGTGGACACGTAGGCCGCGAGGAGCCCGGCCACCATGAGCCCCATGAAGCCGGCCGGGAGGAAGCGCAGCATGGCGGGGTACGCCATGTCGTGCCCGATGAGCGCCGGGTCCACGTAGGGGAACGTGTGCGCGATGTCGGAGAGCTGCGGGTAGACGATCATCGACGCCAGCGCGACGATGATCCACGGCCAGGGCCGGAGCGCGTAGTGGGCGGCGTTGAAGAAGAGCGTCCCCGCCAGGGCGTCCTTCTCGCTCTTGCTGGCCAGCATCCGCTGGGCGATGTAGCTCCCGCCCCCCGGCTCGGCGCCCGGATACCACACCGACCACCACTGGACGGTGATCGGGATGATGAGGACCGTGAGCGTCATGCTCCAGTCGCCGAAGTCGGGGAGCAGGTTCAACGTCCTGGGGTCGATCTGCCGGAAGAGGCCCGCCAGCCCGCCCACCTCCGGCTGCTTGAGGGCGAAGTACGCGGCCGCGAAGCTCCCGGTCATCGCGATGCCGAACTGGATGAAGTCGGTGACCAGCACGCCCCAGAGGCCGCTCGTCGCGGCGAACGCGACGTTGAGGACCGCGCAGATCACCAGCGTCTTCCCCATCGGCCAGCCGAGCACGACGTTGGCGATCTTCACCGCCGCGAGGTTCACCGACGCCATGATGACGCAGTTGAAGAACAGGCCGAGATAGACCGACCGGAACGCGCGCACGAAGGTGGCGGCCTTGCCGGAGTAGCGGATCTCGTAGAACTCGAGGTCGGTGAGGACGCCGGAGCGGCGCCACATCCGCGCGTAGAAGAACACCGTGGCCATGCCGGTGAGCAGGAACGACCACCAGAGCCAGTTGTTGGCGACGCCCCGCTCGCGCACGATGTTGGTCACGAGGTTGGGCGTGTCGGTGCTGAAGGTCGTCGCGACCATCGAGACGCCCACCAGCCACCACGGCGCCGACCGGCCGCTGGTGAAGAACTCCGCCGTGCTCGTTCCCGCGCGGCGCGCCAGGACGATCGCCGGGATGAACGAGACGACGATCGAGACGACCACGACCAGCCAGTCGAACGTGGTGAGGTGCATCAGCCCAGGACCTCCGCGATGACCGCGACCGCCGTGGCGACATCCTTCGCGCTCACGTCGAGATGGGTCGCCGCCCGCAGCCGCTTCGGCCCGTATGGTGCCACCTTCACACCCCGATCCGCCAGCCTCGCCATCACCGACTCGGCCGTGTCACGATCGCGGACGAGGTCGAGCATCACGATGTTCGACTCCGGCTCGACGATCTTCACCGCCGGATGGCCGCGCAGACCCGCCGCGAGCGCCCTGGCGTTCGTATGGTCCTCGGCGATCCGCTCGAGGTTGTGGTCCAGCGCGTAGAGCGCCGCCGCCGCGAGGATCCCCGACTGGCGCATCCCGCCCCCCAGGCGCTTGCGGATCTCCCAGGCGTCGCGGCGCGCCTCCTTCGGGAAGGCGAGGCACGAACCCACCGGACAGCCCAGGGCCTTGGAGAACGATACCATCACGGTGCGCGCCGGCCGGGCGCACCGCGCCGGCGGCACACCGAGAGCCGCCGCCGCGTTCCACAGCCGCGCACCGTCGAGGTGCAACGGCACGCCGATGGAGTCGGCCAGCGCGCCGACCGCGTCCGACACCGCGAGCGGCGTCACCTTCCCGCCCGCCGCGCTGTGCGTGTTCTCGATCGTGATGGCCGAGATGCGCGGGTAGAAGGGCGAGTCGGGACGGAGGGCCTGCCGCAACAGCTCGACCGTGAGCACGCCGTCCGGGGTCGCCACGGGACGCACCTGGACACCCGAGTTGGCGGCCACGCCCGCGGCCTCCTGGTGCAGGAGGTGCGCCTCGGCCTCGAGCAGCAGCTCCGTCCCGGGCCGGGTGAGAAGCCGGATCGCGGTCTGGTTGGCCTGCGTGCCGGAGGGGAAGAAGAGCGCGGCCCCCTTGCCCAGGAGGTCGGCCACCCGCTCCTCGAGCCGGCGCGTGGTGGGATCGCCGTCGAGGACGTCGTCGCCGACCTCGGCCTCCGCCATGGCCTTCCGCATGGCGGCCGAGGGGCGCGTGACGGTATCGCTCCGGAGATCGATCACCTGCGGCATCTGGCGGCCCACCTCGGCGACGGGTTAGTTTTTTCGCCGGTTCGCACGCTGGACTCCACGACGACTCCGGTCTTCGACCCACGAGGGACGCGGATGACCAGTCATGATCTCGCAGCCACCGCCAACGCCCTCGTCTCGCCGGGCCGCGGCATCCTCGCCGCCGACGAGAGTCTGGGCACGATCGACAAGCGCTTCAAGTCCATCAGCCTCGCCAACACCGAGGAGAACCGTCGCGCCTACCGGCAGATGCTGTTCGCGGCCCCCGGCGTCGGGGACTACATCAGCGGCGTCATCTTGTTCGACGAGACGCTCCGCCACAAGGCCGACAACGGGACGCCCTTCGCCGAGCTGCTGGTGAAGCAGCGCAGCATCCCCGGCATCAAGGTGGACAAGGGCGCCAAGGCCCTCACCGGCTTTCCCGGAGAGATGATCACCGAAGGCCTGGACGGCCTGCGTGAGCGGCTGGCCGAGTACTTCAAGCTCGGCGCGCGGTTCACCAAGTGGCGCGCGGTGATCACCATCGGCAACGGCATCCCGACCAACTTCTGCATCGACGCCAACGCGCACGCGCTGGCCCGCTACGCCGCGCTCTCCCAGGAGCAGGGGCTCGTGCCGATCGTGGAGCCCGAGGTGCTCATGGACGGCGACCATGGGATCGAGCGCTGCGAGGACGTGACCGAGGCGACGCTGAAGCGGGTCTTCATGGCCCTGTTCGCGCACCGGGTCTCCCTCGAGAAGATGCTGCTCAAGCCCAACATGGTGATCGCCGGGAAGACCTGCGCCGCCCAGGCCGGCGTCGAGCAGGTGGCCGAGGCGACCGTGCGCTGCCTCCGCCGCACCGTGCCCGCCAGCGTGCCGGGTGTCGTCTTCCTCTCGGGAGGCCAGTCGCCGGAGCTGGCGACCGCGCACCTCAACGCGATGAACGCTCTCGGTACCCACCCCTGGCAGCTCAGCTACTCGTACGGGCGCGCGCTCCAGGACGAAGCGCTCAAGGCGTGGGGCGGCCTGCCCGCCAACGTCGTCGCGGGACAGCGGGCCTTCCTCAAGCGCTCCAAGTGCGTGAGCGCCGCGCGCACCGGCTCGTACTCCGAGCAGATGGAGCTGTCGGCGGCCTAGGGCCCGGCGTCCGGCCGGGCCCCCGGGCGCGGCCTAGTCGTTGAGCATTGCCCGCTGAGCGGCCTGCCGCCGCCGCAGCTCGAAGACCTGCGCGATCTGGCCGCCCACCAGGAAGACGAAGGTCATGTAGTACGTCCAGCCCACGAAGAGCAGGACCGCGCCCAGGGTGCGGTCGCTCACCAGCCGGTCCGTGCGCACCATCCCCGTGAAGTAGAGGCTGAGCAGCTGCTTGGCCAGCTCGAAGCCGAGGCTGCACGTCACGGCGGCCACCAGGGCCGTCTCCCAGCGCACCCGGCGTGGCGGCACGTAGCGGAACACCACGAGGAAGAGGATCACGACGAAGACGAAGGCGATGATCTGTGCGAGGAAGAACTCGAAGAAGCCGAACCGGACGGTGCTCTGGGCGAGCAGCGCCACGCCCTCGGACACGGCGGTGTTCGCGACGAACAGGAACCCCGTCACGAGCACCAGGGCGATGTCGGTGAGCTTGCCCCTGACCCACGAGCGCGTCTCCTCGGTGTCGAAGACCTCGCAGAGCGCGGCCCGCAGGGAGCCGAAGAGCCGGGTGGAGAACCAGACGAAGAGCGGGATGCCCAGGACGCCGAGGGTCCCGCGCGACTGCACCACCCGCTCGAGGAGACGCATGACCGGCTCGAAGGGGTCCGGGCCGGAGCCGCTGTGCGCCGGGAGGAAACGCTGCAGATACTCGGCCAGCTCGACCCGCTGGGCGTCGGCGCCCGCCGAGAGCAGCGTGCCGACGAGCGAGAGGATGAGGAACAGGAGGGGGATGGCCGCGAGGAGCGCGTCGAAGGTGAGGCCGCTGGCGAGGAACGGGACGTTCGACTCCATCCCGCCCTCGTAGACGCGGCGGACGAACCCCCGCACATCGTGCCAGACGAAGAGCCACCGGCTGGCGCGGCCGCCCCGCCCCGGCGTGGCTACGCGCCGGGCTCCTCGTCGCCGCCGGACCGTCCGGCGCGGCGCGCCTCACGCGCCTCCGCGAGCCGCCGCTCCAGCTCGTCGCGGGCGGTGCCCGCCGCGGCGCGGCCGGCATCCACGACGTCGCGCGCCACCTGGCGGCCTTCGTGCGCGGACCGCTTGACGTGCTCGATCCCCTCGTCCACCCGGGACCGGGCCCGCTCGTAGCCGCCCGCGACCATCTCCTCGAGCTCCTCCGCCTTCTCCGAAGCGAGGTCCTTGAGCCGGACCCCGCGCGCCCGGATATTGGCGCGCAGCTCCTCGCCCTTCATCGGCGCGAACAGGAGGCCGAGCGCCGCGCCCACGGCGAGCCCCCACAGGAACGGGATCACCGGAGAGCCCTGCTTCTCGACCACCACCACCTCGTCTTCGTCGTGCCGAGCCATGCGTCCTCCTCGTGCCCCAATCTAGACCCGATCAGACCTCGATGACCAGACCGTCATAGGCGGGCCGGACCTCGGGCGGCAGCTCCGCTTCCAGCTCGGCGTGCCCGGTCTCGTGCGTGAGGTGGGTGAGATACGTGCGTGGCGCCCCGATCGCCCGTGCCGTCTCCACCGCCTCGGGGATCGAGAGATGCGTGGGATGCGAGCGGTGGAAGAGCGCGTTCAGCACCAGGACGTCGAGGCCGGCCAGCGCCTCCCGCGCCTCCGCGGTGACCGCCTTGGCGTCGGTGACGTACGCCAGCGGGCCGAACCGGTACCCGAAGACCAGCGTCGAGCCGTGGTCGAAGGCGATCGGCGTGATCGGGATGCCGCCCACGGTGACGCACTCGCCCGGCGCGAGCGCCGTGACGTCCAGCGCGGGCCGCGCCGAGCCGGGGATGGGCCGGAGGTGCGGGTCGAAGATGTAGTCGAAGCGCGCCCGCATCCGGTCCAGCGAGTCGCGCGGCCCGTAGACCGGAAGGGTGCCGCGGCCGCCCCCCGAGAGCGCGCGCAGGTCGTCGATGCCGTGGGTGTGGTCCGCATGGTCGTGGGTGTAGAGCACCGCGTTCACCGCGCCGATCCCCTGGCGGATGAGGGAGATCCGGAGTTCGGGCGGCGTGTCCACCAGGATCCGGGTGTCCCCCTGCTCGATCACGACCGCGGTGCGCCCGCGCCGGTCCCGGGGGTCGGCCGAGGTGCAGACCGCGCAGCCGCATCCGATCTGCGGCACGCCGAACGACGTGCCGGTGCCGAGGAAGTGGAGCCGCACCGGCTAGACCTCCTCGACCTTCATCATGTTGGTGGTGCCAGGCACGTCGAAGGGGACGCCCGCCATCACCACCACCCGGTCCCCCTTCTTCGCGTACCCGTGCACGAGGATGCGCTCCCGCGCGGCGTCCAGCATCGCGTCATACCGCGGCGCCTCGTCGGTGAGGGTGGGGATCACACCCCAGATGAGCGCCAGCTGGCGGAAGACCCGCGCCACGTCGGTCACGCCCATGATCGGCATCGGCGGCCGGTTGGCCGCCACGATGCGGACGCTCGACCCGCTCTTGGTGAAGGTCACGATGATGGGCACGTGGAGCATCCGGCCGGCCGCGACGGCCGCCGTCGCCACCGCCATGGAGGTGTCGGCCGGCCCGTCCTCGCGGCGCTGGCGTTCGTCGCGCCGCGGCCTCCCGTCGTCGTGGCTCTCGATCTCCCGGATGATCCGGTCCATCGCCAGCACCGCCTCGCGCGGGTACTCCCCCGCCGCCGTCTCCGCCGAGAGCATGACGGCGTCGGTACCGTCGAGGATGGCGTTCGCCACGTCCGACGCTTCCGCGCGGGTGGGGCGCGGGTGGTGGATCATCGACTCCAGCATCTGGGTGGCGGTGATGACGGGCCGGCGGTACTGGATGGCGAGCCGGATCAGCCGCTTCTGCACCAGCGGCACCTCCTCGAACGGCAGCTCGACGCCCAGGTCGCCGCGGGCCACCATGATGGCGTCGCTCGCCTGGATGATGCGGTCGATGTCCTTGAGCGCCGTGTCCTTCTCGATCTTCGCGATCACCCGGACGCCGGCCGGGAGCAGCCCGCGCAGCTCGGCCAGGTCCTCCGCGCGCCTGACGAACGAGAGCGCGACGTAGTCCACGTCGTGCGACCCGGCGAACGCCGCGTCCGCGCGGTCCTTCTCCGTCAGCGTCGGGGCCGAGACCTCGACGCCGGGCAGGTTCATCCCCTTGTGGCTCGAGAGGACGCCGCCATAGACCACGCGCGCCTCGACCAGCCGTCCCCGCACCGCCGTGACCTCGGTGGAGAGCACGCCGTCGTCGAGGAGGATGCGCGCGCCGGGGTGCACGTCCGCCGCGAGGGCCTCGTACGCGGTGGGGATCTGGCCCGGGCGGCACTCGGCCTCGGGCGCGAAGACGACCGTCTCGCCGGGCGTCAGCGTGATGGGCGCGGCGAGGTCGCCCACGCGGATGCGGGGGCCCTGGAGATCGAGCAGGACCGCGACGGGGCGTCCCGCCTCCTCGGCCGTCTTCCGCACGATCGCAATGAGGGTGGCGCGCTGCTCGGCGGTGCCGTGGCTGGCATTGATGCGCGCCACGTCCATCCCCGCGGCGATCAGCGTGGCGATCGCGGCGGGCGTTGACGAGGCGGGGCCCAGCGTGGCGACGATCTTGGTGCGGCGGACGGTCACGCTAGAAGATAACCTCGACGCCGATCCTCACCACCCGCGGCGGCCCGTAGGCGAAGAGGGGCTGGTAGAAGTCGCGCGCCGCCGCGACGAAGAGCGGCATCAGCTCCCCGGGGCCGCTGATGGCGCCGCTGCCGTCGAGGTCGGCGCCGGGGCGGTAGCGCGGCGATTCATACGGGATGTCCTCGGGATGCGCGGCGTAGGCCGCGCCCGCCGCGGCGGCGATCCCCTGCTCGCCAAGCCCCGGCTCCCCGGTGTCGCGCCGCACCGCGACGACGTTGCGCCGGCCGAGGACGTTGCGCGCGTCCACGTACACGCTCCCCGCCAGCCCGCGCAGCCGGACCGGATGGCGCACCAGCAGGTCCACGGTGGCGGACCAGGGGAGCCGATAGCTGTTAGGCAGGCCGACCAGCGTGTCCCCGGTGGCGTTGAGGCGCGAGTACGGCAGGCCCGAGGAGGCGCGCACGATCGCCGCCGTCTCGAGACCGCGCACCAGGAAAACGCCGGGGAACCGCGCGCGCGAGCTGTCGCTCACGCGCCCCTGGAGGATGGCCGTGAGCCCGTGTCGCCGGTCGTAGTCGAGCGGGATCTCCAGCCGCCCCGGGAAGATGGTGTCGCCGGCGCCGCCGGGCGCGATGCGGATGCGGCTCAGCAGCTGGAACGGGTTGGTGGCGGTGGCGGTCGCCTGCTGGAACGTGTACGAGACGCGCGCGCCCCAGCCCCGCACCAGCTCCCGCTCCCACAGGACCTCCACGCCCTTCACCGTCCCGAAGTCCGTGTTGCCGAAGATCGACGAATCCGGGTCGAGGCCGAAGGGCACCGACGCCACCAGGCCCTCGAGGCGCTTCACGTAGGCGTTGATCCGGAGCGAGGTGATGCCCGTCGGCCGCGTGCGCAGGCTGAACTCGTACTGCGACGACGTCTCGAAGCCGAGGTCGGGGTTGCCGGCGCGGAAGCGCCCGGTGCGCGTGGTGTCGTCGAACGCCGCGTCCACCAGGTACTGGTAGTCGGGCGCCTGGGCGAAGCGGCCCCAGCTCACCACCAGGGTGGCGCCCCGGAGGACGGTGGAGACGCCGAAGCGCGGGCTGAGCTTCCGCCGCGGCGCGGGCCGGATGAGCGAGGTGTCGGCCAGCGCCTTCCGGGAGTCGAACTGGTCGTAGCGCAGGCCGACCGTGAACGCGATGTCCTCGGCGCGGAACTGCGCCTCGGCGTACGCCGCGCCCGTCACCGGGTGGAAGGTCGCGGCCGTCGCGGGCGGGACGCCCGCGCCCGCCGGCCGGTAGCCTAACGCCCGCTGGAAGGTCCGGACCGACTGCCGGACCAGCTCGCCGCCGGCGTACAGGTCCGCGTCGCCGCCGCCGTAGTTGACGTCGAGCTGCGTGCGCAGTTCGCCGAACCGGTTCCAGGTGATCTCGCCGCGGCTCCCGCCCCCCAGGAAGAAGGCCGGCACGCCATAGGGCGTGGTCTCGCTGAGGAACGGCGCCTCGAACCCGGGGATGGCGGCACGCGCGCCCGCGGTGTCCTGCGCGTGCGCGAGGTCCTCCCCGACGAAGTGCAGCGCGCGGCCCGTGAAGGCTCCGAAGCGGTAGCCTGGCGTGGAGACCGGCGTGCCGCGGATGAACTCGCGCTGGAAGTAGGCGACCCGGAGGTCGGAGATCAGGCTCCGGCCCGCGCGCGAGCCCGACGCGTACTGCCAGTGGCCGCTCACCAGGTCCCCGGTGACGCGCCGGGCCGGCGCGAAAACCTGGTCGTACTTGTAGGCCGCGTCGAAGAGGAGCCGCTGCTCCGCCGAGTGCAGGCCGAAGAGGCGCACCGTGTGGTGCGCGCCCAGCGGGATCATCAGCTTCGCCGCGGCATCCACCTGCTCGCCGCTGTTGTGGGGGAGCAGGTTCGGCCGCTGGCGCCGCGGGTCGAGCGGGTCTTCGGGCGCGGGCGCGTTGACCGGGTCCGCGTCGAGCCTGGCGCTGGCATCCACCGCGCCGAGGAACCGCACCCTCCCGAACAGCGGGCCGTCGCCCTCGAGGACCACCCGGTCGAGCCCGAGGTCCCACGCGTCCGGGAGAGGCCGGTCGTTCTCGTAGGCGAGCCGGCCCGCCCAGCGGTCGCCGCCGTCCTTCGTCACGACGTTGATGAGGCCCGAGAGCGCCTGGCCGTAGCGGGCTGAAAAACCATTCGTCACGAGCGCGGCCTCGGTCAGGATGTCGGGCGGAAGGCGGATGCCCAGGCCGCCGGTGGAGGCGTCGAGCTGGTTCTTGACGCCGAGGCCGTCGATGATGAACGCCGTCTGGCCGAGCCTGCCGCCGCGGTAACTCTCGCCCACCGCACCCGCCGAGAGGGCGACCGCCTCCTCGAGCGTGGTGACCGGCAGGTGCCGGAGGTCGTCGGCGTTGATGCGCTGGCTGGTGGCGACGGCGAGCGGATCGAGCACCACGTCCACCGGCGCGCTGATGTGCATCGGCGCGAGCTCCAGGGGGGTGCGCGTCAGCACGAAGTCCACCACCGTCACCTGCCCCGCCTCGACCCGCACGCTGTCCCGATAGACGACCTGGAAGCCGATGCTGCGCGCCAGAACCCGCTTCCAGCCGCTGCGCACGTCGCGGATGCGGTAGGCGCCCGCGCTGTCGGTGGCCGCGGTGCGCTGCCCGCCGACCACCACGACCTGGGCCCCCTCGATCGGCGCACCCTCGTGGTCGCGCACGTGGCCGACGATCACGCCGCCCGTCTGGGCCGCGAGCGGCGCCGCCGCGAGGCACGCGAGGATCAGCGCGAGGCACGGGCGCTTCATGGGATCTCCAGGAGCCACAGGTCCGCTTCCCGGCCCGCGTACGCCTCGGCCACGATGCGCCTGCCGTCAGGCGAGAGCGCGGGGTGACGGAAGGCCAGCCCGCGCCCGTCCAGGACCGTCTCCACCCCGGTAGCGAGGTCTACCACGTGCAGGAAGCCGCCGTTATCCCGCTGCGCGTAGTCGCCGAAACCCACCTCGAACGTGAACGTCACGTCCCCGCCCACCACCGCGGCGAGCCGCCCGCCCGCGACCGAGACGTCCCGCGCGGTCCCCTGCGGCGCGAAGTCCTGGACCACGTTCGTCACGCCCGTGGAAAGCACGCGCCGGAAGACGCGGCTGTCCCCGCCCAGGGTGTAGTAGATCGCGTCCCCCCCCGGTCCCACCGCCACCGACGTGGCGTACTCGGTGCCCGCGAGCGGCTCGAGGATCGCGCTGTCGCCGGACAGGGTCGCCCGCACGAGCTTGAGGCCAGAGACGACGGTATCCACCGGCTGGTCCTGCCGCCCCTTGATGTATCCCAGCAGGTCGCCGAGGAAGATGACACTCGAATCCGACAGCCAGCGGATGTGCGAGATGGCGTAGTGGAACGGGGAGGCCGGGAGCCGGTACGGGAGCGACACCAGCGCGCGCCCCCGCGCCCCCGCCGGGCTGTCGGCCGGCGCCACGACCAGGGCGCGGAACCGGTACGACAGGAAGCCGATGTTGGCGCTCGACCGCTGGTAGGCGATGAGTCCGCTCGGACCGACGGCGGGCTCCTCGTACGCGTCGGTCGAATCGTCGGCGACGAAGGCCCGGTTGCAGACGATGCGCGGCAGCGAGCCGCCCTCGGGCGGCAGGAAGCCGAGACACCGGTCCCGGTCGGCGCGGTCCACCCGCTCGAGCGAGTACACGATCGCCGACCCGTCCGGGAGCCAGCTCGGCGCGAGGTCCTGGCCCTGGTTGAAGGTGAGCCGACGCGGAAAGGCCGCGGCGAACGGCCCGCGCGGCGGCTGCTCGGCGACACGGAAGGGCTCGCCGTGCGCGCAGGAGACGCACCACGCGGCCAGCACAACGCCTGACGCGCGCGCCCTCACGGCACCTCGAAGAGCCAGAGGTCCCAGCTCCCCGCCGACCGGGACTCGGCCACCACCCGGTCCCCCGCCGGTGAGAGCGCGGGATGCCGGAACAGCAGGCCGGGGACCGCCAGCGACGTCTCGGTGCCCGCGAGCAGGTCCACCACGCGGATGTCCCCGCCCAGGCTGTCGATCTGGATGTTGGTCGCGACGCTCACGTTGAACCCGTAGCTCACGGCCGAGCCACCGACCACCGCGACCAGCCTGGTCCCGCGCACCTGCACGTCGCGCGCGATGCCCGCGGCGCCGAAATCGTGGACCACCGACGAGCCGAGCGTGGCGAGGTCCATCCGGTAGACGCGCGAGTCGCCGCCCAGCGTGTAGTACAAGGTGCCGCCATCGTCGGCCACCCACGCCGAGGACGCGTAGTCGGTGCCCGGCAGCACCTCCCGGGTGGCGGGGTCGTCCAGGGACTGCCGGATGATCGCCAGGCCGCTCTGGACGAAGGCCTGCGGACAGTTAGGCACCGGGACAAGGCACAGGAGGCCCAGGAAGTCGGCCCGGTAGACGATGGTCGCTGGGCCCGCCCAGTCGATCTGGGAGAGCCCGGTGTACGTCACCGCGCCGACCGTGAAGGGGATCGAGAACAGCTGCCGCGCGTCCAGCGGACCGCGCAGCGAGCCCACCATGAGCCCGCGTGACCGCGCCTGCTGCTCGGTCGCGGCCGCGTCACCCCTCCGGCCGCTGGACCGCGCGAAGAGCACCCGCCCGTCGTTCGCGGGTGCCGCCGACTGGTAGGTGTCGGTCGAGTCGACGCCCGCGAGCGTGTTCTCGCAGATCGTGCGCGTGATGCGACCGCCCGATGGCGGGAGGAACGCCAGGCACCAGTCGCGATCGGGCCGGTCGAGCCGCTCAGCCGAGTAGACGATCGCCGAGCCGTCCGCGAGCCACGCCGGCCAGTGGTCGGAGCCGCCGGAGAGCGTGAGAGGGGTTGGCGACCCCGAGCCCCTCGGATCGACCGAGCCGAAGGTGGGGACACGCATCGCGTGGCCATGGTCGCAGGCGGCCACGAGCACCGCGCCCAGGAGCAGCGCCCGCCTCACGGCGCGCCCACCTGGCGCCAGGCCACGCCCCGGTGCCCGAAGGCGAACCGCTCGGGATGCAGGATCTCGGCCAGGATCTCGAGCGACTCCACCAGGCGCGGGCCGGGCCGGTGGAAGTAGGCGTTCCCGTCCACGACGTACACGCGGCCCGCCTTCACGGCACCCAGCGCCGGCCATTCGGGCCGCGACGTGAGGTGCGGCAGCTCCTCCATCGTCCGTTCGAGGCCGAAGCCGCAGGGCGAGACGACGAGGACTTCCGGGTCCTTCGCCACCACCGCTTCCCACTGGAGCCACGGCGAGTGCTTCCCCGCCTCGCCGAAGAGGTTCACGCCGCCCGCCATCTCGACCAGCTCCGGCATCCAGTTCCCCGCGGTCATCAGGGGGTCGATCCACTCGATGTCCGCGACCGTCGGCTTGGGCGCGAGCGTCCCGGCGCGCACCGCCACCGCGAGCACCCGGGCGCGCAGCGCGGCCACGAGCGCCTCGCCGCGCTCCGGCGCGCCTAACGCCTCCGCCACCTGCCGGATGTCGTCCCAGACGTCGCCCAGGCGGTCGGGCTCCAGCGCGACGATCCTCGCCGGCCGCTCCGTCAGCTGGCAGACCGCGCGCTCGACGTCCGCCGGCGTCACGGCGCAGACCTCGCACTGCGTCTGGGTGATGATGACGTCCGGCTTCAGCAGACGGAGGAGGTCCGCGTCCACCTCGTAGATCGAGAGCGCCATCG
>JBGPHD010000052.1:0-17420 GCA_041484135.1 Gemmatimonadota bacterium
CTCGTCTGGCGTGAGCCCGTGCTGGCGGACCAGCTCCGGCGTGATGGCCGGGTCGCCGGGGCGCGGGCGCGCCGTCACTTGGGCTTCTTTCCTCCGCCCAGCCCCCCGACCAGATCGCCGAAGAAGCTCTGGAGCGCGCTCGGCTCCTTGTCGAGGAGGCTCTCCGCCTCACCCTTGTCGAACCAGACACCGTGGCAGGTGTGGCAGCGGTCCACCATCACGCCGTGGTAGCGCTCCTCGACCAGGTCGTGGCCGCACTTGGGGCAGTGCATGTGGTGGAGCTTGCGCCGCGCCTCCTTCTCTTCGTGATGGCGCTTGGCATCCGCTTCCTTCTTCCGCCGGGCGAGCCGCTCCGCCTCCTGCTGGCGGAAGAACTCCTCCTCATTGCCGCTGGGCTTCTCGGTCATCAGTGCTCCGGGCGGTTCGGGGCGGGCGGGTTGACGCGCACGCCCGTGACCGCGCCCGTGGTGCTGTCGGGCCGCGCGCCGGCGGGCGGCGTGAAGACGGGGGTCCGGCCCTGCGGCGAGCTGCTCTGCCCGAGGTACACGTGCTCGGGAGCGCGCACGACGGCGTCCACGACCTGGCCGTTCTGGAGGAAGACCGTGTCGTAGTAGCCCCAGGTCCGCTCGAGGTTGTTCCGGAAGAACAGGTAGGTCCAGTCGTTCACCCGTCGCACCGTCACCGGCTCGCCCCAGCGGGTGAGCACGTCGGCCTCCGTCATGCCGGGGCGCACCGCGGTGGTGGTGTCCTGGGCGCGGGCCTGGCCGGCGGCGAGGGCGAGGGCGGCACCGATCACGAGCACGGCTCGTTTCATGACTGTCTCCTTCAGAGGGTCGCGGGCACGGCGGCCAGCGCGGTGAACATCGCCGCACCGTCGCTCGAGCCCACGAGCGCGTCGGCGGCGCTCTCGGGGTGGGGCATCAGGCCGACCACGTTCCGGCCTTCGTTCGCGATGCCCGCGATGTCCCGGGAG
Source organism: Gemmatimonadota bacterium (assembly GCA_041484135.1). Classification (GTDB taxonomy): domain Bacteria; phylum Gemmatimonadota; class Gemmatimonadetes; order Gemmatimonadales; family JACORV01; genus JACORV01. The sequence continues at coordinate 974 of JBGPHD010000052.1, forward strand.
GCACCGTTAGGGTTGCCTTGCACATACCGGAAGACGACCCGGTCCTCGCGCTCGAGGCGGTCGAGCGTGGCCTCATCGGCGACGTAGCGGCCGTCGCCGTGCGCGATGGGGAAGCGCAGCGTCTGGCCGACCGTGTAACCGGCGCTGAACGGGGTGGCGTCGGTCTCGACCCGCACCGTGACCATCTTCGCCACGAAGGCGAGGCCGGCGTTGCGCACGAGGGCCCCAGGCAGCAGGTGCGCTTCGCACAGGACCTGGAAGCCGTTGCAGATGCCGAGCACCGGGCGCCCGGCCTTGGCGTGCGCCGTGACGGACTGCATCACGGGCGAGAAGCGGGCGATGGCGCCGGGACGCAGGTAGTCGCCGTGCGCGAAGCCGCCGGGGAGAATGACCACGTCGGCGCCCTCGAGATCGGTCGAGCGGTGCCAGATGATGCGGGCGTCGTGGCCCGCCGCGCGGCAGGTCTCGGCCGCGTCGACCTCGCGGTTGGAGCCGGGGAACCGGACCACCGCGACTTTCACTGGACCGACTCCACCGCGTCGATGCTGAAGTCCTCGGTCACCGGGTTGGCCACCAGCCGCTCGCACATCTGCTTCAGGGCGTCGCGCACGGCCGGCTCGGAGTCCGCGTCGAGCGCGATCTCGAACGTGCGTCCCACGCGCACCTGCGTGACGCTCGCGAAGCCCAGCGCGCCGAGCGCCTGCTCGACGGCGTGGCCCTGGGGATCGAGAAGTCCCGCCCTCGGCATGACCCGCACGCGGCCGCGGTAGCGCATCAGTGGCCCGCGCCGCCGGCACCGGCCCCGCCCGCGCGGCGGCGCCGCTTGAGGCGGAACGGCAGCAGCGGTTTGGGGGAGACCATGTCATCGGTGGGCCGGGAGCCGTTCTCGGGTTCGCTGTCCACCAGCGGGTCGCGCTCCGGCAACCGCTCGAGGAACCCGGTCGCCGCGGCGCGCAGCAGCCCGAACGCGATGACGCCGACGCCGAACGGGAAGAAGAAGTAGGCCGGGAAGTAGATCGCCGCGACCACGACCAGCATCGCCCACGCGATGCTGAGGATCCCGCGCCAGTTGCGGACCGTGAACCCGGGGACCACCGGGTACGGGACGTGGCTCACCATCAGCAGCGACACCATGACGACGAGGAGCGCGATGGCGGTGTTCCATGGCCAGAGGCCCGCGAGGTACTGATGGAAGAAGGCGGTCTGGGAGAACGGGTAGTAGGTGGCGAGCGTCATCCCCGCGGCGGGCGAGGGGAGGCCGAAGAACTGGCTCTTGGCGTGGCCCGCCTGCTCGACGTTGAACCGCGCCAGCCGCAGGGCCACCGCGAGGATATAGAAGAAGGCGATGAGCCAGGCCCACTCGCCGCCCTTGAAGGTATGGAAGTAGAGGAGCAGGCCCGGGGCGACGCCGAAGCTGATCACGTCGACCAGCGAATCCAGCTCGGCGCCGAAGGCGGTGCCGGTGCGGCTCGCCCGGGCGATGCGGCCGTCGAGCAGGTCCATCACGCCGGCGACGACGATGTACCACGACGCGCGCATGAAGTTGCCGCGCGACGCCTCGATGACCGACCAGATGCCGAAGAAGAGGTTCCCGGACGTGAAGGCGCCGGGCAGGATGACGATGGCGCGGCGCATCCCCTGGCGGTGGGGCGCCGTCATGCGCGCTCCGCGAGCACGCTGGTGCCCGCATGCACGTGGTCGCCCAGGGCCACCTTCACGGTGGCCGATCGCTCGAGGAAGACGTCCACGCGCGACCCGAAGCGGATCATGCCCATCCGTTCCCCCTGGACCGCCTGGTCGCCGGGGCCGCCGTCGGTCACGATGCGGCGCGCGATGAGGCCCGCGATCTGGCGCACCAGGACCGGCCCCCGCAGGCTCGATATCCCGATGGAGGACTGCTCGTTCACGAGCGAGGCCTTGTCATCGCTGGCCGCCAGGAACTCCCCCGGATTGTAGTGCGCGACCTCGATCTCGCCGGACACCGGGTACCGGTTGACGTGCACGTTGAAGATGTTCATGAAGATCGAGATACGCGTGACCTGCTGGTGAAGATACAACGGCTCCTCCACCTGGGCGATAGCGCAGATGCGGCCATCCGCGGGCGATATCACCAGGTGGTCGCCCCGGGGACCGTCGCGGGCCGGGTCACGGAAGAAGATGAAGAGCCAGGCCGTCAGTACGAGCCCGATCGCCGGCAGCGCGAGGGTCCAGCCCGGCCACGCGTACCAGATCACCAGCGTCGCCATGTCGAGCGCGAAGCCGATCTTGATGAAGGGCCAGCCTTCGGGGGCGATGCGCATCACGCGACCTCCAGTGGGCGCCCGGTGAGCCGCCGGAAGATCTCGCGGTAGCGCTCGGACGTGGCACGGACCACCTCGGCGGGGAGGGCGGGCGGCGGGGCCTCGCCGTTCCAGAGGCCCGCCTTGCGGACGCCGTCCAGGTGGTCGCGGACCGGCTGCTTGTCGAAGCTCGGCTGGGTGCCGCCGGGCGCGTAGCGGTCGGCGGGCCAGAAGCGCGACGAGTCGGGCGTCAGCACCTCGTCGATGAGGAGGAGCCGGCCCTTCGCGTCCAGGCCGAACTCGAACTTCGTGTCGGCGATGATGATCCCCCGCTCGGCGGCGAAGGCCTGCGCCTCGAGATAGAGCGAGAGCGAGCGGTCACGGAGTTGCGCGGCCAGGTCCTTGCCCAGGGCCTCTTCGACCCGCGCGAAGGTCACGTTCTCGTCGTGCCCGACGTCGGCCTTGGTGGCCGGGGAGAAGACCGGAGGGTCGAACGTGTCCGACTCGCGCAGCCCCGGCGGAAGGCGTTCGCCGGCCAGGGTCCCGTGCTCGCGGTACTCCTTCCAGGCCGAGCCGGAGAGGTAGCCGCGGACCACGCATTCGAAGGCGACCGGTTCCGTCTTCACGACCAGCATCGCGCGGCCCCGGATCGCCTCACGATGGCCGGCGAGCGCCGGGCACGCCGCGATGATGGCGTCGGCGTCCGCGCTCCGGCAGTGGTGCGGCGACGCGGCCTTGAGCATCGCGAACCAGAAGGCGCTGAGCTGCGTCAGCACCGCGCCCTTGTCCGGCACCGGCTCGTCCATCACCACGTCGAAGGCGCTGAGGCGGTCGCTCGCCACCAGCAGCAGCTTCTTGTCGTCCACGCGGTAGACCTCGCGCACCTTGCCGCGGCGCTCGAGGGGCAGGGGGAGCGCGCGCTCTTTCACTCCGGTCATACCCGTACCTCGGCAGGGGGCGCGCCCGGAAGGCGCGCCAGCATCGGGTCCACGACATCACGGAGGAACTCGTCCACCTGCTCGGGCGCCCGCCCGACGAAATGGCCGGGATCGAGGTCGCGCGCCACGGCGGCGATGGGCACCGACCGGAACGCCGGGTCCGCCGCGATCCGCTCGAGCAGGTCGTTCCTCGCCCCGTCCTCGGCCACCGCGCGCGCGACGTCCATGGCGTAGCGCCGGATGACCTCGTGCAGCGTCTGCCGGTCGCCGCCCGCCTTCACGCCCAGCATGAGGCAGCGCTCCGTCGCCATGAAGGGCAGCTCGGTCATCACGTGGCGGCGCACCACCGGCTCGCGGACCTCGAGCCCCGACACCACGTCCATCACCAGGACCAGGATCGCGTCCACCGCGAGGAAGGCCTCGGGGAGCACCAGCCGGCGGTTGGCGCTGTCGTCGAGCGTGCGCTCGAACCACTGCTGCGCCGCGGTCTCCTCGGCGTTGGCGGGCAGGTGCATGACGAAGCGGGCCAGCGACGTGATGCGCTCGGCCCGCATCGGGTTGCGCTTGTACGCCATGGCGGAGGACCCGATCTGCTCGGCGCCGAACGGCTCGAGGATCTCGCCGAGGTGCTGGAGCAGGCGGAGGTCCCCGGCCAGCTTCGCCGCCGACTGCGCCACGCCCGCCAGCGTGGCGAGCACCTGCGCGTCGGTCTTGCGCGGGTAGGTCTGGCCGGCGACCGGCACCAGCCGCTCGAAGCCGAGCTTCTCGGCCACCAGCCGGTCGAGCTCACGCACCTTGGCGTGGTCGCCGCCTAACAGATCGAGGAACGAGGCCTGGGTACCGGTGGTCCCCTTGCAGCCGAGGAAGCTCAGGGTCCGCTGCCGGTGCGCGAGGTCCTCGAGGTCGGTGACGAAGCCCTGCATCCACAGGGCGCCGCGCTTGCCCACCGTGGTGAGCTGCGCCGGCTGGAGATGGGTGTAGGCCAGCGTGGGGAGCGCCCGGTACCGGGCGGCGAACGCGCGCAGCGCGCCCAGCGCCGCGCCGATCCGCGCCTCCACCAGGCGCAGCGCCTCCCGCATGATGAGCAGGTCGGCGTTGTCGGTCACGTAGGCCGACGTCGCGCCGAGATGGATGAAGGGCCGGGCCGCCGGCGCCGCGTCGCCGAAGGTGTGCACGTGGGCCATGACGTCGTGGCGGAAGCGCCCCTCGTACTCCTCGGCCCGCGCGAAGTCGATCTCCTCGGCGTGCCGCCGCATCTCCGCGATGGCGGCCTCCGGGATGGCGATGCCGACCTCGCGCTCGGCCTCCGCCAGGGCGATCCAGAGCCGGCGCCAGAGCCCGATGCGGGTGCGCGGGCTGAAGAGGCGCTGCATCGCCGGGGACGCGTAGCGCGTGCCTAACGGCGACGTGTAGCGCTCGAAGTCGGTCACCGGCCGCCCCAGAAGTCCGCGTAGCCGAACTGGCCGCCGCGCTCGAGGAAGAGCCGCATCGGGCCGCGGCCCCGGAAGTACGCCAGCGCCTGGTTGAACTGCTCAGCGGACGTGATGAGCACGTTGTTGACCTGGATGATGACGTCCCCCGTGCGGACGCCGAGGAGGCGCTGGGACTCGGGTCCCGCGGCGACCACCAGGGCGCCCTGCTGCCGCGTGAGGTGCCGCTCGGACTGGATCGCCGGCGTCACCGTGACGAGCGAGAGGTCCTGGAAGGTGACCCGCGTCGCGCTCTCGGACGGCACCTCCAAAGCGGCGATCGTGACGTCCTGGGATTCGGTGCCGCGCCGCAGCGTGACCCGCAGCGAGTCCCCGATGCCGAGGTCGAGGAGCGCCTTCTCCCAGTTGAGGAAGTTGCGGATCAGGTCCCCGTTCACCCGGTCCACGATGTCGCCGGGCTTGAGCCCCGCGTGCTCGCCGGGGCCGCCGGCCGCGACGCGCGCGATCGGCACGCCGGGCTGGCGCCGCCAGCTCCCCGAGCTGGGTGGCGGCTCGGCGATCTCGACGCCGATCCACCCGCGCCGCACCCGCCCCTGCGCGCGCAGGTCGCGCGCCACCCGCATCGCGCGCTCGATCGGGATCGCGAAGCCCAGTCCCACGTTCCCGCCCGACTGGGTGAGGATGAACGCGTTCACCCCCACGACCTCGCCCGCCGAGTTGATCAGCGGGCCGCCCGAGTTCCCCGGATTGATGGCGGCGTCGGTCTGGATCATGTCCACGTAGAGACCGCTCTGGTCCCCCGTGGGGAGGATGTCGCGGCTCAGCCCGCTCACCACGCCCGCCGTCACCGACGGCTCGCTGTTGCCGAGGAGGTAGCCGTACGGGTTGCCGATGGCGACCACCCAGTCGCCGGTCTGGAGCTGGGAGGCGCGCCCGATCGGGGCCACCGGCAGGCCGGTGGTGTCGATCTTGACCACGGCGATGTCGGTGCGCGGGTCCTCGCCGAGGAGGCGGGCGGGGAAGTCGCGCCCGTCGCGCAGCGTCACCACGATCTGCTCCGCGCCGGAGACCACGTGCTGGTTGGTGACGATCATCCCGTCGCTCGTCACCAGGAAGCCGGTGCCGAGGCCCTCGACGAGCTGCTCGTAGCCGCGGGGGAGCGCGAACGCCTCGAACATGTTCCGGGGGGCGGTGCGCTCGCGGCGCACCACGTTGACGCTGACCACGGCGGGCGCGACCCGGGCCGCCGCGAGGCCGATCACCGAGCGCCGCTCGGCGCCGATGGGATCGGGCCGCTGCGCGCGCGCGGGTCCCGCCGCCCCGAGGACGGCGAGTGCGATCAGGGTGCCGCGTACCGCGTTCTGGCCGATCGTCATGACGCGTCCACGTAGAGGTGGGCCGGGTACCGCACGCCGACCAGGAAGAGGCCCTGCGGCGGAGCCGGCGGGGAGGCCGCGCGGTTATCGGTCCCGCCGAGCAGCTGCGCGAGGTCCGCCACCGGGCGCCGCCGGCGCGCGATGTCCACCAGGGTCCCCACCAGGAACCGCACCATCCGGTGCAGGAAGCGGTCCGCCGTGATCCAGAACTCGTAGCCCGGCGCGTCCTCACGCCGCTGCCACACCGCCTCGAGGATCCGGCACCGATAGTGGTCGCGCGTCTCGCCGACCGCCGAGAGCGCCTGGAACCCGTGTTCGCCGAGGAGCAGGGCCGCCGCGCTGGCGAGCAGGTCCTCGTCGAGAGGCGTTCCGAGACCCCACTCGTAGCGGCGGCGGAACGGCGACCGGGCCCCGGCGTCGAGGCCGATGCGATAGCAGTAGGTGCGCTCGATCGCGTCGCGTCGCGGGTTGAACCCGGCCCGCATACGATGCGCCGCGGCGACCCATACGTCGGAAGGGAGCAGCGCGTTCATCGCCTTCGCCAGCGGTCCCGGCGCCCACTTCTCGGGGACCTCCGCCGCCGCGACCTGACCCACCGCATGCACCCCGGCGTCGGTGCGCCCCGCGCCGATCACGCTCGTCGGCCGCCCGACCAGGCGCGCGAGCACAGACTCGAGGTCGGCCTGCACGGTGCGGGCGGCTTTCTGCCTCTGCCAGCCCGCGAACGCGCCTCCGTCATAGTGCAGTAGGAGAAGCGTCGGCCGTGCCGCCATGGGCGCGAAACCTAGTGGTGCTCCGGGGGGTGGTCAAGCGACGCAAGTGCTTGCGGCATTTGACAAAGCGCGATCGTCGCGGCTAACCTACGCGCGCCCCGATCCCACAGTGTCCATGCCCCAGCTCGACGCGGTTTCCCGCGCCATCCGCGCGCTCGCCGACCGCCACGATCTCGATTTCGACCTCGCCCGGGACGCCTTCGCCCAGGTGATGGCCGGCGAAGCCACGCCGGTGCAGACCGCCGCCCTCCTCATGGGCCTCCGGTCCAAGGGCGAGACCGCCGACGAGGTGATGGGCGCCGCGGTCGCGCTCCGGGGCGAGATGGTGCGAGTCACCACCGCGCGGCTCGACGGACTGATCGACACGTGCGGCACCGGCGGCGGCCGCCTCACCACCTTCAACATCTCGACCGCCGCGACCCTGGTCGCCGTCGGGGCGGGCGCGCGCGTGGCCAAGCACGGCAATCGGTCCTTCACGTCGCGGTCGGGGAGCGTGGATGTCCTCGAGGCGCTGGGTGTGCCGATCCCGCAGGACGCGAAGGAGGCCGCGCGTTCCCTCGACCGCCACGGCATGGCCTTCCTCTTCGCGCCGCTCTTTCACCCGGCCATGCGGCACGTGGGCCCGGTCCGCCGGGAGCTCGGCCTGACCACGATCATGAACCTGGTGGGGCCGCTGGCCAATCCGGCCGGCGTGCGCCGGCAGCTCATCGGCGTTCCCGATGCGTCGCGGGCGCCGTTGCTCGCCGGCGCGCTCGCCAAGCTGGATTGCGAGCGCGCGTTCGTCGTCCACGCCCGCGCCGGGATGGACGAGATCTCCCCGGTGGGGCCGACCGACGTCTGGGAGGTCACCGCGGGCGAGGTGCGCACCTGGGTCTTCGAGCCGGAGGCGTACGGCCTGCCGCAGGGCGACCTCGCGGACCTGGCGGGCGGCACCCCGGAGGAGAACGCCGTGATCGTCGAGGCCGTCGTGCGGGGCGAGGACCAGCGGTCCCTGCGTTATGCAGCCGTCGCCATCAACGCGGCGGCGGCGTTGGTGGCGGCGGGGGTCGTCCGGGACTTCAAGGACGGCGTGGCGGCGGCACGGACGTCGATCGCGGGGGGCGCGGCCTTCGGGGTGCTGGAGGCGCTGAGGGGAGGCGTTGAATGAGAGAGGGCGTTCATCCCTTTCGTATTCAACCTCCAACGCCTTTCTTTCTTGAACTAGTATTTCCGGACCACTCCCACCACGACCCCCTGCACGTGCACGTCGTCCTCGCGCACGTAGATCGGGTCGAGCGCGGCATTCGCGGGCTGCAGCCGGATGCGCCCGTCCTTCTCGCGGTAGAACTTCTTCACGGTGGCGTGGGTACCGGAGACGAGCGCGACGACCGTCTCGCCGTTGCGGGCGGTGGAGCGGCTGTGCACGACGATGTAGTCGCCGTCGCGGATCTGCTCCTCGATCATGGATTCGCCGCGGACCCGCAGGACGAAGCTGTGGCCGGCGGCCGGGAGCATGTCCTCGGGGAGCGTGATGGTCTCGTGCTCCTCGATGGCCTCGATGGGCTCGCCCGCGGCAACGGCGCCGAGGAGCGGGACCTCCACCACGCCCGGCTGGCGGGCCCGGCTCAGGACCTCGATGGCCCGGCTCTCGTTGAAGGAGCGGCGGATGACGCCCTTGCGCTCGAGGTTGGAGAGATGCTCATGGACCGTGGCGAGCGAGCCGTAGCCCATGGTCTCCGCGATCTCCTCGAAGCTGGGAGCGTAGCCATGGTCGTCGATGTAGCGCGTGAGGTAGTCGAGGATCTCGCGCTGGCGCCTGGTGAGCGGCACGTTGGCTCCGGTCCGGTTGGGGGGCATGGCGGTGCGCCCCGAAGATACTCCGAAGAAACGGTAACCGAATGAAAGCCGAACCGCAAGCGTCACGGGTCCTCACGGCCATCCTCGCCGAGACGGCGCGCGCCGTCGAGGCGCGCCGGGGGGAGCGTGCGTCCTGGGAGCGGCGGGCGGCGGCGGCCCGGCCGGCGCCTGATTTCTCCGCGGCGCTCCTTGGCGGGGCGGCGGTGGCGGTGATCGGGGAGATCAAGCGCCGTTCGCCGTCGGCGGGCGCGATCCGCGCCGACGCCGACGCGGCCGAGCTGGCGCGCCGGTACCTCGAGGGCGGTGCCTCGGCGCTGTCGGTCCTCACCGAGGCGGCGCACTTCGGCGGCTCCCTCGACGATCTGGTGCGCGTGACCGCCGCCGTGCCTATGCCGGCGTTGCGCAAGGACTTCATCATCGATCCGCTCCAGGTCTACGAGGCGCGCGCCGCGGGCGCCGCGGCGGTGTTGCTCATCGTGCGCGCACTGCCGGCGGACCGCCTGGCGGAGCTGGCGCGGCTCGCCCACGACATCGGGCTCGCCACGTTGGTCGAGGTGCACCATCCGGATGAGCTGGCCGCCGCGCTCGCCGTGGACCCGACCGCGGTCGGGGTGAACGCGCGCGACCTCGACACCCTCACCGTGCAGCCGGACCTCGTGGATGCGATGCTCCCCGCGGTGCCGCGTCGCGTCGCGGCGGTGGCGGAGAGCGGACTCACCACGCGGAGCGACGTGATGCGGGTGGCCGCGCGCGGCGCCGACGCCGTGCTGGTGGGAACGGCGGTCGCCGGCGCGGCGGACCCCGGCGCGGCGTTGCGCGCGCTGGTGGGCGTGGCCCGCGGCGGGACGCGCGCGTCATGACCGGCCGCTTCGGGGCCTATGGCGGCCGTTATGCGCCGGAGACGCTGATCCCGGCGCTCGAGGAGCTGGCCCGTGCCTACGACGCGGTCTCGGCGGACCGCGCCTTCTGGGCGGAGTACGACGCGCTGCTGGCGGACTACGTGGGCCGCCCGACGCCGCTCTCGCTGGCGCCGCGCCTGGGCGAGACGGTCGGCGGGCGCGTCCTGCTCAAGCGCGAAGACCTGAACCACACCGGCGCGCACAAGATCAACAACACCGTCGGCCAGGTGCTGCTGGCACGACGGCTCGGCAAGGTCCGCATCATCGCCGAGACGGGCGCGGGCCAGCACGGCGTGGCGACCGCGACCGTCTGCGCGCGGTTCGGGCTCCCGTGCGTGGTGTACATGGGCCTGGAGGACATGGCGCGACAGGAGCTGAACGTGTTCCGCATGAAGCTGCTGGGCGCGGAGGTCGTGGGGGTGGGGTCCGGGACCCGGACCCTCAAGGACGCGACCAACGAGGCGATGCGCGATTGGGTCACCAACGTGGAGAGCACGCACTATATTATCGGGTCGGTCGTGGGCCCCGATCCCTACCCGCGGATGGTGCGAGATTTCCAGGCGGTGATCGGGCGGGAGACCCGGCGGCAGTGCCTCGAGGCCCAGGGCGGCCTGCCGGACGCGGTGGTGGCGTGCGTGGGCGGCGGCTCGAACGCCATCGGGATCTTCAGCGCCTTCCTCGCGGACGCCTCGGTGGAGCTGGTCGGAGTCGAGGCGGCGGGCGAAGGACTGGAGAGCGGGCGGCACGCCGCGACGCTGCTCCGCGGCAGGCCAGGCGTCCTGCACGGGAGCTACAGCTACCTCCTCCAGGATGCCGACGGGCAGGTGGCGCCGGCCCATTCGGTCTCGGCCGGGCTGGACTATCCGGGCGTCGGCCCGGAGCACGCCGCGCTCAAGGACTCGGGACGGGCGCGGTACGAGGCGGTGACCGACGCGCAGGCGCTCGACGCGTTCCATCGCCTGGCGGAGCTCGAAGGCCTGATCCCCGCGCTCGAGAGCGCGCACGCCGTCGCCTGGGTGCTGGCGCAGGCCGGGGCGTGGGCCAGGGGCAAGACGATCGTGATCAATCTGAGCGGCCGAGGCGACAAGGACGTCGCCGCCGTCGCGTCGCTCGAGGGGACGGCAGTGTGACGGACGGCGCGAGCACGGATCTGGCGCTTCCCCCCGCACAGATCGAGGAGCTGTTGCAGGTCCTCGCGAAGGCGCTGCGCGCCCATCAGCTGTACCTCCCGAACAACCCCGTCTACCAGAAGGCCATCGAGAACCTGCGGGCCGCGTTCCCCCCGATCTGGGAGGCCACCGATGACCTCGTCCTCGAGGTGGCGGAAGGCGATCTCCGCTGGGAGGGCAATGTCGTCTACTCCAGCGGGAGCCGGAGCGAGAGCATCGCGTGGGTGTTCTTCAAGGACGGCGTGCGGTCGGTGACGCTCCTGCCGGGCGTGGAGCGCGATGAGATCGTCGGCCTGCTCGACGTGGTGCACAAGGCGCGCAACCTCCAGGCGGAGGACAGCGACGACCTGCTGACGCTGCTCTGGGAGAAGGACTTCCAGCACATCCGGTACGTCTTCCAGGACCTCACCTCCGACCTGGGCGGCATGTCGCTGCCGGTCCCGGGCGAGCCGCGCGAGCTGGCCACCATGCCGGGAGGCGGGGGCAGCATCGGCGGGGCGGTGCAGGAGGAGATGCGCGAGGCCATCACGGTCCGCGGAGGCGGGGGCGGGGAGGGCCTGGAGGAAGGGGAGGGCGAGGCCCGCGCGGCGGGGGGAAGCGCAGCCGAAGAGGAAGCGGCCCCGCGCTCGGGGATCGTCCGCACCGAGGACTTCGACACGACGCTCTACTTCCTCGACGACAAGGAGATCGAGTACCTGAGGGCGGCGGTGCAGAACGAGTACGCGCAGGACCTGCGCCGCAACGTCCTCGCCATGCTGTTCGACGTGCTCGAGCTCCAGCCCTTCCCGACGGTCCGCGCCGAGCTGATCTCGATCCTCGAGAGCTTCCTGCCCTACCTGCTGGGCGCGGCGGACTTCACATCGGTGGCGTACGTGCTGCGGGAGTCGAAGGCGATCATGACCCGGGCGCGCGAGCTGCTGCCGGAGCACCGCGCGGCGCTCGAGGCGCTCCCGGGCCGCCTGTCGCAGGAGCAGACGCTGTCGCAGCTGCTGCAGTCGCTCGACGAGGCCGCGGTGCACCCCGAGGCGGCCGAGCTGGGCGAGCTGTTCAACGAGCTGCGCGGCGAGGCGTTGCCGACGCTCTTCTCGTGGCTGCCCAAGCTGTCCAACGCGCGGGTGCGCGACGTGGTGGAGGCGTCCGTCTCGCGGCTCGCGGCGGCCAACGCGCCGATGGTGGTGGCCGCGCTGCAGTCGCCGGAGGCGAGCGTCGTCGTGGAGGCGGTGAAGCTCGCGGGCAGGCTGCGGCTCCAGTCGGCGGTCGCGGCCCTCGGCCAGAGCCTCGGCCACGTGGAGCCGGCGATCCGGGTGGCCACGGTCCAGGCGCTGTCGGAGATCGCGTCGCCGGCCGCGCTGCAGGCGCTCGAGCGCGGCCTCGAGGACGCGGACCGCGAGGTCCGGCTGGCGTCGATCCGCGTGGTGGGGGCCAACAAGTCGAAGTCGGCGCTGACGCGGATCGCCGAGGTGGTCCAGGGGAAGTCGGTGCGCGAGCGGGACCTCACGGAGAAGATGGCGTTCTTCGAGGCGTACGGCTCCCTGGTGGGCGAGTCGGGGGTGTCGTCGCTGGACGGGATCCTGAACAGCGGCGGCTTCCTCAAGCGGAAGGAGGACCCGCAGACGCGCGCCTGTGCGGCCATGGCGCTGGGCAAGATCGGCACGCCGTCGGCGCGGCAGGCGCTGGAGAGGGCGGCGGCCGACAAGGAGGCGCTGGTGCGCAACGCGGTGAACCGCGCCTTGCGGGGCGAGCGCGCCACCCAGAGCATGTTCGCGCCGCCGGGGGTGTGAGATGAGCGAGCGCGAGCCCCGGTCCTCGGTCGTCGACTCGATCCAGACCACCGACGCGTACATCCGCGGCGCCGGCCGCGCGTTCCTGGTGTCGGTCTACACGGCGCTCCGGTCCCTCAAGCTCTATCCGCTCGAGAACGTCCAGGTCCAGAAATCGCTCGACGACCTCTCGGGCACGGTGCAGGGGATCCTCGACCGCGAGGAGGAGATCGAGCTCCGGGTGACGGGCGAGTTCATCTTCGTGAACCAGACCCGGCTCCGCCTCGACCTCGACAACTACGCGTCCTTCTCCCACGTGCTTGGCATCCTCAGGACCGTCGGGGTGGGAATGGTGCGCGCGGAGATCGGCGCCGACCGGCGGGAGTGGACGACCTTCCTCTCGCTGATGCTGAGCGCCGCGTCGCGGGACGCCAGCGCGAACCGCTTCTTCGAGCTCACCACCAAGCTGCGCGACGCCAACGTCACGCACATCTCGGTCGAGCCCCCGCAGGAGGCGGAGGGCGAGGGCGGCGACGACGAGCGGCAGAAGGAGCAGTCGAAGCGCACCTACCAGCGCTCGGTGGCGGTCACCAAGGAGGTCATCAACTCGGTCCGCATGGGCCGCACGGCGAGCGTCAAGAAGGTGAAGCGCGCGGTGCAGGCCATCGTGGACCAGGTGCTGTCGGACGAGAGCTCGCTGGTCGGCCTGACGAACCTCCGCGACTACGACGACTACACGTTCACGCACTCGGTGAACGTGTGCATCTTCGCCGTCGCGCTGGGCCGGAAGATCGGGCTCAGCAAGCTCCAGCTCTACGACCTCGGCCTGGCCGCGCTCTTCCACGACGTGGGCAAGGCGCGGGTGCCGCTCGAGGTGCTGAACAAGGAGGGGAGCCTCGACGACGAAGAGTGGCGGATCATGCAGGCCCACCCCTGGCTCGGGGTGCTGACGCTCTTCGGCCTGCGCGGCTACGGGGAGATCCCGTACCGCAGCATGATCGGCGCCTACGAGCATCACATGAAGATCGATCTGACGGGCTATCCGAAATCGGTCCGCCAGCGCCAGATGTCCATCTTCTCGAAGATCATCGCCGTGGCGGACGGCTTCGACGCCGCCACTTCGCGGCGCACGTACCAGACCACGCCCATCCAGCCGGACGGGGTGCTGAAGGAGATGTGGGAGAACCCCAGGCGCGGGTACGACCCGGTCCTCGTCAAGGCGTTCATCAATCTGATCGGCATCTACCCGGTGGGGACGATGGTCATCCTCGACACCTACGAGCTGGGGCTGGTCTTCGCCGCCAATGCCAACGTCGAGATGGTGCACCGCCCGATGGTCCGCATCATCTCCGACCCAGCGGGCACCATCACCTTCCCCGGGTACGTCGCGGACCTCGCGGAGCAGGACGGATCCGGCACGTTCCTGCGGTCGATCATCAAGGTCACCAACCCCGACAAGTACGGGGTGCGGGTCTCCGACTACTTTGTCTGAGGGCGCGCTCGCCGGCTGCTGGGCCGGACTCCGCGCGGCGGAGCGCCCGGCGCTCATCCCCTACATCACCGCGGGCCATCCCGACTGGAACGCGACCCGCGACTTCCTCGCCGGCGCCCCTTTGGCCGGCGCGGACATCGTCGAGCTGGGGGTGCCCTGGAGCGACCCGGTCGCGGACGGGCCCGTCATCCAGGCCAGCACGCACGCGGCGCTGGCGTCCGGCGTCACGCTCCGGGGCGTGCTCGACCGGCTCGCCGCCCTGCGTCCCACCGTGCCGGTCGTGCTCTTCACCTACCTCAATCCGGTGCTGGCGATGGGCGCGGCGCGCTTCGTCGGCGCGGCGCGCGAGGCCGGCGCGGCCGGCGTCCTGGTCGTGGACCTGCCGGTGGGATCCGACCCGGTGACCGAGACGACGCTCGGGGGGAGCGGCCTGCCGCTGGTGCGGCTCGTGGCGCCGACCACGCCGCCCGCGCGCCTCGCGCGGATCGCGGCCGCGAGCCAGGGCTTCGTGTACCTCGTCGCGCGCCTCGGCGTCACCGGCGAGAGCCGCGCGCTGGCGGCGGACATCGGCGCGCGGGTCGAGGCGGTGCGCGCGGTGACGACGCTCCCGGTCGCCGTGGGGTTCGGCATCAGCGCGCCGGAGCAGGCGGCCGTGGTGGCCCGCCTGGCGGACGGCGTCGTGGTGGGGAGCGCGGTGGTGCAGCGGCTCGCGGCGGGCGGCGCGCCGGCCGCGCTGGCATGGCTGCGGGAGCTCCGGAACGCGATGGACCGCACCCGGACGGACCGGTGACGGCGATCCGCATCGCGACGGTCGTGACCGTCTATCCCGTGGTCGTCGCGATCGTGGGAGGGCTGGTCATGGCCGGGGCCGTCGCGCTCGATCCGGGCTCCCTCGAGTGGCGGCTCCTCCTCTCGCTCCTCGCCGTGGCGACGATCCTCCGCCGCTACGCCGTCCCGCTCTCCAAGTTCTCGTATCTCTCGCTCATCAGCTACGTGGGCCTGGCGGGGAGCCTCCTCTTCGGTCCGACGCCGACCTTCGTGGCGCTGGCGGGGTCGTGCTTCACCGCCGACTGGGCGTGGCTGCGCAAGCCGTGGCGCGCCGCGGCGATCAACGCCGGCCGCGAAGTGGTGACGCTGGCGGCGGCTTTCGCGGTCTACGCGGCCATCGTGCGGCTGGGCGGCCTCGAGAGCCACGGGCTCGGGCTCGACCTGGTGCCGGCCCTGGTCTTCTTCACCGTGGCGTACTTCGTCGTGGGCCGGGCCCTCTTCTACTTCACGCTGCTGCTGCGCGCCAAGCTGATGGAGGACGAGCAGTCGCTGATCCTGCGCTACGAGGTGATCGCCTACTTCGTGTCGGCGCTCTCGACCGCGACGTCGCTCATCGCCGTCGCGGAGCTCGAGCCGCGCAGCTGGCCGTTCGTGGGCGCGATGCTCCTCTTCGCCGGCTGGATGGTCAAGCGCCTGCTCGAGGAGGCGATCGGGGCGGAGGAGCGCACCAAGGTGCTGGCGGTGGACATGGCGGTCACCGCCGACCTCTCGCTGGAGGATTCGCTGGACCGCATCGCGCGGCTGGCCAACCGGCTGGTGGACTGGAGCGACTTCCGCATCTACCGCGCGGAGGGCGAGGAGGTGAAGCGGCTCTTCCGGAGCGGGCACGGCGCCGAGGGTCGTGGCGAGCCCGGGGCCGACCTCGAGATCCTGCGGGCCGACGTCATCGCGTCGGGGGACCCGGCGCTGGTGCGCGACGCCCGCCACGACCCGCGCATCAGCGAGGTACGGGCCCAGGCCCACAGCGTGCTGGTGGTGCCGCTGCGGTTCGGGGACCACTCCATCGGCACGCTCGAGCTCGAGCACGCCAAGCGGAACATGTACGGCTCGAAAGCGCTGACCCTGGTGCGCACCCTCGCCTCCCAGGTCTCCTCCGCCATCCACATCGCCGACCTCCGCGCCCCGCTGGTGGCGACGGTGCAGCGCATCGAGGCCGAAGTGCGCGCGGTGGCGGGCGCCGTCGAGAAGCTGCGCTGGGCCGCGGCGCGCAGCGAGGAGCACGCCGGGGCCATCAAGCGCGCGGCCACCCAGCAGGAGCTGGAGGTGCAGGCCAACCTCGCCGCGACCGAGTCGCTCACCGCCGCGGCGCGCCGCGTGGCGGCCGACGGAAGGGACGCCACGGCGCGCAGCGAGGAGGCGAGCCACACCGCCTCGACGAGCCGCGTCACGATCGGCGGGGCGGTGCAGCGCCTGGTGGACCTCAAGACCTTCGTCGGCGACAGCTCGCAGCAGGTGCGCTCGCTCCAGAAGGTGACGCGCAGCATCAACGACTTCATCGGCCTCATCCGGGACATCGCCGACCAGACCAACCTCCTGGCGCTCAACGCCGCGATCGAGGCGGCCCGCGCCGGCACGCACGGCCGCGGGTTCGCGGTGGTGGCGGACGAGGTGCGGCGCCTGGCGGACCAGAGCGGCCGCGCCGCGGGCGAGGTGAGCCAGCTGGTGGC
>JBGPHD010000053.1:0-17347 GCA_041484135.1 Gemmatimonadota bacterium
TCCTCGGCTTCCAGGACGCCACAGCGGAGGATGTGACTGAACAGCTCGTCGCGGGCCTGCTCAAACGTCGTGGGGACATACGGTTTGCGGTTCGTCTGCTTCTTCGCCATCACACCTCCAAAAGGGCCGAACGGGGGGCCGGTACGGCTTCAATATAGCGGGGTGGGCCCGGCCCTTCAACGCCTTGGCATGTCGCCGCTTCTAGAGGTACCGCGAGAAGAGCGTCGCCACGGCCTCCGCGAGGCGGGCGCGGAGCGGACGCCGTCCCCATTCGCCGGCGTCGACCCGGGTGGCCGCCGTGAGATCCTGCTCGAACAGCTCGCGCATGCCGCGGCCGGTGTCGGGGTCCGAGACGAGCAGGTTGAGCTCGTAGTTGCGGTGCAGGGACAGCGGGTCGAGGTTGCTCGACCCGACGAGCGAGATGACCCCGTCCACCACCGCGGTCTTGGCGTGGAGCATCACGCCTCGCCACTCGTGGATCTCCGCTCCCGCCTCGAGGAGGGGCGCGTAGATGCGTCGCGCCGCGAGCCCCGCGATGGGATGGTTGTTCCGGCCCGGCAGGAGGAGCCGCACCCGCACGCCGCGCCGCGCCGCGCGGATCAGCGCCTGCAGCACGCCGGTGGGCGCCACGAAGTAGGCGTCGGTGAGCTCGAGCGAGGCCTCCGCATGGTCCGCGAGCCACTCGTAGATCGCGGCCACCCGCCTCGTCCCCGGCCGGTCGCCGACCACGAAGGCCGCCGCGTCCCCCTTGGCCCCCGGCACGGTGCCGATCTGCACTTCCTGGGTCACCGCGACCCCGGGGACCCAGCCGTGCGCCCGGTTCCACATGCGCTCGAACGCGAGCTGCAGATCGGCGACGGCGGGACCGCGGACCAGCACCGCCGTGTCGCGCCACCCGCCGCCCCCGCGCTCGGCCGGCGCCCAGTGGTCGGCGATGCAGATGCCGCCGAGCACCGCCGTGGACTCGTCGACGACGAGCAGCTTGCGGTGATCGCGGTGACGGAGCCTGAGCCAGCTCCACGGCGCCAGCGGCGAGAGGGGCCGGAACGGCCGGACCTCGATGTCGGCGTGCCGGAGGCGCCGGGTGACCGGGCCGCCGCGGACCAGCATGGTGCCCATCGGGTCGTAGAGCACCCGGACGTGGACGCCCCGCTGGCGGGCCCGCTCGAGCGCCTGCGCGAACTCCTCGCCGGTCGCGTCGTGCGCCATGATGAAGTTCTCGAAGCAGACGCTGCGCCGCGCCATCCGGATCGCCGCCAGCATGGCCGGGAAGGCGAGCGCGCCGTCCCGGAGGATCCGCACCTTGTGACCGTAGCGGAGAGGCGCCTGCGCGATGGCCGCGAGCTCGAGGAGCGCGTGCCCGGACGCGAGGCGCGGCGATGAGTTGGCGAGGGTGGCCACCGTGGGTATGATGATAGGAGCGGGGCGCCCGCGATGCGAGCGGCCCAAGGAGACTACTGTCGTGCCCGATGAGACGTACGACCCGGCGCGGGCCGGGAAGCTGGAGGAGATGCTGCGCGCGCTGGCGCAACGCATCGTCGTGCTCGATGCCGAGGGTCGTCTCCTCGGCGAGACCTCCGCGCTGATCGCGGAGCTCGGCAGCGTCCGCAGCGAGCTGTTCCAGTACGAGGTCCGGCAGACGTTCGATACGCCGGAAGCCGCCGAGCGCCGGCGGATCGTGAACGACGCGTCGGCCGGCTGGACGCCGGAGCAGGACGCGGGAACCGAAGGGGAGGAGCCATGGCAGTCGGACGGTCACTGACACCGTTCTACATCGGGCTCGCGGTGGTCGCCGTCGCCGGCGGCGCCTTGATCTACCGCTCCATGGGCTCGCGCGCCTCGGCGGCTCCCGGGGCCCTGCCCCCGCCGCTCGCGGTGGCCAGCGGGCCGCGGGGCGTGGTCATGGGCTCCGATTCGGCGCCCGTCGAGATCGCCGAGTACTCGGACTTCCAGTGCCCGTTCTGCGCCCGCTTCGCCGTCCTCCAGCTGCCCGACATCCGGGACCGCCTCATCGCCACCGGGCGCGTGCGCTGGCGGTTCATGAACTACCCGCTCGACGGGCACCCCAACACCAGGCCCGCCCATCTCGCGGCGGCGTGCGCGCGCGAGCAGGGCAAGTTCTGGGAGATGCACGACGCCATCTACCAGGGCCAGGGGGATTGGGCCGAATCGCGGCACCCGGAGCGGTTCTTCCGCGACTACGCCGAGCGGATCGGCCTCGATCGCGGCCGCTTCGACCAGTGCGTCGACGCGCAGCACGCCATGCCGGACGTCGAGGCGGACAAGCTGCGCGGTGACTCGCTCGGGGTGAACAGCACGCCGACCTTCTTCGTCAACGGGCGGCAGCTCGCCGACGTGCCGACCTACGACCAGATCAAGGCCATCGTGGACTCGATCGCGCCCGTGACGCCGCCGGCCGCGGCGGCCCCGCCGCGGGCGGGAGCGGCGCGGCGCTGATGCGGCACCGCATGGCGGCGGCCGCCCTCGCGCTCTTCGGCCTGCTGCTCTCGATCTACCTGACGCTCTACAAGCTCGGCTTCACGGGGCCGCTCGTCTGCGGCACCGGGGGATGCGAGCGCGTCCAGACGAGCCGGTGGGCGGAGCTCTTCGGTGTGCCGGTCGCGGCCTACGGCGTGGCCGCCTACCTCGCGCTGCTGGTGATCGCGATGGCCGGCCTGTCGGAGCAGCGGATCGCCGATCCCGCCCCCACGAAGTGGCTCCTGATCGTCTCGGGGGCGGGAGTGGCGTTCTCCATCTACCTGACGTCGCTCGAGCTGTTCGTCATCCACGCCATCTGCCGCTGGTGCGTGGCCTCGGCGGTGGTGATCACGGCGATCTTCGTGGTGAGTCTCGTCGGGAGAAAAGGGGAGTGGGGAGTGGGGAGTGGCACCTGACGGTGCCGGGGTGAGCGCTGGAGCGCGAGCGCACACCGAGCAGTACCACTCCCCACTCCCCTCTTCTACGACTCCTTCTCCTCGTACTCCGTCTTCAACCTCTCCACCACCGACGCGTCGGCGAGCGTCGTCGTGTCGCCGAGCGCGCGCCCTTCCGCGATGTCGCGCAGCAGCCGCCGCATGATCTTGCCCGAGCGCGTCTTGGGCAGGTCCGCGGAGAAGAGGATGTCGTCGGGCCGCGCCAGGGCGCCGATCTTCTTCGCCACGTGCGCCTTGAGATCGTCCTTCATCTGGTCGCTGGCGTGGTGGCCGGTCTTGAGCGTGACGAACGCGGCAATGGCCTGGCCCTTGAGCTCGTGCGTCTTGCCGACCACGGCGGCCTCCGCCACCGCGGGGTGGTCCACCAGCGCGCTCTCCACTTCCATCGTGCCGATGCGGTGTCCCGCGACGTTGAGCACGTCGTCCACTCGGCCGAGGAGCCAGAAGTAGCCGTCCTCATCGCGCTTGGCGCCGTCGCCGGGGAAGTAGAGGTTCGGCCACTTCGACCAGTAGGTCTGCCGGTAGCGGTCGTCGTCGCCCCAGATGGTGCGCAGCATGCCGGGCCAGGGTGACGTGATGGCGAGGAGTCCGCCACCCACCGGGATCGCGTTGGCCGTGCCGTCGAGGATCTCCGCATCGATGCCCGGGAAGGCCCGCGTCGCCGAACCGGGCTTCGTCGCGACCACGCCGGGAAGCGGCGTGATCATGATGCCGCCCGTCTCGGTCTGCCACCACGTGTCCACGATGGGGCACCGTTGCCCGCCGATGTTGTGGTGGTACCAGATCCAGGCCTCGGGGTTGATCGGCTCTCCCACGGTGCCGAGGAGGCGCAGCGAAGAGAGGTCGTGCTTCGCCGGGAACTCGGTGCCCCACTTCATGAAGGCGCGGATCGCCGTCGGCGCCGTGTAGAAGATGGTGACGCCGTAGCGCTCGATGATCTCCCAGAAGCGGTTCTTCTCCGGCCAGTCCGGCGCGCCCTCGTACATGACCTGCGTCGCACCGAGCGCGAGCGGCCCGTACACCACGTACGAGTGTCCGGTCACCCACCCCACGTCGGCTGTGCACCAGAACACGTCCTCGTCCTTGAGGTCGAAGACCAGCTTGGTGGTGGCGGTGACGTGGGTGAGGTATCCCCCGGTGGTGTGGACGATGCCCTTCGGTTTGCCCGTCGTCCCGCTGGTGTAGAGGATGAACAGCAGGTCCTCGGCGTCCATGTGCTCGGGCTCGCAGTAGGCCGCGGCATCCTGCATCAGGCGGTGCCACCAATGGTCCCGCCCCTCCTGCATGTGCACGAACGCCTCGTCGCCGGCGGCGCCGAGCCGCCGCTGATAGACCACGACGTGACGGATCGTCGGGCACCCCTCGAGCGCCTGGTCCGCGCTGCGCTTGAGCGGCACCACCTGGCCACGGCGGTAGCCGCCGTCCGCCGTGATGAGCAGGGCGGCGCCGGCGTCGTTGATGCGGTCCCGCAGGCTCTCGGCGGAGAAGCCTCCGAAGACCACCGAGTGCGGCGCGCCGATCCTGGAGCAGGCCAGCATCGCGATGGCCACCTCGGGGATCATCGGCATGTAGATGGCGACGCGGTCGCCGCGCTTCACGCCGAGGTGCTTGAGCACGTTGGCGAACTTGTTCACCGCCCGGTACAGGTCCCAGTACGTCAGGGTGCGTCGCTCGCCCGGCTCTCCCTCCCAGATCAGGGCCGCCTTGTTGCGGCGCGCCGTCCCGATGTGCCGGTCGAGGCAGTTCGCCGAGGCGTTGAGCGTGCCTCCCGTGAACCACTTGGCGTGCGGCGGCGTCCACTCGAGCACCCGGGTCCAGGGCCGGTACCAGAGCAGCTCGGACGCCCAGCGCGCCCAGAATCCTTCGCGGTCCCGGGCGGCTTCCTCGTACAGCGCGTCGGAGCCGCAGTGCGCCGCGGCGCGGAAGGCCTCGCTGGGGGGGAAACGTCTGGATTCGTCGAGCAAGGTGTCGAGGCGCTGCGTATCGCTCATCCGAGGCTACCTCAGCGAGGGGTTAGGCCGTCCGAAGTGGCAGCGAGTCTTGCGCTTAGGAATACCGCATAATATGCTAGGGCCGCCCTTACGGATCTCTCAGCGCCTGCGCGCTGGCGGGCGGCGGGACCCGTCGATCGGTCACCTGTCAGAGGAGTTAGGTATGTCTCGCATCACCGGCCGGGTCAAGTGGTTCAACGACGCGAAGGGGTTCGGCTTCATTGAGCGGGAGGGGGGGCCGGACGTGTTCGTCCACTACTCCGCGATCCAGGCGGAGGGCTTCAAGTCGCTCAAGGAGAACGACAAGGTGGAGTTCGAGGTGCGGGAGGGCCCGAAAGGGCTCCAGGCGGCGAACGTCACCAAGGTCTGAGATCGCTTGAGCCGGACGGATGCGGGGCCCGGGGCAACCCGGGCCCCGCTCGTTTTCCTGACAGGCATCTTCCAGAGGAATTCGCAGTGCGCCAGATATATGTGACGTAATATGCATCACTATCACTACAGTAAGTCGTTCTGTGGCAATAGCTTACTGACATGTAGTTGCACGGCACCGTTCTTCCTTGTCGCATGTGGCATGGACGAGCTTGTTGTCCGCGCACCCATCTTCCTCGGCACCGACAGCCGAAGCGCCTTCTACGATGAGGCGCTCGAGCGGCTGACGGCGCTGACCGCCATGGCGCCCCAGGGTGGCGGACGCCTGGTGTTGGACTTGAGCCGGACCAGCGGGATCGACAGCATGGGCCTCTCGACCCTGGTCCTGCTCCAGCTCAGGGCCGCCGAGCGACGGCAGACGGTCGTGCTTCGCGGCGCGTCGGAAGAAGTGCGCTTCCTTCTCCTGATGACGCGACTCGAGGACCGGTTCGACATCGAGAGCCAGACGTAGCGTCCCGCGTCGGGGCTATATTAGGCCCCCGATGACCGCCAATCCGGTCGAAGCAAACCCGAACACGGCGCCGGCGCCGGCCCTCGTGGTGCGCGGGCTTACGCGCAGCTTCGGGCGGGTGCGGGCGCTGCGCGGCGTGGACTTCACACTGGCATCGGGCGAGGCGCTCGCGGTGTTCGGTCCGAACGGAGCCGGCAAGACGACGTTGCTCCGCATCCTGGCCGGCCTGCTCGGCGCCGAGAAGGGCGAAGTGATCGTCGCCGGCGAGATGCTCGCCCGCGGCGACGTGCGTCACCGGCGGCGCATCGGCATGATCTCGCATCACTCTCTTCTCTACGACGGCCTCAGCGCACGCGAGAACCTGGAGTTCTATGCCCGCCTCTACGGCCTGGCCGACCGGCGCGGCACGGCGCAACGGGCGCTGGTCTCGGTCGGCCTCGAGGAGCGCGCCGGGAGCCCGGTCGTGACCTACAGCCGCGGCATGGTGCAGCGGCTCGCCATCGCGCGGGCGCTCCTCCACGATCCCGAGATCGTGCTGCTCGACGAGCCGTTCACCGGGCTCGACCAGCAGGCCGCCGCGACGCTGCGGTCCCTCCTCGGGCGCCTCCGGGAGGAGCGGCGGACGCTGGTCCTCGTGACGCACAATCTGGACGAGGGCCTCGAGCTCGCGACCCATGTCGCCATCCAGGTGGCGGGCCGCTTCGTGGAATGCGGCCTCCGCTCCGGTGACACGGCGTCCTATCGCGCGCGCTACGCGCAGGCCACCGCCGGTGCCTAGCACCTTCGCGGCGGCCTGGGCCATCGCGGCCAAGGACCTCCTGCTGGAGTTCCGGAGCCGGACGGCCTTCCTCTCCTCCCTCGTCTTCACCGCGCTGGTGCTGGCGATCTTCAACTTCGCGCGCGACCCCACGGCTGTGAGCACGACCGACATCGCGCCCGGGATCCTCTGGGTCACGTTCACCTTCGCGGGATTGCTGGGGCTCAACCGCGCGTTCGCCCTGGAGCGGGAGAACCACGCGCTCGACGGCCTGCTTCTCTCGCCGGCGAGCCGGACCGCGCTGTATCTGGGGAAAGTGGTGGCGAACCTGGTCTTCGTCGCGGCGATCGAGGCCGTGGCGCTGCCCCTCTTCGCGCTCTTCTTCAACATGCCGCTCCTGCCCGTGCTCGTGCCCCTCGCCGGGGTGATCGCGCTGGCGACGGTGGGTTTCGTCGTGGTGGGGACGTTGATGAGCGCGATCGCCGTGAACACGCGTTTCGCCGAGCTGATGCTGCCGGTGCTGATGCTGCCTTTCCTGATGCCGCCCATCACCGGCGCGGTGCAGGTGACCTCGCGGCTCTTCGGCGGGCGGCCCTTTTCGGAGGTGTCGGCGTGGCTTAAGTTGCTCGTCGCCTACGACATCGTGTTCATCGTGCTGTGCGTCCTCATCTTCGAGCACATCCTGGACGAATGACCGCCATCGAACGCGCCGAACGCATGCTGCGCCGCAGCAGTTTCTTCATGGCCCTCGGCTTGGTGCTGATGGTGGCGGTCTACGTGCGGGCGCTCAGGTTCACGCCGGTCGAGGCGACTCAGGGGCCGGCCCAGAAGATCTACTATATCCATCCTCCGAGCGCGTGGGTCGCGTTCCTCGCCTTCGGCATCGTGGGCGTGTGCAGCCTGCTGTACCTCTTCCTCAAGGACCCGCGCCTCGATCGTCTCGCCGCGTCGTCGGCGGAGGTGGGCGTGGTCTTCACGACGGTGGTCCTGATCACCGGCCCGATCTGGGCCAAGCCGATCTGGGGAACGTGGTGGACGTGGGACGCGCGGCTCACCTCGACGCTCTTCCTCTGGTTC
Source organism: Gemmatimonadota bacterium (assembly GCA_041484135.1). GTDB lineage: Bacteria > Gemmatimonadota > Gemmatimonadetes > Gemmatimonadales > JACORV01 > JACORV01. Next base: position 7,639 of record JBGPHD010000053.1, read on the forward strand.
GTCTACTTCGGCTACCTGGTGCTGCGCTCCGCCGTGCCGGAGCCGGGCCGCCGCGCCCGCTACTCGGCCGTGCTCGGCATCCTGGGGTCGCTGCTGGTGCCGTTCATCCACGTCAGCGTCCTGCTCTTCCGCACCCTGCACCCCAAGGCGGTGTTCCTGAACCCCGAGGGGCCGGGGCTCCCGGGCCCGATGCTGGCGACGCTGCTCTTCTCGCTGGGGGTCTTCACGCTGTTCTTCTTCGGCCTGGTGACGCACCGGTACGCCCAGGCGACGGTCGTGGACGCCCGCGCGGCGGCGGAGGCCGACGATGCCCGATAACAGCGCCTACATGGTGGTGGCGTACGTGGCCGCCGCGGTGCTGTACGGCGGCTACGCGGCGCTGCTCTGGTGGCGGACGAAGAAGCTGAAGCGTTGAACGAAAGAAGGCGGTGACCTTCAACGCTTCTCTTCGTTCAACCGTCCTTCTTCATCAACATCCGCTCGTAGACCTGCATCGCCGCGATCGCCCCGAGGATGGGGCCGATCCAGTACACGATCTGCCCGATCCACGTCCCCGACACGAGGGCCGGTCCGAAGGCGCGGGCCGGGTTCATCGCGCCGCCGGTCATGGTCCCGCCGGCCAGGATGCCGAGCGTCACGGTGAGGCCGATGCCGAAGCCGCCGATCTTCGGCCCCGTGGGATCCACCGCGGTACCCATGACGGCGAAGGCCAGGAAGAAGGTCAGGATGGCCTCGATGACGATGCCCTGGACGAGGGTGATGTCGGTGGCGAGCCGGGGCGTGCCGAGCGCGGCGACGGTGCCGGCCATCTCGGGGAAGAGGCCCCGCACGGCGAAGGCCGCGGCGGTGGCCCCGAGGAGCTGGGCGATGAGGTAGAGGCCGGCCTTCCTGGCGTCGATCCGGCCGACGGACCAGAGGCCGAGGGTGATGGCCGGGTTGATGTGGCCGCCGGAGGTGCTCATCGTGGCGCTGACCGCGATGGCGAGCGCCAGGCCGTGCGCCACGGCGATGCCGAGGAGGCCGACGGTGCCGTCGCGGTAGGTGTTGGCGACGATGGCGCCGCAGCCCGCGAACGTGAGGATGAACACGCCGATGAATTCCGCGACGAGCGGGCGCAGGGTGTTACGCATGCACAAGCCTCGTGAAGGGGTCGCATCGAACGGGAGACGACATGAGCGGCGCCAATATGCCCGGGCCCTGGCGGCGGACGCAAGCGCCCGCGCGCATGGGATGCGTGCTCAGTCGGTACGGCGCATGACGATGGCCGCGTTGATCCCGCCGAAGCCGAACGAGTTGGAGATCGCGATCTCGGCGGTGCGCGTCACGCCGCCTTTGCCGAGGTAGTCGAGGTCGCAGGCGGGGTCGGCCTGCTCGAGGTTGATGGTGGGGGGCAGCCAGCCGCGGCTGAGGGCCAGCGCGGTGACGGCGGCCTCGATCGCGCCGGAAGCGCCGAGCGGATGGCCGTAGTAGCCCTTGGTGCCGCTCAGCGCGAGCCGGTACGCGTGGTCCCCGAAGACCTGCTTGAAAGCGAGCGTCTCGGTGGCGTCGTTGAGCGGCGTGGACGAGCCGTGCGCGTTGATGTAGTCCACCTCGCCGGGCTTCACGCCGGCGTCCTCGAGCGCGAGACGCACGCAGCGCGCGGCCTGCCGGCCGTCGGGGCGCGGCGCCGTCATGTGGTAGGCGTCGTTGGTCGAGGCGGCGCCGAGCACCTCGGCCAGGACCGGCGCGCCGCGGGCCAGGGCCCGGCCGCGCTCCTCGAGGACCAGCACCGCCGCGCCCTCGCCCATCACGAAGCCGTCGCGGCCCGCGTCGAAGGGGCGGCTGGCGCGCGCGGGGTCGTCGTTGCGCTGCGACATGGCCCGGATGGCGGCGAAGGCCCCGAAGCAGAGAGGGCCCAGCGGCGCCTCGGCACCGCCGGTCAGCATCACGTCGGCGATGCCGTCCCGGATGAGGTGGAAGCCGTCCCCCACGGCCATGGTGCCGGAGGCGCAGCTCATGGCGTTGGTGGAGTTGGGGCCCGAGACGCCGAACTCGATGGCGATGTTGCAGCTCGCCGCCCCGCCGAAGACCGAGAGCGCGAGCATCGGGTTCACGGCGCGCAACCCCTCCGTGAAGTAGACGCCCACCTGGTCCTCGGCGTAGGCGACCCCGCCTAACGCCGATCCCATGTTGGCCCCGACCCGCTCGCGGTCCTCCGCGGCAAGGTCGAGCGCGGCGCTCTCGATGGCGAGGCCCGCCGCGGTGACCGCGAGCTGCGAGTAGCGGTCGTAGCGCTTGGCGCGCTTGGCGTCGAGGAAATCCTGGGGGCGGAAGTCCGGGATCTCCGCCGCCATGTGGCTGCGGAAGGGCGTCGGGTCGAACCGGGTGATGTAACGGACCGCGGAGCGGCCGGCTTGGAGCCCGTCCCAGAGGCCCTCGACGCCGGTCCCGATGGGCGTCACGCACCCGATGCCGGTCACCACCACGCGCCGGGCCTTCACGCGGCGCGCCCTTCCGCCTGCCGCGCGATGCCCGCCAGGGTGCGCTGCGCTATGCCATGGACGAAGACCGGCCCGATCACCAGCTCGGCCGCCGGCCGCCGGATGAGCGGCCATGCCGGCCCGTCCCACCAGTGCGTGATCGTCACCGCCACGCCGTCCGGCGTCTCGCGGAACTCCCATGCCACGTCCATGCCCGTGGTGATACCCCGGATGTGGCGGTATCGGATCCGCGGCTCGTCGCGCTCGACCGTCATCTCCGAGACCCACCAGGTCGGATAGTTGAACTTCAGGAACGGACGCCACGCCGCCATCTCCACGATGCCGCCCGTGGCACGGCGCTCCAGGAACCGCACCCAGCGGTAGTGCGGGAGCCACTCCGGCCACCGCTCGACGTCCGCGGCGGCCGCGAAAGTCCGCTCCAGCGGCGCGGCCACGCTCAGCTTGTCGATCTGGATCATGCCGGCCCCTCCGCGGGGCGCCAGGCGGCGGTCAGGCAGAAGCCCGGGTGGCTCTTCACGGCGGCGGTGACGTGGGCGGCGGCACAGGCCGCGCGCAGCTCCGCGGGGCTGAAGCCGCGGAAGACCGAGATCACGCCGTCGTGGCGGGTGGCCGGATGGAAGCCCAGCGGGAAGGAGGCGAGCCAGAGGCCGGCCGCCGCGAAGGCGCTGCGGTGGATGTCCGCGACCACGACCCCGAGCCGGGCCACCCGGTCCATCTCGGCGATCAGGCTGGTGCCGGGCGCGCCCGGCAGGTGATGGAGCAGCTTGGCCGAGAGCACCAGGTCCACCGACCGGCTCCGGAGCGGCAGCCGGCCACCGTCGGCGATGATCGCCGCCAGATCGCCGCCTGTCCTCGCGGCGCGCGCGGCCGCCGGATGGCGCTCGAGGCCGATGAGCCGGAGCGTGATGCCGCGGGCCCGGGCGCGGCGCGCGGCGGCGCGGGGGAGGTCCCCCGTGCCGGTGCCGACATCGAGGAGGGTCAGCGTGGCGCCCCGCGGTGCCCGCGCGAGGAACTCGTCGAGCCGGCCGACGGCGGCCCGCGCGCCGCCGAACATGCGGTTGATGCGCGCGATGTCGCGCAGCGAGGCGACCACCACCGCGTCGTCGGTGCGCGGGTCGTCGAGCGTCTCGACCGCGCGCGCCGCCCAGGTGCGCAGGGCGCCCATCATCGCGCCAGGCCCGTGAACTGCGAGCGGAAATGGCAGAGGGGCCGGCCCTCCTCCACGTCGGCCCACTCCACGACCCCCGTGACGATGGTGTGGTCGCCCGCCTTGAAGACGGCATCGCGCCGGCACTCGATGTGGGCGATCGCTCCCTTGAGCCGCGGCAGCCCGCCCGGCGTCACGCCGACGTCGAGGCCGTCGAAGTGCTGCGTCCCCTTGGTGGCGAAGCGCATCGCGAGGGCCTCCTGGCCCTCGGCGAGCACGGAGACGCCGAAGAGCGGGGCGCTCGCCAGCGCGTCGTGGATCTCCGCCTCCCGGCCCACGCAGACGAGCAGCATCGGCGGATCGAGGGAGTGTGGGGCGACCGCGCTCGCCGTCATCCCGGCCAGGGTCGCCGCCGCGTCCCGCGCCGCGACCACGGTGACGCCGGTCGCCAACGAGCCCAGGGTCTGGCGGAAGCGCTTCGCGTCGATCGGCATGGGGCGCGCGGTCAGAGGACCAGGGCGGCGAGGCTGCGCGGCGTGAAGAGCGCCCGGACCGGCACCGAGTCGCCGGCCGCGCCCACCCACAGGTCCGCGACGCCGGTGCGCCGGGAGAGCTGGCGGGTGAACCGCCGCATCAGCCGCGGCCGGGTGGCGCCTAACGCGACCACCCGCTCCAGGACCCACTTGGAGAGGAAGGTGGCTCGCCGCGCGGCGGTGTAGGGGCGGAGCGCCTCCCGGGTGGCCTCGCCGCGCGCCAAGGCGTCCGCCAGGGCCCGCGCCGCCAGGGCGCCGCCGCGCAGCGCGGCGAAGATCCCCTCGCCCGTGAAGGGATCGAAGAAGTCGGCGGCGTCCCCGACCAGCAGCGCCCCGTCCACCGCGGCGCGGCGCGTGCCCCGGGCGAAGGGCCCCGCCACCATGACCCTCCGGACGATCCGGGCGCCCGCCATCCGGCGCTTGAGCTCCGGCACGCGGTCCAGCTGCTCGCGGAAGAACGTGTCCGGGTCCCGCGCGATGGCGCGGGCGTCGGTGTCGGGCACGACGGTCGCGACGTTCACGAGCCCGCCGCCGATGGGGGCGAGACCCACGTACCGTCCATCGCCGGCGAACATCTCGCCGACATCGGCCATGCCGCCCACGTCCGCGAGGTGGGCGACCAGGGCGAGGCGCCGCGGCGCGCCCCAGCGCGCCAGGCCGAGGGTGCGCGCCACGATCGACTTCAGGCCGTCCGCGCCCACCACCGCGCGCGCCCGCACGGTCTCGCGGCGCCCGCCGTCCCGCAGCAGCGCGCCCCGGACCACGCCGTCTTCGACGAGGAGCCGCTCCACCGCGACGCCCTGCCGGACCTCCGCGCCCGCGCGCGCCGCGGCGCCGAGCACGATGGTGTCGAGGGTGGCGCGCGGGAGCGCGAGGCCGTAGGGGCGGAAGGGCACGAAGCGGTGCCCCCCCGCGTACCGGCCGACGACGTCCGCGCCGTTATCGGAGACGAGCCGGAACCCGGTGAGCCGCGCCGCGCCCGCCGCCTCGATCTCGTCCAGCACGCCGAGCGCCTCGAGATCCCGCGACGCTTCGGGGCTGAGGGTCTCGGCGCACGCCTTGTGGCGCGGGAACACCGCCCGGTCCACGAGGAGGACCCTGAGGCCGGCCCGGGCGGCATAGCTCGCCGTCGCGGCGCCCGCCGGGCCGCCGCCCACGACGAGGACGTCGGTATCGCTCATGCGGTTGTGATCGACGTCGCTTGGACCACCTGACTCCGTGCCGGGGATGCGTTCAAGCTAGAGGCGTGTGTTGCAGCGCGACAGGGACCGAGGCGGCGGCGGCGCCCGCGAGGGTCGCGAGCAGGTTGACGGTGTCGTTGGTGATCCACGTCCGGCCTCCGACGAGGAGGCCCGTCCCGCCGCAGGCGTGGACGGCCCGCTCGCCCGCGGCGCCGCACGCCGCGCAGCGGTAGCGCGCCTGCACGGTCGCGCCGAGGAGGGAGTCGACGAGGCCGCCCGCGACGCCGGCGACGGCGATCCAGGGACCGGCGCCGCGCGGCACGATGCCGAGGACAGCCGCGGCGGCCCCGATCAGCGCCGCGCCGCCGGCGCCGCCTAACGTGCCGAGAAGGGTCACGGCGCCGGAGGTGCCGGCCGGCACGCGGGCCCCGGTCGTGATGAGGCGGGGGCGCGGGCTGCTCCGGCCGCCGATCTCGGTGGACCAGGTGTCGGCCGCGGCGGCGGCGAGCGCGCCGGCGAAGGCGGGCGCGAAGCCGGCGTGCACGAGGCAGAGAAGCGCCGCCAGCGCCGCCACGCCGCCGTTCGCGGCGACCTGGACGGGTGCGCGGCGGCCGCCGCGCGGCGTGAGCAGCGACGAGGACACGAAGAAGACGAAGAGTAGCAGGAGGCCGCGCCATCCGGTCCCGGCGAGGACGGCGGCGCCGACCAGCAGCGCGGCGAGCGTGCCGCGGGGCGAAAGCCAGGCGGGCATGCGCGGTAGAGTGCGCGGCGCAACGCGCGGCCGCAACGGCGGCCGGTGGTGGCGCGCGCCCCCGGCGGCTATCTTGGGCCCGCACGCCGTGACGAACCGCGATCTCGCCGAAGCTCACAGCATCATCCCGCTCGCCGTCCTCGAGGCGATGCGGAACCTCGACTCCCCCAGCGACGAAGAGGTGGCGGAGTACGTGGACGAGCTGCTCAAGAAGAGGCTCGGTCTCTCCGAGACGGTCGCCGCCCAGATCGGCCGGTATGAGCGCGCGGTGCGCCGGGACAAGCTGGTGCGGGCAGAGGAGGCCGAGCAGATCCTGCGCCTCGCCAGCCGCCGCACCGACGCCGCGCTGGTGTTCGGGGACGGCGGCAGGCGCGCGGCCCGCCACGCGATCCGGCGGTTCGCGGGGGCCACGCGGTGGAGCGCGCGGGCGCTGCCGCGCTTCCTCAGGCGCGTCATCGGCTTCCGGGCCTCGCGCCGCGCCGCGGCGGAGGTGTTCGCCGCGTCGTTCACGCGCGACGGGAGCGAGACGGTCGCCGTCGTCGCCCACACGCTGCCGGTGCGCGCCACGCCCGACGGCGCGGCGTGCGCGTTCTTCTCCGCCGCGTTCGCGGAGCTGCTGCGGCAGCTGGTGGAGTTCGACGGCGCCATGACCCACAGCCGCTGCGCGGCCCGCGGCGATCCGCGCTGCGAGTGGCGTTCCACCACGGGCCCCATGGGGGGGAACACCCGATGAACGTGGCCGACGTGCTCACACCTGACGTCCTCACGCGCATCCGGAAGATCCTGGGCGAGCTCAGGATCGACGGGTGGCTGCTGTTCGATTTCCACGGGCTCAATCCCGTCGCCACCCGCGTGCTCGGCCTGGGAGGCCTGGCGACGCGCCGTCTCTTCGTGCTCATCCCCGCCGCGGGACGGCCGGTCGCCATCGCCCACAAGATTGAGGCGGGGCGGGTGGACGGCTTCCCCGGCGACGTCCGGACCTACGCGGCGTGGCGCGAGCTCGAGCGCGAGCTTTCCGCCGCGCTCTCGGGCAAGCGGGTAGCGATGGAATACTCGGCGAAGGACGCGGTGCCGTATCTGGACCGCGTGCCGGCCGGCGTGATCGAGCTGGTGCGCGCCGCCGGGGCCGACGTGGTCTCCTCCTCGGAGTTGGTCACGGCGATCGCCGCCCGCTGGACCCCGGACGAGCTGGCGGGCCACCGGAAGGCGGCGGAGCAGCTCCGCGAGATCGCCCTCGGGGCCTTCGCGCGGGTGCGCGACTGGCATCAGGAGGGCATCACGCCCACCGAGGCGGGACTCCAGCGCTGGGTTCTCGAGGCGTTCGACCAGGCGGGCCTGTACACCACGCACCCACCGATCGTGGCCGTGGACGCCAACGCGGCCAATCCGCATTACGAGACGGGCGCCCGCGAGACGGAGATCCACCGCGGCCAGGTGCTGCTGCTCGACCTCTGGGCGGGTGTGACGATCGACACGGTGTACGCGGACCAGACCTGGATGGCTTTCGTCGGGAGCGCGCCGCCGGCGGAGGTGGTGCACGTGTTCGAGGTGGTGCGCGACGCGCGCGACCGCGCGGTGGCGCTGCTGCGTGACAAGTGGCGCGAGGGGTGGTCGGTCACCGGCGCGGAGCTGGACGACGCGGCGCGCAAGGTGATCACCACCGCCGGCTTCGGCGACGCCTTCGTCCACCGGACCGGGCATTCGATCGACCGTGACCTGCACGGCTCGGGACCGCACCTCGACAACTTCGAGACCCACGACGACCGGAAGCTGATGCCGGGGATCGGGTTTTCGGTGGAGCCCGGCATCTACCTCACCGGGCGCTTCGGGGTGCGCAGCGAGATCAACGTGGTGCTGCACCAGGACGGGCCCGAAGTCACGCCCGCCGAGCCGCAGCGGGACCTCATTCTCATCGACGTTCGATGACCCTGGCGGGGCATGGGACCCCGCGGTAACATTGGGCACTTCTCGCCGGAGCTTTCTGGGTGACCCATCCGTCTGCATCCTCGCCGACCGACCTCGACACGGTCCGCCAGCTTCTCTTCGGTGCGGAAGTGGCGCGTCTGGAGCAGGCGCTCGGCAACGACCGGCAAGCGCTGGGCTCGCGCGTCTCCGACCTGGAGCAGCGGGTGGAGCGAAACCTGGGTGAGCTCGAGCGGCGGATCGGACAGAAGATGGAAGAGCTGTCGCAGCGCGTGACGGCGCAGCTCGACGACCTGGCCCGCCGCCAGCAGGCCCACGCGGACAAGGTGACCCAGCTGCTCGACCAGGTGATGGCGGAGCTCTCGCGGCGCGCCGAAGCGCTGCAGACCGAGACGCGGACCGGGCTGGACGAGTTGCGCGCGCGGGCGGCGGAGCTGGAGCGCCGCAAGCTGAACGTGGCGGACTTCGGCTCGTCGCTGGCGACGCTCGGTCAGCGTTTCTCCGCGGCGTCAGCCGAGGAAACCGGCCGCGCACCATGATATGTCCTCTATCCCGGACAGCTGTCCCGGGATGAGGATTAGGTCGCTTGACACGACTTGTTTGGCCGGGGCATATTGGCCGGTATCCGCATCGGGCCGGTCAGCCCGAAGCATGGCAGCGTCGCTGCTAACGACGCTGCGGAGCAGGTTTCCGGAAGATCGCACACAAAAGTCGTCGCGTTCACGGACGCTGAACGAAAGGAGGTGGCGTGTCGCTGCCTGGTTCGTTTTTCGTGTCCCCGTGTGTTCACGCTTTTGGAGGTCGTCCATGACTCAACGTAGTCGCTGGGTCTTCTCTCGCCTGACGGCGTTCGCGGCCGTGGCGTTGCTCGGTGCGGGCTCGTTGCTCGCGCAGGGCACGACCGGCAAGATCGAAGGCACGGTGAGGGATCAATCGGGCGCGCCGGTGAACGGTGCGCAGGTACTGGTGGTGGGATCCGCGTTCTCTGCGACCACCAACGAGAGTGGGTACTACTTCATCAACAACGTGCCGGCGGGCGTGATGGCGGTCCGGGCGCAGTACATCGGATACGCTCCCGCCGAGGTGCGGAACGTCCGCGTGTTCGCGGGGCAGACGATGACCGTGAACCTGACGCTCGAAGCGCGGGCGGTGGAGGTGACGGGCATCAACGTGACGGTCGAGCAGAACCCGATCGTGCCGCGGGACCAGGTGAGTTCCAAGCCGATCGTGCAGGGCGACCTGATCGAGCAATTGCCCGCCGACAACATCAACCAGGTGCTGCGGCTCCAGCCGGGCGTGGTGGAAGGCACCCGCGGGCTGGTGATCCGCGGTGGCCGGCCCGGTGAGGCGGCCGTCTATGTGGACGGCGTCCAGATCCGCAACCTCTCCGGCAACTTCGGCCGCGACGCGAGCGGTGGCACGCCGGGCACGGTGGTCGTCGGCACGAACTCGCTCGAGGAAGCGTCCGTTACCACGGGCGCCATCGGCGTGGAGTTCGGCGACGCGCAGTCGGGCGTCATCTCCATGGTGACGCGCGCGGTCGGCTCGGCCTTCCGCGGTACGGTGAGCTACTCGACGGACCAGCTCTCCGGCGAGACGTACGGCCAGGGGCTGAGCCGCATCGAGAGCAGCATCGGCGGGCCGTTGGCCCGGAACCTGACCTTCTTCCTCGGCACGACGATCTCGGGCCAGCA
>JBGPHD010000054.1:0-17167 GCA_041484135.1 Gemmatimonadota bacterium
GCCAACGTGGCGAACCTGATGCTGGCGCGCGCCACCGGGCGCCGGCGCGAGTTCGCGATCCGCTCCGCGCTGGGTGCCGCGCAGGGGCGCCTTACCCGGCTGGTGCTGACCGAGTCGCTGGTCCTCGCGCTCGCGGGCGGGCTCGCCGGCATCATCGTCGCCATCTGGGGGGTGGACCTCCTCGTCGGCCTGGTGCCGGCGGAGCAACGGCACTTCGTCGCCGGACTCGACCGGGTGGGGGTTGACGGCCCGGTGCTCGCGTTCGGTCTGGGGCTCGCCGTGCTGTCGGCGGTCCTGTTCGGCCTCGTGCCGGCGGTGCGAGCCTCCCGCGCCGAGTCGGGCCAGCCGCTGCGCGGCGGCGCGTCGACCGACGGGCATGACCGCCACCGGCTGCGTCGCACCCTGGTGGGCGTCGAGGTGGCGCTCGCCCTCATGCTGCTGGTGGGCGCGGGCCTGATGTTCCGCACCTTCCGGTATCTGGGCTCGGTGGAGCCGGGCTTCGACGCCGACGGCGTCGCGCTCACCGCGCTCGCGCTGCCGGGGCGGACCTATCCCACCGACTCGTCGGTGGTCCGGTTCACCGGGACCCTCCTCGACAAGGTCGCGGCGCTTCCCGGCGTCACCGAGGCGGCGGCCGCCGGCATCGTGCCGATGTGCCAGTGCGATGCGACCACCAGCTTCGAGATCGCCGGCGCGCCGCCCTTCGCGGCCGGTGAGGGGCCGGATGTGGGCTGGCGCGTCGTCACGCCGCGGTACTTCGCGGCACTGCGTATCCCGGTCCGGATGGGCCGCTCGTTCACGGATGCGGACGTGGCGGGAGCCCCGGGCGCGGTCATGGTGAACGAGACCCTGTCGCGGCGCTGGTTCGGGGACGGCGGCGCGCTCGGCCGGCGGATCATCGTGGAAGGGGACACGGCCCACCCGAGGGAGGTCGTCGGCATCGTGGGTGACCTCCGGCACGCCGGCCCCGCCAGGGCGCCCGAGGCCGAGCTGTACCTGCCCGCGGCGCAGAACCCGATCTCCGAGATGACCCTCGTCGCGCGGACCACCGGCGATCCGGCCGCGCTCCTCCCGGGGCTCCGCCGCGCCGTCCTGGAGCTTGATCACGACCAGGCGGTCTTCGAGCAGCGGACGATGCGCGAGGTGGTGGACCTCGCGGTGAGCCCGTACCGCTTCTCGCTGCGGCTGCTGGCCGCGCTCGGCATGATCGCGCTGGGGCTGGCGGGGATCGGGATCTACGGGGTGATCGCGAACCTGGTGGCGGAGCGGACCCGCGAGATCGGCATCCGCATGGCGTTAGGCGGCGACCAGGCGTCGGTCCGGCGGCTGGTGGTGCGCCAGGGCATGGCGCCGGCGGTGCTCGGCCTTGGGGCGGGTCTCGCCATGGCGCTGGCGCTCACCCGGGTGCTCCAGGCCCAGATGGTGGGGGTGAGTCCGCGCGATCCGCTGACCTTCGGCCTCATCGCGCTCCTGCTGCTCGCGGTGGCGTACGGCGCCTGCTGGGTGCCGGCGCGGCGGGCGGCGCGGGTGGACCCGATGGTGGCATTGCGGAACGAGTAGCGCGGCCCGGCCGACGTCCGGGGACGCACCACGACGACAGGGACCACATGGACACGCTGATCCAGGACCTCCGGTACGCGGTCCGCTCGCTCCTCAAGAGCCCCGGCTTCACGCTCGTCGCGGTGGTGACCCTGGCGCTCGGCGTCGGGGCCAACACCGCCGTCTTCAGCGTCGTGGACGCGCTGCTGCTGCGCGCGTTGCCGTATCATGACCCGAGCCGGATCGCGCTGCTGTCGGAGCGCGCGCGCACGGAGCCGGAGCGGGAAGGCAGCACCTCATTCCTGAATTACCTCGACTGGCGCGTGCAGGCCTCGAGCTTCGAGGCGATGGGGATCTACCAGCGGTGGCGGCCCTCGCTCACCGGCCTCGGTGAGCCGGAGCGTATCCAGGGCGCGATCGTGACGTCGGGCGTGCTCGACGTCTTCCATGTAGCGCCCGTCCTTGGCCGCCCGATGCTGCCCGCCGACAACGAGCCGGGGCATCCCGACGTCGGGCTCGTGAGCCACGGCTTCTGGAGGCGGCATCTGAGCGGCGACCCAGCGGCGATCGGTCGCGCCATCACGCTCAATGGCGCACCCATGGAGGTGATCGGTGTGCTCCCGGAGGGGTTCCGGCCGCCCGGTGAGCTCGACGCGGACGTGTGGGCGAACAACGCGCTCGATCCCCGTGACACCCGCGGTTCCCGCTACCTGCGGGTGATCGCGCGACTCAAGCCCGGGATCACGATCCCCGGCGCGCGCAGCGAGATGGCGACGATCTCCCGTCGCCTGGCCGACGCCTATCCGGCGACCAACGCGGGCATGGAGGCGGAGGTGACCCCGCTGCGCGACGCGCTCGTCGGGGAGGCGCGGACGCCGCTGTTGCTGCTCCTCGCGGCGGCGGGCCTGGTGCTGCTGATCGGGTGCGGCAACCTCTCGAACCTGCTGATCGTCCGCGGCATCGCTCGACGGCGCGAATTCGCCGTGCGCACCGCGCTCGGTGCGAGTCGCGGGCGGACCGTTCGGCAGCTGCTCGCGGAGCCGGTGCTCCTCGCCGGACTGGGCGCCGCGGCCGGGTGGCTCCTGGCGGCGTGGGCGACGCCCGCCCTGGTCGCCCTGGGTCCCGAGTACCTGCGCTCGCAGCCGATCGGGCTCGATCCGCGCCTCATCGGGTTCGCGCTCACCGTCGCCCTGGCGACCGTGGCGCTGGCGGGCATCGCGCCGGCGATCCGCGCCAGCCGCGTTGATCTGGGCACGATCCTGAAGGAGGAGGTCCGCGGCGCGGGCTCCCGGTCGGCGGCGTCGTGGCGTGGCGTGGTGACCGCCGGCCAGCTCGCGTTGGCGCTCGCGCTGCTGTGCGGTGTGGGGCTCCTGGTCAGGAGCTCCATGCGGCTCGCGCAGGTGGATCCCGGCATCCGGCCCGACGGCGTGCTCACCATGTCGATGAACCTGCCCGGCGCGAAGTACCCCGGCGCGCGGCCGCCGCTCTTCTTTCGCACGCTGCTGTCGGAGGTGCGCGCGCTACCGGGCGCCCGCGCCGCCGCCGTGACCAGCATCGTGCCCTTCGGCGGGGACTGGGACCGGATCGCGGTCGATGTCGAGGGCCAGCTGGTGCGTCAAGGGACCGACAAGCCTGAGGCCGACCGCTACATCGTGAGTTCCGGCTACCATGCGGCGATGGGCATCGCGCTCGTGCAGGGACGCCTGCTCGACGACGACGATCGCTACGACGGCCGGCTCGTGTGCCTGGTCGACGAGGTGTTCGCCAGGCGCATCGCGCCCGGCGGCACGGCCATCGGCATGCGGCTCAAGCTGCCCGGCCGGGACTCGATGGCGGCCATCGTGGGCGTCGTGCGCCACGTCAAGCACTACGGTCTCGACGCAGTGTCGGGCGGCCAGATCTACATGTCACAGGACCAATACCCGTGGCGGTACATGAACCTCGTGGTGCGGACCGCGGGTGACCCCCTCTCCAGTGCCGCCGCCGTTCGCGCCGTGGTGCGTCGACTCGACGCCGACCAGCCGGTCTACGGCGTCTCGACCATGGAGCGGCTGATGGGCGAGCGCACGGCCACGCGCCGCTTCGTCACGCTGCTGCTCGGCGTCTTCTCCGCCGTCGCGGCGGCGCTGGCGATGCTCGGGCTCTACGGCGTCATCGCCTACACGGTCTCGCAACGCACGCGCGAGATCGGGATCCGTGTCGCCCTGGGCGCGCAGGCGCGCCAGATCGCCGCCATGGTGGTTGGCCAAGGCGCGACGCTCGCGCTGGCGGGCGTACTCCTGGGGCTCCCGTGCGCCTTCGTGCTCACCCGCGCTCTCGCCACCATGCTCTTCGGCGTGACCGCGACCGACCCTCTCACCTTCGCGCTGATCCCGATCCTGTTGCTCGCGGTGGCGCTACTGGCGAGCTGGCTGCCGGCGAGGCGGGCGGCGCGGGTGGACCCGATGGTGGCGCTGCGGAACGAGTAGCCCACCATCCAACCATCGGGGTCCCGCGGCCGTCCCAGGGTATCCCGATGGAGGTCCCGATGATCGCACCCGCCCGTCCTTCCGCCGCGGCCATCCTGGCCGCCGCCGCCAGCGCCCTTCTCGCGTCCGCCGCGTGCGCCCAGCAGACGCCTGACCGCGGGGCGAGGGTGGCCGGCGACGCCGCGGGTGCCACGGCGTTGCTCGCCGCGGCGCGCGGCCTGCCGGAACCGGTGTGTCAGCTCATGGCCCAGGCCCTCCGCAACACCATGTGGGGCGGCTCGCCGGCCCTGGCGGTGGTGCGCGGCGAGGACCTGCCTTCGGATGCCACCGCCGCGTGGGCTCAGGGACCGATGCGGACCGCCGAGGCGGTGCCGGTGCTCGCCGCCGGCCTGCATGACGCCGACCCCTGCGTGCGCTCTGTGGCCGGCCGCCTCCTTGCCAAGACGCACCTCGCGCCCGCCTACGACGCGCTGACCGCCGCGCTCAGTGACGCCGACAGCGCCGTCCGCGCGCCGGCCGCGACGTTCCTCGGCGACCTGCACGATCGCCGGGCGGTGGAGCCGCTGATCGCGGCGCTGCACGACCCGGTCGCATCGGTGCGCGCCGCCGCGGCCGAGGCCCTCGGAGACTTCGGCAGCCGCCGTTTCGGCGGGGTGGAGGCGCTGCCGCCGATGCCGCCCCTTCCGCCTATCCCGCCGGTCCCGCCGACGCCGCCGATCGCCGTGATGGCGCCCATGGGGCAGGGATACTCCGCGGTGCCCGCTCCCCCGGCGCCGCCCGCGCCGCCGGCCCCTCCCGTGCCGGCCCTGGCCGAGCTCTCGGACCGCCTCGACGAGCTGAACGCGAGGTTCGGGAACCTGAGCATCGGCTCGGAGTCGGTGGACGAGCCGGCCATCTCCTCGGCGCTGATCGAGGCGCTCCGCGACCGGGACGCCGGAGTGCGGATGGCCGCCGCGCGCAGCCTCGGCGTCACCGCCGACACCCGGGCGCGGCCCGCCCTCGAGACCGCGCTGCGGGACGCCGCGCCCCTGGTGCGCGCCACCGCGGCCCGCGGCCTCGGCACGTTAGGCGACCGTCGGGCGGAGCCGGCGCTGACCGCCGTGCTCGACGACCGGGCCTGGGAGGTGCGCTGGGCCGCCGCCGGATCCCTCGGCGCGTTAGGCGACCGCTCGGCCGTGCCGCAGGTGATCCGCCTCCTCCGCGACGACTCGATGGAGGTCCGCCGCGCCGCGGCGGGCGCCCTGGGCCGGCTGCGGGACTCGACCGCCGTGGATCCGCTCGTCGCGGCCCTGCGGGACCGCGCGCCGGAGGTGCGCCGGTCCGCCGCGCGCGCCCTCCAGCAGCTGGACGACGGGCGGGCCACCACCGGCCTCGCCGCCGCGCTGCGCGACCCCGATCCCGAGACCCGGCGCGCTTCCGCCGACGCGCTCGGCGCCATCGCCGACCCGCGTGCCCTGGTGCCCCTCGTCGCCGCGGCCCGCGACGACAGCGCGGCCGTCCGCCGCGCCGCCCTCCGCGCCCTCGGCCGCCTGCGGGATCCGGCCACCCTGGACGCGCTGGGCGAGGCGGTCCAGGACCCGGTGGCCGAGGTGCGCGCCACGGCCGTCTCGGCCCTGGCCGAGCTGCGCGATCCGCGCGCGGCCGACGCGCTCACCGCCGCCCTCCGCGATCGCGAGCGGAGCATCCGCGCCAGCGCCGCGAACGGCCTGGGCCGTCTGCGCACCCCCGGCGCGGCCGCGACCGCCGCCCTCGCCGGCCTCCTCCAGGATCCCTCGCCCACGGTGCGGCGCAATGCGGCGTCGGCGTTAGGCCAGATCCGCGACAGCACCACCGTGCCGGCCCTGGTCCTCGCGCTCCGCGACTCCGAGATCGCCGTCCGCCGCTCCGCCGCCTCGGCGCTCGCCTCCATGCGCACCGCCGGCGCGACCGAGGCGCTCCGCGCCTTCGATCCGGGCGACGACCGCGAGCTCAACGCCATCCGGGACCGAGCCATCGGCACCCGGCGCTTCCGCCTGTAGCGCTGTCCGTTTCCGGGACGCGCAGTCCCGCAGGCGCACACCGACCCCGCCAAGGGCCAGTCCTTGGCGGGGTCGAACACATTGTCACCAAATGAGTTAAGACGCCAAGCCCGGTGGTACGTTCCTTGTTATGGTAAGACGCCGAACCCCGACCCGGGCCCCGACCGATGATCTGTCTCCGCAACGTCGAAAAGAGCTATCCGGCCGGCGCCGGACGGACCTACGTCCTCCGCCAGATCAATCTCGAGATCAAGGACGGCGAGTTCGTCACGATCATGGGACCGTCGGGCGCGGGGAAGTCCACCCTGCTCGCGATCCTCGGGATGCTCGACGGGCAGTGGGACGGCGAGTTCGAGTTCGTGGGCCACCAGGTGCACGCCATGAAGCCGAAGGACCGGGTCGAGCTGAACAAGAAGTACATCGGCTTCGTTTTTCAGCAATATCATCTCCTCGACGACCTCACGGTCTACGAGAACCTCGACATCCCGCTCTCGTATCGCGACGTCAAGAAGGCCGAGCGCATGGGCATCGTGGCCGAGACGCTCGACCGGTTCCACATCGTGGGGAAGAAGGACCTGTACCCGCGGCAGCTCTCCGGCGGGCAGCAGCAGCTGGTGGCGGTGGCGCGCTCCGTGGTGGCCAACCCGAAGCTCATCCTCGCCGACGAGCCCACCGGCAACCTGCACTCCTCGCAGGGCCGCGAGATCATGGAGCTCTTCAAAAAGCTGAACGACGAGGGCACGACGATCGTCCAGGTCACCCACTCCGAGGCCAACGCGGCGTTCAGCGACCGGGTCATCAACCTGATGGACGGCTGGGTCGTGAGGTGATCGCCGACCTGCGCTTCGCGCTGCGGCAGCTTCGCCGGAGCCCGGGCTTCACGGCGGCCGCCGTCATCACCCTGGCGCTCGGCATCGGCGCCTGCGCCGCGGCGTACGGCCTGGCGCGGGGCCTGCTGTGGCGTCCGCTCCAGTTCAGCGATCCCGAGCGCGTCGTGGTCCTGCACGTCCGGAACCCGTCGCGCGGCATCGACGAGCAGGGCCTGAGCTACCTCGACCTGCGCGACCTGCGCGCGCAGACCACGTCGGTCACCGGCCTGGCGGGGATCTCGCAGCGCCAGGCGGCCGTGGGATCGCCGGAGGGTGCGGAGCGCGCCACCGGCTGGATCGCCGACCCGTCGCTCTTCGACGTGGTGGGGATCCCGGCCGCGATCGGCCGGACGCTGCGCGCCGGCGACGCCGACCCCGCCGCGCCGCCGGTCGTCGTGCTCTCGTACGGCTACTGGACGCGGCGCTTCGGGCGCGACCCGCGCGCGGTGGGGAGCACCCTGACCATCAACGGCGCCGCGCGCACCATCGTCGGCGTGATGCCCGACAGCTTCCGCGTGGTCCGCGGCAACCTCTGGATGCCGGTGGTCCCCGACCCCACCGAGTCGCGTGACGATCGCTCGTACGACGTGATCGGCCGCCTGCGGCCGGGCGTCTCGTTCAGTGCGGCCCGTGCCGAGCTCGCGGCGGCGGTGGCGCGCCTGGCGGTGACCTATCCGGCCACCGATCGAGGCTGGGAGCTCAAGTTCGAGACCTACCGCGACGCGGTGGTGGACCCGGGCACGCGCCGCGCCCTGGGGTTCATGCTGGCGGCGGTCGGGCTCGTCCTGCTGATCGCCTGCGCCGACGTGGCGGGCCTGCTCCTGGCGCGCGGTGCCGGACGCGCCCGCGAGCTGGCGGTGCGCGCGGCGGTGGGCGCGAGCCGCGGCCGGCTGGTGCGGCAGGCGCTCATCGAATGCGTCGTGCTCGCGGCGTTTGGCGGCGCGCTGGGCGTCGTCCTCGCTTCGTGGGGCAACGACCTCCTGCTCGCGACGCTCCCAATGGAGGACGTGCCGGTCTGGCTCGACGTCTCGGTGGACGGAGTCTCGCTCGCCGTCACGGCCGCCGTCACGATCGGCGCGGTGTTCCTGTTCGGCCTGCTCCCCGCGCTGCGCGCCAGCCGCCCCGACGTGGTGGACGTGCTCAAGGGCGCGGGCGGCTCGGCCGCCGGCACTAGGGCGCGCTCGGCGCTGGTCGTCACGCAGGTGGGGCTCGCCGTCGTCCTGCTCGCCGCCTCGGCGCTCTTCGGCCAGAGCTTCCTCGCCCGGCAGACCGGCAACCTCGGCTTCGACGACCGGCCCGTCTTGAGCGAGCGGGTCTTCTTCGGCGCCCTCTTCCGGGGCGACCGGATCGCGTGGATGCGGGACGCGCTGGCCCGCGTGCGCGCGATGCCGGGCGTCGCCGGGGCCGCGCTCACCGGCACCATCCCCGGCGACGACGGCGGCGACCACCGCGAGCTCGCGGCCGAGGGGCGGCCCGTCGTTCCCGGTGAAGAGCCGATGGTGACGCTGGTGCCGGAGTCGGATGACCTTCCCGGTGCGCTCGGCATCACGCCCTTGAGCGGGCGGTGGTTCACCGCCGCCGAGTCCCGCGACCGGAACGCGGCGGTGGCCGCGGTCGGCGCCGGGCTGGCCCGGCGGTTCTGGCCTGACGGCGACGCCGTCGGCCACCGGGTGCGCGCGCTGCCCGATACGACGTGGCTCACGATCGTCGGCGTGGTCGGCGATCTCCAGTGGGAGGAGTTCGGAGAAGACGGCGACGCGGACCGGCTCCAGCTGCACGTGCCGTACGGCCGGGAGCCGTGGCGCTCCGTGGCGCTGATGGTGCGGGGCTCCGTCCCGCCCGTGACGCTCGCCGAGCCGGTGCGGCGCACGGTGGCCGCGGTGAGCGCCGACGTGCCGGTGTTCGACGTGCGTACCATGAGCGAGGTGCGGCGCGAGACCGGCGCCGGTGACCGCGTCTGGGTGCTGATGTTCGGCGCGCTGGGCGCGCAGGCGCTCCTCATGACGGCGGTGGGCCTGTACGGTCTGCTGGCCTTCGGCGTGAGCCAGCGCCAGCGCGAGATCGGCGTCCGCGTCGCGCTGGGCGCGCGGCCCGCCTCGGTGGTGAGGCTCGTGGTCGGTCGGGCGCTCGCGCTCACCGGCGCGGGGCTCGCGGTGGGGCTCGCCGGCGCCGCCCTGACCTCCCGCGCGGTCGGGAGCATCCTCTACGGGGTGCACGGCACGCTGACGCCGCTCGTCGTCGTGTTCGCCACGCTGCTCGTCACCGCGCTGCTGGCCGCGCTCCTGCCCGCCGCGCGCGCGGCCCGGGTGGATCCCATCGTCGCGCTGCGCGCCGAGTAGGCGGCGCCGGGAGGCTCCATGGACACGTTGCTCAGCGATCTGCGTTATGCGGCCCGCGTGCTGGCACGGAGCCCCGGCTTCACCCTGGTCGCGGTGCTGACCCTCGCGCTCGGCATCGGCGTCAACACGGTGATCTTCAGCATCGTCCACAACCTGGTGCTGAAGCCGCTCCCGGTGCGCGACCCGGCGTCCCTCACGGTGCTCTACGCCCGGTTCGGCAGCGGCTACCTCAACTACGGCAACTACTCGCACGCGGACTTCCTCGACTTCCGTCAGGCCGCGGACGTCTTCAGCGGCACCACCGAGGTGTCGCCCATCTACACCGGGCTCAACCTCGCGGGCGGCAACGAGCTGGTCTGGGGCGAGGTCGTGAGCGGCGACTTCTTCGACGTGATCGGGGTGCGCCCCGCGCTCGGCCGCGGGTTCCGCGCCGGCGAGGACGCGCCCGGCGCGGACCCGGTCGTGGTGTTGAGCTGGACCACCTGGCGCCGGCGCTTCGCCGGTGACCCCGCGGTGGTCGGTCGCACGGTGACGCTGAACAACCGCGCCTACACGGTAGTGGGCGTGGCGCCGCGGGGATTCCGGGGGATGTACTCGATCTGGCTCCAGGCCGAGTTCTGGGCGCCGACGGCGGCGTACGCCGCGCTCGCGCCCGCCGGCGGCGTCCTCGAGCGCCGGGGGAACACCGGCTTCCGGATCTGGGCGCGCCTCAAGCCCGGCGTCCCGTTCCGCCAGGCGGCGGCGCGCGTCACCCTCATCGGTGAGCGCCTGGCGCACGACTATCCGGGAACCAACGGCGGCGTGGCGGCGGCGCTCTTCCTCGAGAAGGACGCGCGGCCCGAGGCCGGCGTGGCGGCGGGGACGAAGTTCGCGGCCGGCGCGTTCACCGCGCTGGTATCGCTGGTGCTCCTCATCGCCTGCGCCAACGTGGCCAACCTGCTCCTCGCCCGGAGCGCGGGCCGCCGCAAGGAGATGGCGGTGCGCGCCGCGCTCGGCGCCGGCCGCGGCCGGGTGGTCCGGCAGCTGCTCACCGAAAGCCTCCTCCTCGGCACGTTAGGCGGCGCGGCCGGGCTGGCCCTCGCGGTGTGGGGCACCGGCCTCCTCGCGTCCATCAGCCTGCCCACCACCATCCCGCTCACTCTGGACCTCGGGATCGACGGCACCGTGCTGGCGTTCGCCGCGCTGGCCGCGCTGGGCACCGGCGTCGTGTTCGGGCTGGCGCCGGCGCTCCAGGCCTCGCGCACCGACCTGGTCGGCGCACTCCGCGGCGACGGCGCCGCCGCCGCGGGAGGCTCGCGCTCGCGGGCCCAGCGCGGGCTCGTCGTCGCCCAGGTCACGGTCTCGCTGGTGCTCCTCGTCGTCGCCGGCCTGTTCCAGCGGAGCCTGGGCGCCGCGCAACACGTCAGGCTCGGCCTCGAGCCCCGGGGCGTGGCGCTCGGATCGGTGGACCTCGCCATGGCCGGCTACGACACCACGCGCGGCCTGGCGTTCTACCGGGCGGCGCAGCAGCGGATAGCGGAGCTCCCCGGCGTGCGCAACGCGAGCCTCGCGGCGCCGGTGCCCCTCGAGTTCTCCTCGGGAGGCCCCATCGTCTTCGTGGATGGCTACGTGCCGCCGCCGGACGCCGCGGGCGGCGCCCCCGGGAGCGGGGGCGTGCCGGTGTCGGGCAGCGCGGTGACGTCGGGCTACTTCGCGACGTTAGGTACGCGCCTGCTGGATGGCCGCGACTTCGGGCCGGGAGACAGCCTGGGCGCCCCGGCCGTGGTGATCGTGAACGAGGCCATGGCGCAACGGTTCTGGCCGGGGCGGGACCCCATCGGGCGGATCGTCAGGCTGAACGGCCCCGGCGGCCCGCCGGTCATGGTGATCGGCGTGGCGGAGACGGGCAAGTACCGCGAGGTCGTGGAGCCGCCGACGCCGTACCTCTATCTCCCGCTGGCCCAGACGTACACGCCGGTAGTCACCCTGGCCCTGCGCACCGCCGGCGATCCGTCGGCCCTGATCCCGGCGTTGCGCCGCGCCGTCCAGTCGCTCGACCCGCGCCTCACGTTCTTCGACGCCAAGACGATGGAGGCCCTCGTCGAAGGGCGCGCGCTCCTGCCGTTCCGCGCCGGGGCCTCGATGGTCGGCGCCTTCGGCCTCCTGGCGCTCGTGCTCGCGATGGTCGGTCTCTACGGCGTCATGTCGTACGCCGTGACCCAGCGCACCCGCGAGATCGGCATCCGCATGGCCTTGGGTGCGCCGCGGGGGAAGGTGCTGGGCGGCGTGATCGCCGAGGGCCTGCGCCTCGCCGGCATGGGCATCGCCCTCGGCGTCGTGGTGGCCTTCGCGGTCACCCGGCTGCTGCGCGGACTCCTGGTGGGCGTGAGCGCGCAGGACCCGGGCACCTTCGTGGTGGTGAGCGTCGCGCTGGTCGCGGTGGCGGTGATCGCCTCGTTCGTGCCCGCCCGCCGCGCGACCACCGTGGACCCGATGACCGCCCTGCGGAGCGAATGATGGAGACCCTGACGCGGGACCTGCGTTACGCCGTCCGGATGCTCTTCAAGAGCCCCGGCTTCACGCTGGTGGCGCTGCTCACGCTGGCGCTGGGGATCGGCGCCAACACGTCGGTCTTCAGCCTCCTCAACGCGGCGCTCTTCCGGCGGGTGCCCGCCGCGCAGCCGGACCGCCTGGTGTGGGTCGCCGGCACCGCGGCCGACGGGCGTCGCTTCCGCGACCTGTCGTATCCGGAGTACCGCGCGTTCCGCGAGCACACCAGCGTGTTCGCGGGCCTCCTGGCGTACGCCGGGAACTGGCTCGCGCTGGGGAGCGGCGCTGAGCCCGCGCGCGTGTACGGGCTCGTCGTCACCGCGAACTACTTCGACCTCCTCGGTCTTCGTCCGGCGCAGGGCCGCGGGTTCCTCCCCGACGAGGACGACCCCGCCACGGCGCAGCCGGTGGTGGTGATCAGCGACCGGCTCTGGCGCCGGCAGTTCGGACGGGACCCGGCCATCGTCGGGAAGTCCGTGACGGTGAACGGGCGGTCGTTCACGGTGATCGGGGTGGGGCCCGAGGGCTTCACCGGCACGGAGCTGGGCGCGCCGGTCGAGATGTGGGTGCCGATGGGCGTGCAGCCGCTCGCCATGCCGACGCAGCCGCGCCAGCTCACCGAGGACGGCGCCTGGTGGCTGCGGGTCGTGGGCCGGCTCAAGCCGGGCGTGGCGGTGGCCCAGGCGGACGCGGCGGTGCGCACCATCGCGGCGCGCCGCGCGCGGGAGGACCCGCGGCTCCTCGAGCATGCCGCCGCCGTGGTGACGCCGATCTCGGGCGGCCTCGATCCCGCGAACCGGCGCGAGGCGTTGCCGATCCTGGTGCTCCTCATGCTGGTGCCGGGGCTGGTGCTGCTGATCGCCTGCGCCAACGTCGCCAACCTGCTCCTCAGCCGCGCCGCCGCGCGGCGGCGCGAGGTGGGTGTGCGCCTGGCGTTAGGCGCGACCCGCGGGCGCCTGGTGCGCCAGCTCCTCACCGAGAGCATGGTGCTCTCCCTGGTGGGCGGCGCGGCCGGGG
Source organism: Gemmatimonadota bacterium (assembly GCA_041484135.1). Lineage (GTDB taxonomy): Bacteria > Gemmatimonadota > Gemmatimonadetes > Gemmatimonadales > JACORV01 > JACORV01. Next base: position 12,780 of record JBGPHD010000054.1, read on the forward strand.
TGCTCCTCTCGTTCTGGATCACCGACCTCGTGATGGCCCTGGCCCGCGCGCCCGAAGAGCTCGCCAGCGCGCCCGTCACGGACGTGCGGGTGCTCGTCTTCACCCTGGGCCTCACGGTCGTGACGGGCATGGTGTTCGGGCTGGCGCCGGCGCTCGGCGCCACCCGCGCCGACCTCGTGCCGGCGCTCAAGGACGAGACCGGCACCGTCTCCCATGCCAACCGGCGCTCGCGCCTCACCAACGCGTTCGTGGTCGCGCAGGTGGCCCTCTCGCTGGTCCTGCTCGTCGTGTCGGGTCTCTTCCTCCGGAGCCTCAAGAAGGCCACCGACGTGGACCCGGGCTTCGATGCCCGCCACGCCGCCGCGTTGTCGCTCGACCTCGGGCTCCAGGGCTACACGGCGGAGCGGGCCGGCCTCTTCTACCGTCAGCTCGCCGAGCGCGCGGCGGCGATCCCCGGCGTCCGGTCCGTCTCGCTCGCCAGCGTCGCGCCGCTCTCCGGCACGATGTGGGGGACCGAGGTCGAGCTCGAAGGCGAGCCCGCCGCGACCGGCCGCGAAGCGCGCGCGCGTTCGGCGTATTTCTCGGCGATCTGGCCCCAGTTCTTCCGCACCCTGGACATCCCGCTCCTCGCCGGCCGGGACTTCGGCGCGGCGGACGTCCGCGGCGCGCCCCCCGTCGTCATCGTCAACGAGACCTTTGCCCGCAGGTCCTGGCCGGGACAGAACCCGGTCGGCAAGCGGCTCAAGCTCTGGGGCGACGACGAGCCGTTCCGCGAGGTCGTCGGCGTGGCGCGGGACAGCAAGTACGACGAGCTGACCGAGGACCCGCGTCCCTTCCTCTATGTGCCCGAGCGTCAGATGACGACGGTCCCGCAGGCGATGACGCTGCTGGTGCGGACCGCCGGCGATCCGGCCTCGGCCGTCGGGCCGCTGCGCAGCCTCCTGCATGAGATGGACGCCGACCTACCGCTCTTCGACGTGCGCACTCTCGAGCGCCAGATCCTGGACCGGCTCGACAAGGAGCGCGGTGCGTCGTCGCTGCTCGGGATTTTCGGGGCGCTCGCGCTCGTCCTCGCCTCGCTCGGCCTGTACGGGGTCATGGCGTACGCCGTCGCGCAACGCACCCGCGAGATCGGCGTGCGGATCGCCCTCGGTGCCGCGCGGCGCGATGTCCTGGGGCTGTTCGTGCGTGAAGGGCTGCGGCTCTGTCTCATCGGCGTCGCGGTGGGCGTGGTGCTCGCCGCGGGACTCACCCGCATCGTCGCGCGCTTCCTCTATGGGGTGACGCCGACGGATCTCCTCACGTTCATCGCGGTCGCCCTCCTCCTCACCGGGGTCGCGGCCCTGGCGAGCTACGTCCCGGCCCTCCGCGCCGCCCGGGTGGACCCGATGGTGGCGTTGCGGGCTGAGTGAGAGAGGCCGGGTGTGGGGGTGTCGGGTGTCGGGTGTAGCTTCCCCACACCCGACACTCGAGACCCGACACCCGTCTTTCTGATGGCTGGCTACTCCAAGACCCCCCTCGTCGCCAAGCTAGGCATCAAGCCTGGCGCCTCGGTCCTCATCCTGAACGCTCCTCCTGGCTACGCCCGCATCCTGGGCGCGCTCCCCGCGGAGGTCGCCGTCCGGAAGTCGCTCAAGGGCCCGCTCGACTTCGTGCATTTCTTTGCTGCGCGCGCCCGTGATCTGGAGGCGCGGTACGCCTCGCTCGCCGCTTCGCTCGCCCCGGCCGGCATGCTGTGGATCTCCTGGCCCAAGAAGGCCGCGAAGACCGACACCGACCTCACCGAGGACGTGGTCCGCGGAGTGGGACTCGCGCACGGGCTCGTGGACGTGAAGGTTTGTGCCGTGGACGAGACCTGGTCGGGCCTGAAGTTCGTGCGCCGCGTGAAAGACCGGTGATGACCGCCGCGCGCCGGCGCGTCGCGTTGCGACCGCGGGGCCGCTGATGGCGGCGCCGCGCATCCTCATCGCCGACGACCAGCCGGACGTCCGCGAGGCGCTCAAGCTGCTCCTCAAGCAGGAGGGCTACGAGGTCGAGGCCGTCTCCTCGCCCGGCGGGGTCCTGTCGGCGGTGGAGCAGCACGACTTCGACGCAGCGCTGATCGACATGAATTACCAGCGCGACACCACGGGCGGCATCGAGGGGCTCGACCTCCTCTCCCGGCTCGCGTCGCTGGACAGCACGCTCCCGGTGGTGATGATGACCGCCTGGGGGAGCGTCGAAGGCGCCGTCGAGGCGATGCGGCGCGGCGCGCGCGACTACATCGAGAAGCCGTGGGACAACGGCCGCCTCCTCGCCACGCTGAAGACCCAGGTCGAGCTGGGCCGCGCCCTGAAGAAGAGCCAGCGCCACGACGAGCAGACCCGCCTCCTGGCGCGCGACGGCTACCCCACGCTGATCGCCGAGGCGCCGGCGATGCGGCCGGTCCTGACGCTGATGGAGCGCATCGGCCCTTCCGACGCGAGCGTCCTCATCACCGGCGAGCACGGCACCGGCAAGGAGCTGGTGGCCGAGTGGCTCCACGCGTCCTCGGCGCGGGCGGCGAGGCCGCTGGTCGCGGTGAACGTGGGCGGGCTCTCCGAGGGCGTCTTCGAGAGCGAGCTCTTCGGCCACGTGAAGGGCGCCTTCACCGACGCCAAGTCGGACCGGGTGGGCCGCTTCGAGCTGGCCGACGGCGGGACGCTGTTCCTGGACGAGATCGCCAACGTGCCGATGGCGCAGCAGGCCAAGCTCCTGCGTGTCCTCCAGACCTCGGCGCTCGAGCGGGTGGGCTCGTCGAAGACGCGGAGCGTGGACGTGCGGGTGATCGCGGCGACCAACGCCGACCTGCGCGCCGAAGTGGCCGCCGGGCGCTTCCGCGAGGACCTCCTCTTCCGCCTCAACACCATCGAGATCCACCTGCCCGCGCTGCGCGACCGCCGGGAGGACATCACCCCGCTCGCGATGCACTTCCTCCTCCGCCACGCCGCGCGCTACCGCAAGGCGCTGGCGGGATTCGATCCCTCCGCGCTCCAGCAGCTGCTCGCGCACCCGTGGCCCGGCAACGTCCGCGAGCTGGACCACGCCGTGGAGCGCGCGGTGTTGATGGCCCAGGGGGACCTGGTGCGGGCGGTGGACTTCGAGTTGCGCGCCGAGAGCGGGGGCGCCGCGACCAGGCTCGAGGAGATGACGCTGGAGGACGTCGAGCGCGTGCTGATCCGCAAGGCGCTCGACCGCTGCGGCGGGAACGTGAGCCAGGCCGCCGGCGCGCTGGGCCTCTCGCGCAGCGCGCTCTACCGCCGGCTCCAACAGTACGGACTCTGACACACGACCGACGGGTCCTCATCACGGCCCTCCTCTCAGGGCTCCCCGCCGTCGGCGCCGCGCTCATCCTCCTCGCCATCGGGCACTACACCCCCAAGGTCGACTGGACCGTCGGCCTGCTGGTCGTGCTCTGCTGGCTCGGCTTCGGGTTCGCGGTCCGGGAGCGCGTCATCCGGCCGCTCCAGACCATCGCCAACATGATCGCCGGCCTGCGCGAGGGGGACTTCTCCATCCGCGCGCGCGGCGCCAGCCCCAACGACGACCTCGGCCTCGCGTTCCTCGAAGTCAACACGTTAGGTGAGACCCTGCGCCAGCAGCGGCTGGGCGCGCTGGAAGCCTCCGCGCTCCTCCGCCGCGTGATGGGCGAGATCGAGGTGGCCGTCTTCGCCTTCGACGAGACCGAGCGGTTGCGGCTCGCCAACCGCGGTGGCGAGCGCCTCCTCGGCCTGACGGCCGAGCGGGTGTTGGGGAGGACCGCCGAGGAGCTGGGGCTCGCCGCCTGCCTGCACGGGGACGCGGCGGGCGTGCGCGAGATGCGCTTCGAGGACCGCGCCGGCCGCTACGGCTTCCGGCGGAGCTCGTTCCGGCAGGGAGGGCGGCCGCACGTGCTGCTCGTCCTCGCCGATGTCTCGCGCGCGCTGCGCGACGAGGAGCGCACCGCCTGGCAGCGCCTGATCCGGGTCCTCGGCCACGAGATCAACAACTCGCTCGCGCCCATCAAGTCGGTGGCGCAGAGTCTGCACGACCGCGTCGCCGGACAGCTGTCGGCGGGCGCGGGCGACCCCGGTGCCCTGGTAGCGTTAGGCGCCGAGGATCTGGCGCCGGGCCTCGCGCTCATCGCGGGCCGCGCCGAGGCGCTGTCGCGCTTCATGGCCGCGTACGCGCGGCTGGCGCGGCTCCCGCCGCCCCGGCTGGCGCCGCTGGACGTGGAGACCTGGGTGCGGCGGGTGGCGGGCCTCGAGACGCGGCTCGGCGTGGGCGTGGCGCCCGGCGCGCCGGTCGTGATCCGCGCCGACGGGGACCAGCTCGACCAGCTCCTCATCAACCTGGTGGCGAACGCGGTGGACGCGGCGCTCCAGACCCAC
>JBGPHD010000055.1:0-17145 GCA_041484135.1 Gemmatimonadota bacterium
CTGTCGCGGCCGGTGCTCGACCTCACGGTGGTGCCGCGGGGGTTCACCGCGTACAACATCCGGGACCTCGGCACGATCACGGCCAGCGGGGACCTCCGGCTCCGCGGCCCTCTCCTCGGCGCCACGCTGACCGGACGGGTCACGGTGGACGCCGGGTACGTCGCCTTTGCCGACCTGGTGGAGAAGCGCATCGTCAACCTCGACGACCCGGAGTTCCGCGCCATCGTGGATTCGAACCTGGCGCGCGCGGCGGGCCTCGCCCCGTCGGCGCAGAGCGTCTTCCTCGACAGCCTGCGCATCCAGGAGCTGAGCGTCACCATGGGGCCCGACATGTGGCTGCGCTCGCACGAGGCCAACATCCAGCTCTCCGGCGACTTCCAGATCAGCAGGGCGGTCGAGGACGGGATGCCGCGGTACCGCCTCGACGGCACGCTCAACGCGGTGCGCGGCAGCTACCGGCTCGTCCTGCCCGCCGGCTTGTCGAAGGACTTCCAGGTGGTGCGCGGCACGGTGCGGTTCTACGGCACGCAGGACTTCAATCCCGACCTGGACATCGCGGCGCAGCACACCGTGCGCACGCTCCAGGGGTCTCAGCTCGTGGTGCGGGCCATCATCGGCGGGACGCTCCTGATGCCGCGGCTCACCTTGGAGAGCGACCAGCGCCCGCCGCTATCCGAGACCGAGCTGGTGTCGTATCTGTTGTTCGGCCGGCCATCGGCCGAGCTGGTGGCGGCGGGGACGGGGACGCGCAACGAGACGGCCCTCCTCCAGGGGACCCTGGCGAGCCTCGCGGCCGGCGAGCTGGAGCAGACGCTGGTGGGCGGTCTGGGGCTGCCGCTGGACTACCTGGCCATCCGCCCCGCGGGGATGCCGGGCGACGTGCAGGGCTTCGGCGCGACCCGCATCGAGGCGGGGACGCAGATCGGCCAGCGGACGTTCCTCATCCTCAACGCGGGCCTCTGCGAGGTGCGGCGCGGCGCCACATCGCAGATCCTGGGGGCGAGCGTGGAGTACCGGCTCTCGCAGCAGTTCAGGCTCGAGGCCAGCGTCGAGCCGCTGGTGCGCGACTGCCGCGTGTCGGGCGCCGCGACCCCGCAATCGTCCAAGTACCAGATCGGCGTGGACCTCTTCTTCCAGCCGGGCCAGCGGTGACGCGAGCGGTCATCATCACCAATCCGGCGGCGGGCCGGGCGGCGGAACGGGACCTCACTTTCGCGCGGCGTCGGCTCGAGGATCGCGGCGTCGTCGTGGACGTGGCCCGCACCGCGGCGCGGGGCGACGCGGCGCGCCTGGCGCGCGAGGCGATGGACGACGGCGCGGAGCTCCTCATCGCCCACGGCGGGGACGGCACCGTCATGGAAGTCGCGGGCAGCTTGGTCGGCACCGGCCGGCCGTGCGGGATCCTGCCGGCGGGAACCGGGAACCTCCTCGCCGGCAACCTCGGCATCAAGCGGTCCATGGCCGCCGCGGTGGACCTCATTCTCGCGGGCACGACGCGCGCGGTGGACGTGGGGAGCGTGGAGACCACGGCGGGCACCCGCTTCTTCGCGGTGGCGGCGGGCGTGGGGTTCGACGCCGAGCTGATGCACAAGACCGCGCAGCACCACAAGCGAACCTTCGGCGTCGGCGCCTACGTCGCCACCGCGATCGGCCTCGCCACGGCGATCACGCGGGCCACGGTGCGGATCGAGACGGACACGACCACCTACGAGGGCCGGGCGGCGATCGTGCTCGTCGCGAACTGCCGCGAGCTGATCAACGGCGGGATCTTCACCCTCGGCCCGCAGATCCTGCTGGACGACGGGCTCCTCGACGTCGCCGTGCTCGACGCGGAGACGATCGCGGGCGCGGCGCGCGTGGCCTGGCGGCTCTTCACCCGCCGCCCCGAGGCCGATCCGGGGATCCGGTTCCTCCAGGCGCGGACCGTGAAGATCGTGGCGGACCCGGTGCTTCCCGCGCAGGCCGACGGCGAGGCCTTCGGAAGCTCGCCGCTCGGGATCGCGGTGCGCCCGGGCGCCCTCATCGTCTTCGCCCCGCCGCCGAGTGGTCGCGGAGGGCCGCCGGCCCATGGTTGACCGCTTTCCGGCCCCTACCGGCGTGGCTACATTCGCCGGGATGACCGCGCCGCTGGCCACGAAACGCGTCCTGGTGGTGGATGACGAACGCTCCATCGCCGCGGCGGTGGTCCGCCGCCTGGAGCGTGAGGGCGCGGCATGCGCCGCGGCGCACTCCGGCTCGGAGGGCCTCGATCAGCTCGCGGCGGAGCGGTGGGACCTGGTCATCACCGACGTCACCCTCCCCGGCCGGAGCGGCCTCGAGATCCTGGACGAAGCGCGGCGGATGGTGGACCCGCCGGCGATGATCGTGATGCTGGCGCCGGACGACGGGGTGGGGTCGGCGGAGGTGCTGGCGCGCGGCGCCGACGCCATCGTCGCGAAGCCGCTCGACGTCGAGCTGGTGGCGCACGAGGCGTCGCTCGCGCTGGAGCTCCGGACGATGCGGCAGACCGTGGAGGCCATCGGCGCGGCGCGCGCCGCGGGGCCGATCCTGGTGGTCCTCGGCGAGATCGTGAACGCGTTCGAGAAGGCGGACCCCTACCGGGCCGGCTACTCGAACCGCACCAGCCGGATCGCGGTGGCCCTGGCGGGCCCGCTCGGCCTCGACGCCGACCGGGTGGCGATCGCGGCGCGGGTCCACGACGTCGGGATGCTGGCCGTGCCCATCACCGAGCAGCACGCCGAGGGGCCGCCGACCCGCACCACGCACCACCTCATCCGGGTCCATCCGACGTTAGGCGCGCGGTGGATCGAACGCCTCGGCGCCGACCGGTCCGTGGTGGGGGCGGTGGCGGCGCACCACGAGCGACAGGACGGGGGCGGCTACCCGGGCGGCCTGGCCGGGGACGACATCCCGCCCCTGGCGCGCGCGCTTGGCACCGCGGCCGCGATCGCCGCGATGTGCGCCGCGCGGCCCTGGCGGGCGCGCCGCGAACCGGACGCCGTCATCACGGAGCTGGTGCAGGGCCGCGAGTCGCAGTTCGGCGCCGCGGAAGTGGACGCGGCGGTCGATCTGCTGCGCCGGACCCCCACCCTCCTCACGTGAGCGCCATGGCCGACTCGCTCCTCCTCATCGACGACGACCCCGACGTCCTGAAGGCGATCGGCGCGTACTTCGAGAAGCTGGGCTACGAGGTGCACCGCGAGGCCAGCGCCGAGGGCGGCATCGACTGCTACCACCGCGTGCGCCCCGACGTGGTGCTGCTCGACCTGCACCTGCCCGACGGCGACGGCCTGGAGGTACTCGAGAAGCTGCGGCAGAAGGACGCGGCGGTGATCCTCCTCACCGGCTTCGGCGACGTGGAGACGGCGGTGCGCGCCATGCAGCTGGGCGCCGAGAACTTCCTCACCAAGCCGGTGGACATGACGCACCTTTCGGCCGCCACGGCGCGCGTCCTGGACAAGGTGCGGCTCCGCAGGCACAACGAGCTCCTGCGCGCCCGCCTCTCCCCCGGGATCGCCGCGGACGACATCCTCGGCGTCTCCCCGCCGATGCAGGACCTGGCGCGCCAGGTGCGGCTGCTGGCGGAGTCGGGCAGCACCACGGTGCTCCTCACCGGCGAATCGGGGAGCGGGAAGGGGTGGGTCGCGCGGCTCCTCCACAACAGCTCCGCCCGCAAGGCGGCGCCCTTCGTGGACGTGAACTGCGCCGGCCTCTCCGCGACCTTCCTCGACTCGGAGCTGTTCGGCCACGAGAAGGGCGCCTTCACGGACGCCAAGGAGCGCAAGCAGGGGCTCTTCGAGATCGCCGACCGGGGGTCGATCTTCCTCGACGAGATCGGCGACCTCGCCACCGAGCTCCAGCCCAAGCTGCTCAAGGCCCTCGAGACCAAGACCTTCCGCCGGCTGGGCGGGACCCGCGAGATCCAGGTGGACGTCCGCCTCATCGCCGCGACCAATCACGACATCGAGGAGGCGGTGCGGGCGGGGCGCTTCCGCGAGGACCTCTTCTACCGGCTGAACGTGCTCCCGCTGCACCTGCCGCCGCTGCGCGAGCGCGCGCGCGAGGACCGGCTCGCGCTGCTCAAGCACTTCCACGGCGAGCTGCGGCTCACCCTGCCGGGCAGCCCCGAGGAGATCTCGACCGAGGCGCTCGAGCGGCTGATGGCCTACAGCTGGCCGGGCAACATCCGCGAGATGCGCAACGTGCTGGAGCGCGCGCTGATCATGTCGCGCGGCGCCAAGCGGATCGGACCGGAGCACCTCCCCGACCTGGGGCGGCGCGCCGCCGGCGACGGCGGGCGCTTCCAGCCTGCGTCGCTCGAGGAGGTCGAGCGCCGCCACATCGAGCGCACGCTCAAGCGGCACACCGGCAACCGGACACGCGCGGCGGAGGAGCTGGGCATCTCCCGCGCGACGCTCATCAACAAGATCAAGACCTACGCACTCGGCGGATGAGGTGACCCATGGGCGAGCGTGACATGATGGTGTGCCGGTCGTGCGGGAACGAGGAGCGCGCGTCGGAGGGGAATCCCTGCGAGGATTGCGGCACCTTCATCTGCCTGATCTGCGACTTCCGCGGGATCACGCTCTGCAAGGCGTGTCGTCACAAGAAGGGCCTGCAGGAGCCCGCCAACCTCCCCAGGACCGTGCCGAAACCCGCCTAGGCCGGTTCGCCCACCACCGCTTCGAGCGCCCCGAAGACCGCCGGGTCGAGCAGCATCCCGCACAGGCCGCGAAGGTTCTCGAGGGCCTGGGCCGGTTTCAGGTTCTTCCCCTCCTCCGCCGTGGCCGTGAGCTCGTCGTAGAGGTTCGCCGCCGCCAGGACCCGCGCCCCGACCGGGATCGCCTCGCCCTTGAGGCCGTCCGGCTTCCCGCGGCCGTCGTACCGCTCGTGCTGCGAGCGCACGATCGCCAGGATGTCGGCGTGGCCGCGCAGCGGCTGGAGGATGCGCACCGCGAGGTCGGGACCGCCGGGGGCGCCCACCAATTCCTGGGTGCGCCGGTGCCCGTGCCGGAGCAGGTCCTCCCGCAACGCGATCTGGCCGAGGTCGTGGAGGCGCGCGGAGAGGCGGATCGTCTCGACATCGTCGGCGTCGAGCCCCAGGCGCGAGGCGACGTGGCCGCAGAGGTTGGCGACCCGCACCGAGTGCCGGCGCCCGCCCGGACCCGGCGTCTCGACGGCCTCGACCAGTGCGGTCAGCACCGTGATCGAGAGGTCCTCGACCTGGCGCTTCTGCTCGTCGAGGTCCCGGGTCTTGAGCGCCACCTCGCGGGTGAGCCACTCCTCCAGGGAGCGCCGTTCGATCTCCAGCTCGCGCTTGCGGAGCGCGTACTGGAGCGAGAAGGTCAGCTCCTCCATGTCCACCGGCTTGATGAGGTAGTCCACCGCGCCGTTCTTCAGGCACTGGATCGCCGACTGTGGACTGTCCACGCCGGTCAGCATGATGATGGCGAGGTCGGGGTCCTTGTGGAGGGCGAGGGGGACGAGCTCGATGCCGGTCATGCCGGGCATCTTGATGTCGCAGATCACGGCGGCGACGCGGTGCGCCTCGATCAGCTCGAGCGCCGCGGGCCCGCTCGCCGCTTCCAGCGCGCGGCAGGTCCTGCCGAGGTACTGCGCCAGGATGCGGCGCACCGACTCGTCGTCATCGACGACCAGCACGGTGGGTGGGGCGGGGAGATCGCTCACGCGGCGAAGCTACGGCGCGGACGGACGGGCGGCAAGCGCTTGACGCTCCACGGCGCGGCCCTCTAGCTTCGCCCTCACCTCTTTCGGATCCGAGCATGCCGCCTGCGCTCACGGACGTCCCTGGACTCCTCGTCGGACACGCCACCGACGCGGGCGGCGGCACGGGCTGCACCGTCGTGCTCGCGCCGGAGTCGGGCATGCCGTGCACCGCCTTCGTCAAAGGCCGCGCCACCGGCACCCGCGAGATCGACGCCTGCCGGCCCGAGTCCCTCGCCGGCCGGGTGGACGCCATCGTCCTCAGCGGGGGCTCCGCCTACGGCCTCGCTTCCGCCGACGGCGTCGCCCGCTGGCTCGAGGCGCACAAGCGCGGCTTCTCCGTCGGTCCCGGGGTGGTGCCCATCGTGCCCGCCGCGGTCATCTTCGACCTCCTCCCCTGCGGCCGGTTCGACGCCCGGCCCACGCCGCAGATGGGCGGGCAGGCGTGCGAGACGGCGGGCCAGGCGGTGGCCGAGGGGTCGGTCGGCGCGGGGACGGGAGCGACCGTCGGGAAGGCGCTCGGCCCCGGCACCGCGATGAAGGGCGGGGTGGGCACCTGGTCGGTGAAGGCGGGCGAGGTGATCGTCGGCGCGCTCGCCGTCGTCAACGCCTTCGGCGACGTGACCGACGCCACCGGGAAGATCCTCGCGGGCGCGCGCTCGGACGACGGGAAGTTCGTCGGGACGGCGGCGTACCTCGCGCGGGGCGGGCTCACCCGCGGCGCCCTCTCGCCGCCGCACCGCATCTCCACCAACACCACGCTCGTCGTGGTCGCCACCAACGTCGCCTTGAGCCGGCTCGCGCTCGCCGGCGTGGCCCGCGCGGCCGGTGACGGGATGGCCCGGCGCATCGTGCCGGTGGGCAGCGCCTTCGACGGCGACATCGTCTTCGCCTGCTCGGCGGGGAACGTCAACGCCCTCCCGATCCAGGTCGAGCAGATGGCGCGGGACGCCACCGAGATGGCGATCGAGCGCGGCGTCACCGAGGCCCGGGGCCGGGACGGAGTGCCGGGACTCTCGGATTGACCGCTCCGCACGCTATCGTCACCGCCTCGCTCGCCCCGTTGCTCGGCAGTCCCGACCTCCGGGCCGAGTTGGTGTCGCAGGCCCCCCTCGGCCATCTGCTCACCATCACCGACGAACGGGACCGGTTCCTCAAGGTCCGGGGGGAGGACGAGTACGCCGGGTGGATCCACCGCGGCTACGTGGCGGTCGGCGATGAGCCTCGGGTCGAAGCCTGGCGCGCCGAGGCGCATCATCTCAGCCTGGGCGCCGTGCTCTCCCTGGACGGCCGGACCCGGGTGCTGTTGCCGTTAGGCGCGCGCGTGGCGCCGGAAGCGGGCGGCGTGGTGCGGCTCCCCGACGGGCGGATCGCGCAGCTGGCGAGTGGGCGGGTGGCGGCCGCGTCGGCGCTGCACGATGAGGCGCGCGCCATGGCGCCGGCCGTCTGGGCCGAGGTCTTCTTCTCCGGGGCCCCTTACCTCTGGGGCGGCGTCACGCCATGGGGGGTGGACTGCTCCGGGCTGACGCAGGTGACCTTCAAGATGCGGGGCCTCGCCCTCCCGCGGGACGCCGCGCTCCAGGCCAAAGCGGGCGCCGAGGTGCGGGGCGCCGACCCGCAGACGGCCTTTGAGGCGGGCGACCTGCTGTTCTTCGCGGAGGACGGGGACCGGATCAGCCACGTCGCGATCGCGGACGGGGCGGGGAGCGTGGTGCATGCGTCGCTGGCGGCCGGCGGCGTGTGCCGGTCGCCGCTCACGGGCGGGAGCGCGGAGGCGGCGGCCCTGCGCGCGAGCTTTCGGCTGGCGCGACGCGTGTCCGATCGAAGAGACTGAGCCGCACCCCGATGCTGTCCTGCACCAGGCGCGCGTCGTCGATCGAATTGGCGCCGTTCACGATGATCGAGAAGGCCAGCTCCTCCCCCGCCGCCGTCGTCACGTAGCCTGCCAGCGCCGACACGCCGGTCAGGGTGCCGGTCTTGGCGCGCAGGCGCCCGTACGCGGCGGTTTCGTTCATCCGCGACCTTATCCCCTCGCCCACCAGCGGCAGCGACGCGAAGAAGGCCGGCCCCTCGGGGGAGCGGCGCATGTACGCCAGCAGCTGGACGATCGAGCGCGGCGACGCCTCGTCGAGGAGGGAGAGCCCCGACCCATCGCGCACCTGCACCGCGGCCGCCGGGATCCCCGCCTCGTCGGTGAGGAAGCGCGCCACCGCGCGCGCCCCGCTCGCGAAGGTGCCGGTGCCCCCTTCCATCCTTCCGATGACCCGGAAGGCCAGCTCGGCCGAGAGGTTGTGGCTGCGGTGGTTGATCATCGACACCACGTCGGCCAGGGGCGGCGAGCGATGCACGGCGACGGCGCCCTCGAACGCTCCCCCGCGCGCGGCCGCGCGGAGCAGCATGGTGTGCGCGCGGGTGGGGGCGTTGTCCACCACCGAGCGCGCCATCCCCGCCACCGTGATGCCGCGCGCCTCGAGGAGCGCCTTGAGGAGGCTCGCCGCGAACTCGGCGGGCCGCTCGATGAGGATGGTGCGGCTCCACGGTTCCGCGTCGGCCGCGATGGTCCCGGTGAGTTCGACCATGCCGTGGGCACGGCCGGCGCGGATGCTGATCGCCGTGCGGCTCCCCGGCCGGCCGGTGATGACCACGCTGGCCAGGGCGTAGTAGTCGGTCCTGGGCTCGATGCGCACCACGGCCGCCGTGCCGCGCCGGGGCCCCGGCTCCACCGTCACGCGGACCCGGTTCTCGTTGGTCCCCAACGCCGAGGGGCGGGCGGCATACGTGCTGGTCACGATGTCCGGCTGCCAGCCGGGCGCCCGGATGTCGCCGCCGAGGAAGGAGGCGTCACCGACGATGTTCCCGTTGATGCGCCGGATCCCCGCGAGCGCCACGCTGTCCGCGAACTCGGCGAGGCTGATCGTGTCGAGCGCGAAGGTGGGATCCCCCGTGCCGTACAGCACCAGGTCGCCGAGCAGGTCGCCGTTCCGCACCCGTCCGTCGGCGAAGAGCACGGTGATGAACCGGAAGTCGGTGCCGAGGTAGTGGAGCGCGGCGGCGGTGGTGAAGAGCTTGGCGTTGGAGGCCGGGACGAAGCGGCGGTCGGCGCGGTAGGAGAGGAGGGTGTCGCCGCGGGTCAGGCTCACGACCAGGGCGCCCCAGGTGGCCCGGCGCCACATGCGGTCGGCGAAGAGTGGCGCGATCGAGTCGGCCAGCGGGCCCCGGGGCCGTTCCTGGGCGCGGAGCGGGGCGGCGCCCACGACGGCGGCGGCCGCCAGCGCGGCCCCACACCACATGCGATGGAGGCGGGTCACGGCCGTATGATACCGTGCTTCGGTCGCGGACCGTAGTCGGCCCCGATTAGCTTTCCTCCCATGCCGGCGTCCCAGGCCGTTCAGAGAGAGGTGCTCGCGCCGGTGGCGCGGCCGCAGGGCTTCACGAGCACCGACGCGCTCATGCTCTGCATGGTCACGATCTGGGGCGTCAATTTCATCGTGATGAAGGCGATCCTCCCCGCCTTCGACAGCCCGCTCACCTTCAACGCCGTGCGCTTCGCCATCGCGTCGGTCGCCATCGTGGCCATCGCCGTGCTGCGCGGCGCCAAGCGCCCGGCCAGCCTGTTCATCGGCCGCCTGGCGTTGATGGGCCTCATCGGGAACACCGCCTACCAGATCGCGTTCATCGAGGGGATCGCGCGCACCCGGGCCGGGAACGCCGCGCTCCTCATGGCGGCGGTGCCGGTCGAGACGGCGGTGCTGAGCCACCTCCTCGGCCACGAGCGGCTGCGGCCCCGCGACGTCGCCGGCCTGGCGGTCGCGACGGCCGGCATCGCCACCATCATCCTGGGGAGCGGGCGCGAGGTCGGGTTCGGCGGGACGACGATGGGAGACCTCACCGTCTTCGCCTCGACACTCCTCTGGACCTGGTACGCCATCGGCATGAAGCCGCTGTCCGACGCCCTGGGCCCCGTCGTGGCCACGGCGTGGACGATGGTCCTGGGCGGCATCCCGCTGGTGCTGATCGGCCTCCCCGCCGCGCTGGGGCAGGACTGGCACCTGGTGCGGCCCGCGATCTGGGGCGGCACCCTGTACTCGGCGTTAGGCAGCCTGGTGCTGGCGTACGTGTTCTGGAACCGCGGCATCGCGCGGCTCGGCCCGGCCCGCACGGCCCTGTTCTCGAACTTCACCCCGGTGGTCGCGCTCTTCGCCGCCTGGCCCCTCCTCGGCGAGACCCCCACGCTCTGGCAGCTGCTGGGCGCGGCCGGCATCTTCGCCGGCATCTACCTGACCCGCACATGAAGCTCATCGCGTTCGACATCGACGGGACGCTGATCTGGACCGACGGCGCCGGACGCCGCGCCATCCGCGGCGCCCTGGAGGACGTCCTCGGCACCGCCGGCCCGATCGACACCTTCCGGTTCGACGGCCGCACCGACGGCGAGATCGTGCATCGCCTGGCCGAGGGGGCGGGCCTCGCGGTGGACGAGGCGCTGGTGGAACGCGTGCTGGCGCGGTACGTGGAGCGCCTCCCCGTCGAGCTGGCGCGGCCGGGGCACACCACGACCGTCTATCCGGGGGTGCGCGCGTTGCTGGACGCGCTGGAGGCGCGGGCCGACTGCGTGATGGGCCTGCTAACCGGCAACGTGGCCGAGGGGGCGCGCCTCAAGCTCGGCGCGGCGGGACTCGACGTGGCGCGGTTCAAGGTCAACGCGTTCGGCTCCGACAGCCACGAGCGTTCGGCCCTCCCGGCCGTCGCCCAGCGGCGCGCCCACGAGACGTTAGGTGTCGCGATCGCGGGGCGCGACGTCGTCATCATCGGCGACACCCCGGCCGACATGGCCTGCGGCCGGGGGATCGGCGCCAGGCCCGTGGGCGTCGGGACGGCGGCCTACACGGCGGCCCAGCTGATGGAGCACGGCGCCTACGCGGCGTTCGCGGACCTGTCGGACACGGAGGCGGTGTTGCGGACGGTCTTCGCATGACGGCACGGGCACCGGCGCGCGGGCCGAGGCGTTGGCGTGGGTGCGTGCTGTGCGTCGGCGCGGCGGTATCGCTTGTCGCGGCACGGTCCCTCGCGGCGCAGGAGCGGGTCACCGCGCGCTTCGAGGTGGAGAGCGTCGCGGCGGTGGACTCGGTGCGACGGCTCGGTGTCGACGTCGTCGAGGCGCGGCCGCTCGCGGACGGGCGGGTGCGCGTGGTCGCGGTGATCTCGCCCCGGGACCTTCGCCTGCTGGCGGCGCGCGGCTGGGTCCCCGAAGAAGTGCCGCGGGCTCCCGGCGCGGCGGCGATGGAAGCGCGCCGCTTGGCCCTCGGGGCGCGCGCCTTCACGGTCTATCGCGATTTCGACGATCCGGCGCGCGGCGTGGCGGCGTACCTGCGCGCGCTGGCGGCCGCGCGCACCAACCTCACCGTGGACTCCATCGGCGCATCGGTGGAGGGCCGGCCCATCCTCGCGGTGAAGATCGGGGCGTCCACCGACGCGCCGTCCCGGCCTAACGTCATCTACGTCGCGACGTATCACGCGCGCGAGTGGGCCGCCGCGGAGGTGGCGCTCCGCCTCGTCGTCTTCTTCGCCGACTCGCTCCCGCTCCGGCCCGGCGGCGCCGCCCTGCTCGCCGGAAGGGACGTGTGGGTGATCCCGGTCGCCAACCCCGACGGCTACGAGTACACCTTCACCACCACGCGGCTCTGGCGGAAGAACCGGCGGCCCAACGCGGACGGCACCTTCGGCATCGACCTCAACCGGAACCACGCCACCTTCTTCGCCCTCGACGCCGCCGGTTCCTCCCCGGACCCGGCCTCGGACATCTACCGGGGCACCGCCGCGGAGTCGGAGCCGGAGACGCGCGCGATCGCGGCGTTCTTCCGTGCCCACCCGCCCCCCGCGTCCATCACCTACCACACCTACACCGGCGCGATCCTCTATCCGTGGGGCCAGGCCAACGGCGCCCTGACCGGCGACGACGGTCTCTTCCGCGTCCTGGCGGGCACCGACGTCGCCCCCGCGATGCGCGACAGCGTCCCCGGCTCCGTGAACGACCGCTATCACCCGGGCCCCGGCTGGCACCTCTATCCCACCAACGGGGACTTCGCCGACTGGGCGTACGAGGAGTTCGGCGCGGCGGCCTTCACCGTGGAGCTCACGTCGGGCTGCTGCGCGGGCGGCGCCTACTACGGCTTCGAGTTCCCCGACGACGACACCCTGCTCACGCGCGTGACGCGCGACGCGCTCCCCTTCGCGCTCGGCCTGCTCCAGGCCGCGGGGGACCTGCCTAACGCTGTCGGCTCGACGGGAGCGGTGGCCGGGGCCGCGTTCGAGTCGGTCTGGCCCGAGGTCCGGGTGCTGGCACCCAAAGCGGCCGCCAGGCCGTCGCTCCAGGTGGCCACGGACTCGGGCCGGGTGGTGACGCGTCCCTTCACGGCGGACCCGCTCGGCAACGGCGTGGCCTTCGCGCGGTACGTCACCGACTCGGCGGCGGTGCGCGACGCGCGCGCGGTGCGCGTGGCGTCGCTCGGCCTCGTGGCCGATATCCTCGCGCGCGACGGCGCCGAAAGCCCGGCGTCCCCGTGGACCGGCTTCGTGCGCACCACCGACGCCTTCGAGGGCGCCTCCGCCTGGACCGACAACACCGGCGTCCTCACCTCGCCCGACATCCCGGTCGCGGGACGGAGCGGCCTCACGCTCTTCTTCTGGACCAAGCACGCGGGCAGCGTGTTCACCCAGGAGTTGCAGGGCAGGGTCGAGATCTCGACCGACGGCGGCGCCATCTGGACGGAGGTCGCGCGCCTCGTCGGCGCGGCGCCGGTGTGGTACCCGGTGGCGGTCCCGCTCACCGCGGCGGCGGGCGCGTCGACGCTGCGTGTGCGCTTCACCGCGGACCAGATGAGCTGGACCATCGACGCGATCGCCGTCACCGCCGGCGAGACCTCGCTCTTCGATGCCGTGAACGCCGTCGCGTCTGCGCCCGCGGCGGCGGTCGCCTTCTCCGCCGATCCGGTGCGCACGCCGCCCGTCTTCATCCGGTGGCCCGCCGTGGGCACCGGCGGGGCGCGGGTGGACGTGTACTCGCTCCTCGGGACGCGCGTGATGACGCAGTCTTTCACGACCGACCCCGGCCTCTTCCAGTGGGACACGGAAAGCACGACGGGCGCCCCGGTCGCGAACGGGGTGTACATGGTGGTGGTGGCGCGCGGGGATGGCTCCCGGCTCCGCCGCCGCCTCTTCATCGCGCGGGGGCCGTGACATGGCGGTGATCGGGCTCGGCATCGACGTGGTACCCGAAGCGCGGGTCAAGCAGATGATCGACCGGCACGGCGAGCGCATCATGCAGCGCCTGTTCACGCCGCGGGAGCGCGAGGTGGCGAAGGACCTGGCGCACCAGGCCCTGCACTTCGCCGGCCGTATCGCCGCCAAGGAAGCGACCTACAAGGCCCTGAGCGCCGACGGCGCGGACCTGGGGATCTCCTGGCTCCACATGGAGGTGGAGCGCCTCCCCGACGGCAGGCCGCGGATGATCCTGCACGGGGCCGCGCTCGAGCGGTTCCAGGCGCTGGGCGCCAACCGCTGCCACATCTCGCTGTCGCACGACGGCGGCATCGCCGCCGCGGTGGTGGTCCTCGAATGACGAAGCTGTTCGCGCTGCTCGTCGCGCTCTCGCAGGTCCCCGCGCAGGCCGCGCCCGTCGCACCGGCCGCGCCCCGCGTGCCCCGCGCTTCTGCGGTCCAGGCGGACGCGCCGGAGGCCGCGCGGCGCATCGTCGCCACGCTGCAGCTGGCGGCGCAGGAATACCGGCTCGCCTGGGTGGGAGGCGCGCTCGCCAAGCCGGAGGAAGCGCGCGAGGCGGCGCTCTTCATCGAGGAGGCGGCGCGCACCGCGCGCGGCCTGCCGGCACCGCTGGCGCGGGACGTGGGCGCGCGGGTGGCGGACCTGGCCCGCCTGCTCGCCGCCTCGGCGCCCGCCGAGTCGCTCGCCGCGGGCGCGTCGGATGTGGAACGGCGCCTCACGGTGTCGTTAGGCGTCTCGCTCGACGAGCGGCCCTCGCGCGAGCCCTCCCTCGCCAACGGGCAGCTCCTCTACACCTCGACGTGCACCCGCTGCCACGGCGGCGCGGGACGGGGCGACGGGCCGGTGGCCGTCGCCGGACACTTCGACCCGCCCCCCGCCGACCTCACCGACTCCGCCGTCCTCGCCACCGTGACGCCGCTCGATCTCTACCGGAAGATCAGCCTCGGTGTCCCCGGCACGCGGATGCGCCCCTTCGGCGAGGCGCTCTCCCGCGAGGAGCGCTGGGACGTCGTGGCCTATGTCCTGTCGCTCTCCGACTCCGCGGTGCGCGGGAGCCGGCACGCCGCGCTCGCCATCGTCTTCGGCACGGTGCGCGGCGAGCTGGGGGGCGCGGTGGACCTCGCCCGCCGCGGCGAGCGCGAGACGGCGGGCCGCAAGGTCTTCGACGGGTACCTCGCCTTCGAGGCCGTGGAGGCGGACCTCCGGCCCACCGAGCCCTCGCTGGTGACGCGCGCCGAGCGCCAGTTCGCCACGCTGCGAGAGGCGGCCGCCGCGGGCGCGCCCGCCGCCGAGATCGAGCGGCGCCACGCCGAGCTGCTCGCGACGCTCGCACAAGCGGAGGAGGCGCTCACCCGGGACCGCTCCCGCGCCGGCCTCCTCGCCGAGAGCTTCCTGCTCCTGCTGCGCGAGGGCTTCGAGGCGATCCTCGTCATCGCCGCGATCATGGCGGTGCTCATGAAGAGCGGCGCCGAGGCGGGACGGCGGAGCGTGCGCCTGGGAGTGGTGGCCGCGATCGTGGCGAGCCTGGTCACCGCGGCGCTGCTCGAGCTGCTCTTCCGCGTGACCCCGGCCCAGCGCGAGGCGCTCGAGGGCGGCGTCATGCTGGTCGCCGCCGCGATGCTCTTCTACGTCTCGTACTGGCTGATCTCCAAGATCGAGGTCGCCGCGTGGCAGCGGTTCGTGAAGGGGCGGATCCAGAAGGCGGTGGAGAGCGGCAGCGGGTTCGCGCTGGCGCTGGTCGCGTTCCTCGCGGTCTATCGCGAGGGGTTCGAGACGGTGCTCTTCTACAAGGCCCTCTACGTGACGGGCGGGGTGAGCGGCGCGGCGCCCATCACGGCCGGCATCATCGCGGGGTCGGTGGTGCTGGTGGGCCTGTACCTCGGCATCGAGAAGTTCGGCCTGCGCATCCCGATGCGCCCCTTCTTCGCCGTGACGAGCGTGACGCTCTACTTCATGGCGTTCGTCTTCGCCGGTGACGGCGTGAAGGAGCTGCAGGAGGGGAGCCTCGTCTCCACCACGCTGGTGACGCACGGTCCGCGGAACGAGTTCCTCGGCATCTACCCCACGGTCGAGACGCTGGCGGTGCAGGGCGTCATCCTGGCCGCGCTGGTGGTCGCCCTGGTGTGGACGTTCGTGGTGAAGCCGCGCCGGGCGGCCGCGGCCGAGCCGGCCTCGGAGCAGGCGGAGAAGAAGAAGGAGACGGCGGCGGTGTAGCCGGAAAAGATACAGGCTGCCTCCCGGCAGCCTGTAGGTTCCTGATGGGTCGAAACCCCCCTGTGAGTTCAGCAGCTCCCACCATTCACCGCATCGTAGGGAAGGCAATGGCCGTGCCACGCGCGCGCGTTGGCCGCAGGGCGTTGCGGGGGATGGAGATAGGAGCGAGACCCGTGGCGCGGGCCTCTGGCGGAGGGTCCGGTAGCTGTGCAACTTCTGGACGCGCGTGCGGTTTCTGGACGGTCCAGCGGGCCGGCGCCGCCGCAGGCACTCAGACCACCACATCGGTTCGGACCACTCAACGAGGAACGAAGACCGTGCCCGACATCGGCGCATTCCACCCGCAGATCGTCCACTTCGTCGTCGCGCTGCTCTTCGTGGGCGTCATCCTTCGTGTGCTTTCGCTCATCCCGCTGGGGACGCGGCTGGCGTTCATGGGGCCCGCGGCGGCGCTGCTGATCCTGATCGGGACCGGAGCGGCGTACCTCGCCGTCCACTCGGGACTCGACGCGCACGGACCGGTGGAGCGGGTGCCCGGCTCGCGGGAGGCGGTCCAGGAGCACGAGGATGCGGCACAGTGGGCGAAGAACGTGTTACTCGTCGTGGCGGTGCTGGAGGCGGGCGCGCTGGCCCTCGGCAAGCGGAAGTGGGCGTACGGCGTGCGGGTGGCGTCGGCGGTGGTCGGGGTCGTGGGCCTCGCGGCGCTCTACAAGGCGGCCGAGCGCGGCGGCGACCTGGTGTACGACTACGCCGGGGGCATCGGCCTGCGCTCCGGCGACACGGCGGACGTGAGGCGGCTCCTGGTGGCCGGGCTCTATCACAACATCCAGCAGGACCGCGCGGCCACGAGGCCCGACGACGCGGCGCGCCTCACCGACGAGCTGACGCGGCTGATGCCGGGAGATGCCGGCGTCCGGCTCATGGGGATCGAGTCCACCATCCTGGACCGCCATGACGGGCGGGCGGCGCTTACGGCCCTGGGCCAGGTCACCGTGGCGCCTAACGACCGGCGGACACGGATCCGGGTCGGGGTGCTGAAGGCGGAGGCGTACGTCCTGGTGGGCTCGGCCGACTCGGCGCGGGCGCTGCTCGAGCCGCTGGCGCGGGAGTTCCCGACCTCGACGACCGTGCGGGACGCGCTGGCGAAGCTACGTTAGGCGTCCCCGCGAGGATGATCGACACTTCCTGGCCGGGGCCGCACGACCGGAGGGGCATCATGAGAACGTTGGCGATCCTCGCTGTTCTGGCCGGCGCGGCGGCACCTGCCCGGCTGGCGGCTCAGCCTTCCGACCCAGCATCGCGGTCCTGGCCGGCACCACGGATTCCGCGCGTGCTCACTACGAGATCTACCGGCGGCAGGCGTTCAAGGCGCACGTGCTCGGCGGCGTTGCGGCTGCCGCGGCGCTGGTCGGGACGATCTGGTATGCCGTGGACGAGGATCACCGGTCGACCGCGCAGGCGGTCAGCATCAGCGGCGCCGTCGTGTCCCTGTTCGCCGGTCACGAGTCCGGTCGGGCCGCCGAGCACTTGCAGCTCTCCATCTGGCACTACAACCGCACCCTGCCCGCGTCGGTGCCCTAGAGCGACGACCCGTTGCGCACGAGCACGATCTTGCCTACCACGCCTCCCTTCCCGAGCAGCTCCTGCGCGCGCCTTGCCTCGGCTTAGTGCGTGACGATGATGCGGGTGTGCTTCACGGACCGCCTCCGATGCGCTTCGCCCGCGACCTCCTCAGCTCACCGCTTTCTTCACGAGCGCGCCGATCCTCGCCTCTTCGGTGGCAGTCAACCCCTTCAGCGCGAAGGCGACCGGCCACAGGGCGCCTTCGTCGAGGTTCGCCTTGTCGCTGAAGCCGAACGTCGCGTACCTCGTCTTGAACTTCTGCGCGCTTTGGAAGAAGCAGACGACCTTGCCGTCCTTGGCATACGC